>NZ_PJBB01000003.1:370000-740000 GCF_002836595.1 Tenacibaculum sp. Bg11-29
TAGAACACATTGGTATTGCGGTTAAAGATTTAGAAAAATCAAATAAATTGTTTGCGGCTCTTTTTGGAGAACCTCATTATAAAGTTGAAGAAGTAGCAAGCGAAGGCGTAAAAACTTCCTTTTTTAAATCGGGTCCTAATAAAATAGAACTACTAGAAGCTACAAAAGCAGATAGTCCGATTGCTAAATTTATAGAAAAAAAGGGAGAAGGAATACACCATATCGCTTTTGCTGTTAATGATATAAAAGCAGCAATAAAACGCTTACAAAAAGAAGGTTTTACTGTTTTAAATGAGACTCCTAAAAAAGGTGCTGACAACAAATTAGTAGCTTTCTTACATCCTAAAACTACAAATGGTGTTTTAATTGAACTCTGTGAAGAAATCAAGTAAATCACTTATATATAACTCCTAATATTTTGTATCTTGCAAAGTCTAACAAACGTGTATTAAACAATGACAAACTCTTATGATTCTTTTCAAAAGCGACGCTTACAATCGTCTTACATCTCTGTAGTTGTAAGTATTGCATTGGTACTTTTTATGATGGGAGTTTTGGGTTTAGTTTTACTAAAATCTACTAAAGTTGCAAATCACTTTAAAGAAAAAGTGGTAATGACCCTCTTTTTAAAAGATGATGTAACCGATAAACAAATAAAAACGTTTAAAGCTACTTTAAAAAAGGAAAAATACACCAACAAAGTTGTTTATATTACTAAAGGTGAAGCTGCAATAGCTTATAAGAAAGATTTAGGTGAAGATTTTTTAAAATTTTTAGGAGACAATCCTCTTAAAAATGGAATTGATATTTATTTAAAAGCAGATTTTGTTACTCCTGAAGAAATGGTAGTAATTGAAAAATCTTTTAAAAAAAATGCCTTTGTAGCAGAAGTAAATTACGACAAACCATTGGTTGAATTGTTAACAAAAAACATTCAGAAAATGAGTTTTTGGTTATTAATACTAAGCGGTTTTTTTGGTTTAGTTGCCATTATTTTAATAAATAGTTCAATTCGATTGTCTATTTACTCCAAAAGATTTAATATTAAAACCATGCAAATGGTTGGAGCTACTAAAAGTTTTATTCGAAAGCCTTTTATTTGGCAAAGTATTAAACTAGGACTTTTAGGTGCTTTTATTTCTTTATGTGGGTTAGCATTTGTAATTTATTACATTAATGAATACATTCCTGCCTTAGAATTATTAACCGATTATATTTCTTTAGCATATGTAACAGGAGGAGTTTTTTTTATTGCTTTTTTTATTACATGGATAAGTACATTTTTTGCTACACAACGTTTTTTAAACTTACAAACTAACGACTTGTATTACTAAAATTTATATGAAAAAAGACACTATACCTAAACAAGAATTTTTATTTGGTAAACGAAATTACATCATCATGCTAATAGGTTTAGCGGTTATCGCTTTAGGCTTTATTTTAATGGCAGGTGGCGGAAGCGAAGACCCAAATGTATTTAATCCTGAAATTTATAGCTGGCGTAGAATTCGTTTAGCACCAACCTTAGTAATTATTGGTTTAGGTATTGAAATTTATGCTATTTTTGCGAACCCTAAAAAGTAAGCATGAATTTATTAGAAGCTATTATCCTTGGAATTATTCAAGGCCTTACCGAATTCTTACCGGTATCATCAAGTGGTCATTTAGAATTAGCAAAAGTTATCTTAGGAGATACTTCTGTACCTGAAGAAAGCTTAACTTTTACGGTAGTTTTACACTTTGCAACAGCATTAAGTACCTTAGTTGTTTTTAGAAAGGAAGTTGCTGAGATTTTCAGAGGACTGTTTCAATTTAAATGGAATGAAGAAATGAAATTTTCACTAAAAATTATCACATCTATGATTCCTGCAGTAATTATAGGCTTATTGTTTGAAGAACAACTAGAGTCTTTTTTTGGAGGAAAAATATTATTCGTAGGTATTATGTTATTAATTACTGCTGTATTATTATTACTTGCTGATAAATCTAAAAACACGAACAAAGAGGTGTCTTTTAATAACTCATTAATTATAGGTATTTCACAAGCTATTGCAATGCTCCCTGGTATTTCTCGTTCTGGAGCAACTATTTCTACCTCTGTTTTACTGGGTATTGATCGTAGTAAAGCTGCTCGTTTTTCTTTTTTAATGGTAGTACCTCTTATTTTTGGAAAAATAGCAAAAGATTTTCTAGGAGGAGATATTAACTTTCAGCCTTCTGAAATCGTTCCAATATCAGCAGGGTTTATAGCTGCTTTTCTTGCAGGCTTAGTTGCTTGTAACTGGATGATTGCTTTGGTTAAAAAAAGCAAATTATCATACTTTTCTATTTACTGTGCAATTGTAGGTTTAATTGCTATCGGATACTCTTTATTAAACTAATATGAAAACTGAAGAAGATTACAAAAACGGACAAGTTTTATTGATTGATAAACCACTAGAATGGACTTCTTTTCAAGTAGTTAACAAACTACGTTGGCACATTCGTAAACGTTTTGATATTAAAAAAATAAAAGTAGGTCATGCAGGAACTTTAGATCCTTTAGCAACTGGTTTATTAATTATTTGTACTGGTAAAAAAACTAAGATTATTGACACATATCAAGGTCAAATAAAAGAATACACAGGTACTATTACTTTAGGAGGAACAACACCTAGTTACGATTTAGAAACAGCGGTAAACGAAACTTTTTCTACAGAACATATTACCGAAGAATTAATTCATGAAACGACTAAACAATTTACAGGTGTAATTCAACAAAAACCACCTATTTTTTCTGCTATTAAAAAAGAAGGGAAGCGACTATACGAATTAGCTAGAAAAGGTGAAACTACCGAAATAAAATCGAGAGAAGTTACCATTCCTATTTTTGAAATCACAAAAATAAACGCTAATGATATTGATTTTAGAGTGGTTTGCAGTAAAGGAACTTATATTCGTTCATTAGCATACGATTTTGGTGTTGCTTTAAATTCAGGAGCTCATTTATCAGCTTTAAGAAGAACTAAAATTGGTGACTTTCATGTTGACAACGCACAAAGTGTAGATGAATTTATAAACTCTTTAGAAGTGGAATAGTTTTTGATTAAAAACCTCAAAAATCACTACTTTGAAAAATTTATTCCTTTTTACTTTATTCATTATTATAAGTATAACTGTTAATGCACAGAGTGATAGCCATCCTTATTTTACAGGATCTATAAACACTACTTTTGGTATTAACCAAAACTATAAACTAGATGAAGAAGGAAATGGCCCTCTTATAACACCTAAGTCAATATTACTAAGAACTGGATTTGGATATCAATTTAATAAACGCTGGGCTTCAAGTATTAATATTGGGTATGACCATCATTTTTCTTACTCAATCAATTCGATACCAACATACGCTAGTTTACGATATAACTTTATTAAAAAAAGTAGCAGTGCTTATTTTATAGAAAGTAGTTATGGCCAAATGTTTCGTTTATCTAATAAATTTTCTAACGGTAATTATTATAAAATAGGAGTAGGTATTCTTTCATTAAGTAGTAATAGATGGAATGGCATGATACGTTTAGACTTTCATCAAAAGAAAATAGCACAGTTTGAAAGTGGAAACCTAAACAGCATCTCGTTAGGAATTGGTTTTACTTTTCTTTAAAAAACGACTATACCAGCTTTCAGAAATTGGTACTTCCCAATGATTTTCTAATTCTAACTTCGTTTCAACTAAGTTATCAAAAACAATAGTTTTTTCTGTTACCGCTTTGTTTTTAATCAACTTTTTAAAATCTTTTAACTCTTTATACTGGGTGTATTCACCTTGTTTAAAACAAACATTCATTCTATCTAACAATTCAACTTCATATACTTCTTGTAATTGTAAAACAAAACCTACCAATTTATCTATATCTGCATTTAATAATGCTGAATTTCCCTCACCAGAAAAAATAATAAAACGATTGTATCGTAATTCTACTGAAGCTTTAAAATCGTCATCATCTTGTTTCCATACCTCAACAAATGCTTTTAACTTCTCTTTTAAACCTTCAATTTCTTGCGGATAAAATTTTCTATTAGATGGATAAATCCAAACCTTAGCCTCTTCTGATAATGTATTGAAATCTACTAACATAATTATTCTTTCTATCTGGCAAAGATACAGAAAACAAAAACCCTTTTTTAAGAATAAAAAAGGGTTTTTTTTTATAAAAAAGTAAGTAATTATTTTAATAACGAGGTAATATTTTCTTGAACATTTTCTCCTTTATTTTTATTATACCAAACTTGTAAGTCTTTTTTAAATTCAGCATCTAAACTGCCATGTTCTGCCTTATAATCTGCAACCATTTTTGTAGCCACTACAGGTCTTGGCCCCCAAGTATTAATTACTTTATTGTCTTTATCTAATGCTATTAATTTAGGAATTGATCTTCCTCCGTTCGTTAAAAATCCATCCATAAGCTCTAAATTCTCATCTCTAAGTACTAGTTTTAACTTTATATTAGAATTTTCTTCTGCAATTTTATTAATTACAGGTAGGTTTTGAGCTGCATCACCACACCAACCTTCAGTTAATACTAACCAAGTTTGAGGTTCTTTTACATCTTTAAGTTTTGCTATAGTTTCTTCTGAAACTTTTATAGTTTTATCTAAACGTTTCATTCGCTTATCATTTAATAAACTATAATTTAATAAGTCATCAGATTGACTTAAACCTGTTGATTTACCTTCATCTAACAACTCTTTTACAAGAATTCTATATTCTGAATATGAAATTGCTTTTTGTAAACTGTTTTCAATAATTTCTTTCATCTTAATAATCTTATTATACAAATGTATTTCTTCTCTTTTACATTTAAAGTAACCTAAGTTACAATATCTAAAGAGATAGTATAGACGTCGTAAAATTTAAAAACTTACAATACTATTTACAACTTACTTTTTAGATTAGTAATAATGTCTTTTGTCATAGAAGTTAAATCAAATTCGTGCTGCCATCCCCAATCTTGTCTTGCATGAGAATCGTCAATAATTTGAGGCCAACTATCAGCAATATCTTGTCTAAAGTCTGGATTGTAGGCAATTGTAAAATCAGGAATATACTTTTTAATCTCATTAGCAATTTCTTTAGGCGTAAAACTCATAGCTGCTAAATTATAAGAAGTTCTTGTTTTTATCTTATCTGCATCCGCTTGCATAATTTGAATTGTAGCATTAATTGCATCATCCATATACATCATAGGTAAACGTGTATTTTCAGACAAAAAACATTCAAAAGTTCCTTTTTTTAAGGCATCAAAATAAATGTCAACTGCATAATCTGTTGTTCCTCCACCAGGTAACGTTTTCCAACTAATAATACCAGGATAACGAATACTACGTACATCTACCCCATATTTTTCATGATAATAATTACACCAATGCTCACCAGCAACTTTACTAATTCCATAAACTGTTGAAGGCTCCATTATTGTTTGCTGTGGCGTATTAATTTTTGGAGATGTAGGACCGAATGAAGCCATAGAACTTGGCCAATACACTTTTTTAATATGTTTTTCTCTCGCTATTTCTAAAACAGCTAATAAAGAGGTCATATTCAAATCCCATCCTTTTAACGGATATTTTTCAGCTGTAGCAGATAACATTGCTGCCATTAAATACACTTGAGTTACTTCATATTTTTTCACGACCTCTAAAATTCTTTCTTTGCTAGTAGCATCAATAATCTCAAAAGGGCCAGAACTCAGCATTTCCTCTCCTCCTTCTCTAATATCGGAAGCTATTACATTATTACTCCCATATAGAATACGTAGTTTTTGAGTTAGTTCTATTCCTATTTGCCCGCAAGCACCTAAAATTAATACAGTATCATTCATTCTTAAAAGTTCAAAAATATAGTGTTGCAAAGTTATAAAATTTCATAATTCGTAAAAAACATTTCTACTTTTTTAATTATCAACAAAACAGATAGATAAATGACTGATTACAAACTAATACTTTTGTTCTTATCTGTAAACCAAGTAAAATATGTATTTTTATACCTTCAATTTTTTACTAATGAGACACATTTTATTCATTTTCTTTTCCTTTGTATTAATAGCTTCTTCTTGTAAGAACAAAAATGTAAAAAGAGACGCTCCTGTTAAAAAAACAGGAATGAACACTGCTATTAAACATTCTAAAAATACACCTTTAAATGAAACTCCAACTAAAGAAATAAAAAATTGGAAAGAGTATTTTATATTAAAAGATTTTATACAACTACTTAAAAACACCTCTCCTACTGAAGCGCTAAACAATGCACTAGAACTAAAAAAATTAACTAAACACCTTAAAGATAGTTTAAATATAGAAACACTTAAAACACCTGCTTTTAAAGCTCGTATGAATGTTTTTGAGAACGAAGTATTAAGGTTAACAGATATGACATACATCCCTTCAATTACTTCAAAAGAAATAAATAATCAAGTAAATAAGGTACTTGATCTTTATGGAGGTATGAATGATAAGATAAATACTGTTTATATTAAAAAAAGATTTGACAAGGAGATAAAACTAGATAGTATTTTTAAATTTGAATAGCATTAATTGCCTCATATATTAAGTTACTTTCAAAGCCTCTATACAAAAGGTAATCAGCTATTTTCTTTTTTCGTTTAAATATATTTTCTTCTTTTACTAATTTATCTTTTTTCGCAACTAACTCATATAGCGTAGTAATATATTCTTGCTCGTTTATTTCTTTTAAAGCTGTATTTATATTGTATGTTGATATATTTCTAAATTTTAATTCTCTTACAATTCGTTGTTTCCCCCATTTTTTTATACGAAATTTCCCTCTTGCAAAACTTTTAGAAAACCGCTCTTCATTTAAAAAATTATCTTTCATAAGACTTAGAAGAATCATTTCTCTAGCTTGTGGAATTAAATTATATTCCTTTATTTTATTTTCAACTTCTTTATGGCAACGATCTTGATACGCACAATAATGCTCTATTTTTCTTTTAATTTCAGATACAGTAAAAACCTTTTTTGCCATTCTGCAAAAATACAAATACTACTTCCATTTGTTTAAAAAAGAATTTACCTTTTCTTTATAACTCGCCCCTATTGGTATTTCAACTGAATTCACCTCAATATCACTCATTGTAAATGCTGATATTTTACTTGTATTAACAATATAAGACCGATGAATTCTTAAGAATTTTTTATCTATTAGCTCCCTCTCTATTTCCCCTATCTTGTATTTAGCTACAATTCGTTTATCACTTGTTGTATGTATCTTTATATAGTCCTTTAAAGACTCTATAAAAATTATCTCTTCTATTCTTATTTTATGATGTTTATTTCCAGATTTAACAAGTAAAAAATCTTCTGTACTTTTTTTCTCTGTACTAACATTAGCAGACGCTTCTTTCTTTTCCCTTAAAAAACGATCTATAGACTTAAAAAAGCGCTCAAAAGTTATTGGTTTTAATAAATAATCTACCACCTCTAAATCATAACTTTCTATCGCATAATCTCTATACGCTGTTGTAAAAATAGTTTTTGGTGGGTTTTTTAATGTTTTTAAAAAATCTATCCCTGTAATATTCGGCATTTTTATATCTAAAAACATCAAATCAATCTGTTGTGTGTTAATTATTTCAAATGCTTTTAATGCATTATTACAGGTAGCTACCACCTCTAAAGCATCTATTTTAGAGATATGGTTTTCAATTAATTTAATAGCCAAAGGCTCATCATCTACTAACAAACATTTTATCTTCATAAATTAAATTTGTTTTATTATCAGCACTACTCTAAATACCCCTTTTGAACAATTTATACCTAAACTATAACCTTCTTGGTAAATTAAGTTAAGCTGTTTTCTGATATTAGTAAGCCCTATGTTTTCCTGATTACCAACTTTATATTCTTTCGAAATAGTATTTGATATATTAAATATAAACTCTTTTTGATTATTTACTATATGAATATCAATTTTAGGAGAACCACTGTCTTCACCAGCACCATGTTTAAAAGCATTTTCTACTAATGATAATAAAACTAACGGTGGTATTTCAGTATCATTTTCAATCTCAGTTATAAATGAAACTTGCAACCTATCATCATAACGCAACTTCTCTAATTCAATATAATTTCTAAGCAATTCAATTTCACTTGAAAGTATTACAAATTTACTATTACATCGGTATAATACATGATCTAAAATTTCAGATAACTTCTCTATAGAAGCAGATGTTTTAGGAGAATTACCAACCGATAATGAATAAATATTATTTAGTGTATTGAATAAAAAATGTGGATTTAACTGTGCTTTTAATGTTTTTAATTCATTTTCCATCTTTTCTTTTCCCAAAACCAAACCTTCCTCCTTCATTCTTTTATACCCCATAAGATACTTTACAGATAAAAAAATTAACGACATCGAATAAAGGTTTGGTATATAATAAAAAAATATTTTTTTCCAATCACTAAAAATCTCTAAAATAGGCTCTTGTATAAACACCCCTTTTCTAACTAAAGTTTCACCAACATGAACAACTAATATTCTATTAAATACTGCCAATAAATAAGTTCCCACTATAAACAAACCAGCAGCTTTTACATATCTTTTCTGCAATAAAAACTCTGGTATCACATAATAAGCTAAAAAATAGGATGTAATAATTTGCGGAATTATATGGCACAAAGACATTACAAAAGTTTCGGAAAAAGCAAATTCATTTTGATACCTAAGAGAGTCTTTCGGAAAATCTAATGCAAAAAACACACACCAAAACAAAATATGCTCCAATGCTCTATTTTTTTGAAAAAACGCAATAAGGGTTGTTATTTTAATCATGATTGTAAATATATAAATAGCTCTCTTAAAATCAATCCTTAATCGACAAATCGACTTTCTTTACCCTTATTTATAACTTTTCACCCCATAGAACTAGCTTTTTAATCCAAAAACTTCAAACGTCGATTTTATCCTCACATTCGTCTATTATCTAAATATTGCTTTACAATCCAACTCATATTTGCTTGATAATTCAAAAAACAAACAAAATGAAAAACATATTATTCATTCTTTTACTCTTTAACGCTATTCTTTTATCCGCCCAAATCAATATTACAGGTAAAGTTGTTGAAGGGAACACAAAACAACCTCTAGAGTTTGCTACTATAATTTTAACAAACCCAACTACAGGTAAGCTTATTATTGGAGAAACTACAAATAATAAAGGTGAGTTTTCTATCAACACTAAAAAAGGGAATTATAATATTAAAATTGAATTTATTGGGTTCAAAAATCATTTAATAAATAACATTTCAATAACAAAAAATCATTCATTTCAAACTATCTTTTTAAAAGAAAACGCTCAAGCATTAGATGAAATAGAAATTATTGCAGAAAAATCTACTACCGAATACAAATTAGACAAACGTGTTTTTAACGTAGGAAAAGATTTAATTTCAAAAGGAGGTTCTGTTAATGACATATTAAATAGTGTACCGTCTGTTAACGTAGACATAGAAGGAGCTGTAAGCTTACGAGGAAACACCAATGTTCGTATATTAATTAACGGTAAGCCTTCTGTTTTAGCAGCTAACAACGGATTACAATCAATCCCTTCAGAAAGTATAGAAAAGGTAGAAGTAATTACTAATCCGTCTGCGAAATATGATGCTGAAGGTACTGGAGGAATCATCAATATTATTTTAAAACGAAATAAAAACGGTGGTTTTGGAAGCTCTTTACAATTAACAACAGGAATCCCTGATAACCATAGTATAAACTACAATATAAATTACAAAAAAGAGAAGTTTAATTTATTTTCTAATGTTTCATATCGCTATAGATCTTTTGATGGGAATGGTTATTTAAACAGAACTAACTACGTTAATAATGCGATTACTTCTTTTTCAAACAGAACAACAAACATAACTAGAAGCCGTCGTACTTTTAACTTGTACTTTGGAAGTGATTACTATATAAACGATAAAAACACACTAACATTAAGTTACTACCTTAGAAATAACACAAGTAAAAACACTGTTAATTACACTTTTAATTTCTTAGATAATTTAAAACAGATAGATAATGTTCTTACTTCAAAAGAATCTTACAGAGAACCACAAGTTGCCAATCAAATTGAGTTAAACTATGTGAAAACATTTGCTAAAAAAGGGCGAAAATTTACAGCTAATTTTCAGTATGACTTTTGGAATGATGACGAAAATGAATCTGTAGAAGAACAAGAACTCCTCCCTACAACCTCAGCAATAAACTTATTAAAAAGTAGAGATGTAGAAAGCAGTAAAGATTTTTTATTTCAATCTGACTTTAAATTACCTATCACCAAAAAGTCGCATATTGAAATGGGTATAAAAGGTGAAATTAGAAATATTGATAGTGATTATAAGGTTTGGGACAATACTGTTTTAATAGATAGCTTAGATAACTTATTAAAATACAATGAGCGCATTTACGGTGCCTATATTCAATATGGAAACAGAGAACACAAATTACAATATTTATTAGGCCTGCGTGCTGAATATGCCAATACAGGAAGCACTGACAGAAAGAATAAATTTAAAACAGCAAAGAGTTATACTGATTTATTTCCTACAGCACATTTTACCTATAATTTTAACGGCGCAACAAATATCCAGTTAAGCTACAGTAGAAGAATTAGACGACCTAGCTTTTGGCATTTAAACCCTTTTGGAGGTATTTCTGATCGACGTAATATTCGTGTTGGTAATCCTAATTTAAACCCAATGTACACAAACTCTTTCGAGTTAGGTTTCTTAAAACGTTGGAGTAAATTCACCTTTAATCCATCTGTTTATTACCAGAAAACAACAAATGTATTCGAAACATTAGTAACTCCAAACGCAGATGGCGCATTAATTTCAAAACCTATTAATTCTGGAACTGAAAATAGATTTGGTACTGAATTAGCTATCCGATATTCTCCTTATAAATGGTGGCGTTTATCAAGTGAATTCAACTATTATTCTTTTAACCAAAGAGGTATTTATACTATTGATGATAGCACATGGTCTACTCGTTTAAACTCTAGAATGAAATTTTCTAAACTAACACTTCAATCAAGCTTTAATTATAATGGAGAAAGACAAAGCGGTCAAATATTCACAGAAGCTCAATATAGAGTGAACTTAGGTATTAGTAAAGATATTTTGAATGATAAAGCAACCGTTACCTTAAACATGAACAACATCTTAGATTCAAGGGTTCGTAAACAACTAATTACGGGTAATGATTATACTATAAATAGTTATAATAGACCTATTGGTAGATTTACATCAGTAACTTTTACCTACCGATTTAACAGAACTAAAAAAGACAGAGATCGTTTACCTGATTAATTAATTTGAATAAATAAAAAGATTACTTCGTGATTCGAAATGACGAGGTAAATTTAACTGAAAAGAGGATTGAAAGTATAAAACTTTCAATCCTCTTTTCAGTTAACAAAATATTTTTAAAAAAAGTATTTCCAATGCATTAAGCCATTTTAGCTCGCAACCACATTTTAAACCTTGTGATTAAGTAAAATAATATTGGCACTACTATTAAAGTTAAGAACGTTGCGATTAACAATCCGTAAATTACAGTCCATGCTAATGGCCCCCAGAACACTACGTTATCTCCTCCAAAATAAATATGAGGATTCAACTCACTAAACAATGTGAAAAAGTTAATATTTAAACCTATTGCTAGTGGTATTAATCCTAAAATAGTAGTTATTGCCGTTAATAAAACAGGACGTAAACGTGCTCTACCCGCTTTAACAATACTTTCAAATAAATGCTCTTTACTTAAATAATCATTTTCAGCAACACCTTCTGCTATCTTTTTTCTATCTATTAACAACTCTGCATAATCCAATAATACAACTCCGTTATTTACCACAATACCTGCGAGAGATATAATCCCCATCATGGTCATCATAATTACAAATGAAGCTCCTGAAATTACCAATCCACCAAATACTCCAATAAAACTTAAGAATATTGCCAACATAATAATTCCTGGTTTTGAAATTGAATTAAACTGAAAAATTAAAATAAAGAATATTAACCCAAGCCCTGTAAAAAAAGCACCAACTAAGAATTTCATTTGCTTATTTTGCTCTTCAATTTGCCCCGTATAATCAATATTAATTCCTTTAGGTAAATTCTTGAAATTTTTCATTTCATTTCTAATCTGATTTACAATTGCACCTGCATCAGTATAACCTGGTGCTAATGCAGAATATATAGTAACAACTCGCTTAACAGCTTTATGTTTAATAGCACTAAACCCAGAACTATTAGTTTGTTTTGCTATTGCAGATACAGGTACTTCTTTCGTTTTACCAGTTGACTGATCTTTAAACGTAATTCGCTGATTAAAAATAGCACTTGTATTATACCTATCTTCTTTATTAAAACGAACATAAATATCATAATCTTCACCATTTTCTTTATAAACCCCTGCTTTTGCTCCAAAGATTGAGTTACGCAACTGCTGCCCTACTTGCCCAGCGCTTACCATTAACTCTCCTGCTTTTTTACGATCAACGACCACTTGCATTCCTGGCTTATCACGATTTACATCAATTTTTAACTCATCAATACCTGCAATACTTCTTGTATTAATAAAATCTCGCATTCTTTCAGAAGTCGCAATTAACTCTCTATAGTCATCTCCTTGAATTTCAATATTAATTGGAGAACCCGCTGGTGGCCCATTTGCATCTTTTTCTACTGAAATTAAAACACCTGGATAAATACCAACTAAAGCTCTTTGAACTTTCTGACGAAGTTCTTCACTATCCTCTCCTCTTCTATATTTAAACTCACGCATAGAAGCGGTAATTTTCCCTTTGTGTGGCATTTCTGCTGAAGATCCACCATCTGTTTGTGGGTTTCCTGCTCCTGCTCCTACTTGAGAAACGGTGCTTTCCACTAAGAAATTATGGTCACCATCCATGTAGGTATCTTCATTTAAAACAGTAAACACTTTTTCTTCTATCTGTTTTGTAATTGCATTTGTTTTTTCGATATCTGTTCCTTGTGGATATTCGATATATACAATAATCTGATTTGGCTTATTTGCTGGAAAAAACTCAACTTTTGTTCTTTGAGTAGCTAACGATGCTACAAAAACTCCAATAGCAAGAAAAAGCAAAATCACTGTACCAAAAGTTAAAATCAATGGCTTCCAACCTGACAATGCTTTTGTTAACATTCTTTCGTACCAAGCTTCTAAACGTGGTAATGTCTTATTTTGAAAAGAGTTTGCCCAGTTTCTTAAAAACAATCTATATGCCCACAACATAATTGCTGTAAAAATCATTAAGGTTCCTAAAGCGCTATAAGCTCCACCAAAAAGAACAACCAATAATCCTAAAACAACCATAACACTTGTCATTATAACAATTTGCTTCATTGGCATGTTTTTATCTTCAGTATTCATGTATTGAGATACTAAAACCGAATTAAAGAAAATAGCGACGAATAATGACGACCCTAATACTGTTGATAATGTTATAGGTAAAATAATCATAAACTGCCCCATAACTCCTGGCCACAATCCTAAAGGAATAAACGCAGCAACTGTTGTTGCAGTAGAAATTATAATAGGAAATGCAATTTCACCAATCCCTTTTTTAGCAGCTTCAACCCTAGTCATACCTTCTTCATCCATCAAACGATAAACGTTTTCAACAACTACAATTCCGTTATCAACCAACATTCCGAGCCCCATAATAAGACCAAAAAGAATCATCGTATTTAATGTATAACCTAATAAGTTTAAAATCATTAAAGACATAAACATAGACATTGGAATTGCAAACCCTACAAAAATAGCATTCTTAAAACCAAGGAAAAACATTAGGACAACCACTACTAAAATAACTCCAAAAATGATATTATTTACTAAATCATCTACCTGCCCAATAGTCTTTGAAGATTGATCATTGGCTATCGTTACTTTTAAATCTGACGGAAAAACATCTGCTTTAGCTTTCTTAACAATTTCAATTGCTTGGTTTGCGGCATCTACCATGTTTTTACCAGCACGTTTCTTAACATCAAGCATCACTACTTCATGTCCGAACTCTCTGGCATAAGTTGTTTTATCTTTGTCTTTAAACGAAATTTTTGCAACATCCCTCAAATAAATAGAGTTCCCTTTCTCTGCTTTTACAACAAAATCACCTAGTTCTGAAGGTGTTTTTATTTCACCAATAATTCTAATGGTACGTCTTTGTCCGCTTGATATTAAATTACCTGCAGACATGGTCATATTTCCATTCTGGATTGCCTGAGTAATGTCATTAAAACTTACCTGAGCAGCCATCATTTTATAAATATCTACAGCAACCTCAACTTCTTTATCTTGCGCACCACGAATGTCTACTTTCTTAATTTCATTTAAATCTTCAATTTCATCTTGCAAATACTCTCCAAACTCTTTTAACTTATAAACAGGGTAATCTCCAGAAATATTAATATTAAGAATTGGCACTTCTTCTGACATACTCAATTCAAAAATATTTGGCTCAACTTTCGCCCCATTAAATGTTGGCCAATCTTCACCAGATGTTTTAGAATCTACTTCGTCTTTTACTTTTTGCTTTGCTTGTTCTACGGTAATACTTTCATCAAACTCTATAATTACCATAGAGTAATCTTCTTGAGATGTTGATGTAATCTTTACCAAATTACTTACCGTTTTTAACTTATCTTCTAACGGGTCGGTAATTAACTTCTCTATATCTTCGGCAGTGTTTCCTGGGTATACCGAACTAATATAAATCTTCGTCTCTTTAATTTCTGGAAAATTTTCTCGAGGCATGTTAAAATAGGCTGAAATACCTAAAAAGAATATCATTACCATTATTACATAAATGGTAGTTTTATTATTAATTGCCCACGATGACATTCCAAATTCTTTATCGACTTGCTTTTTTTGTTTGTCAGTCATTTTTATTTATTTTTTCGTTTTCATAAAACAGAAGACGATATTTTTATTGAGTGAAATTTCTTTGTTATAAGAATAGCAGTGTTTTTTAATTTTTAATTTCTACTTTCTGCCCATCATTCACACTACGTGCCCCTTCACTAACAACTTCAAAACCTGCACTCATCGGCTTTAATAACACTTCAGATACACCATTATTTTTAGCAATTGTCTTTGTATTTAAAACCTCAATAACATCACCTTGAGTTTTACCTGTTTCGATAATCGTTTTATTTGCAGTTGCATATTTATTTTCTTTTTTATCTCCTATCAAATACACATACTGTTCACCTTCAGCATTTTCAGAAACAATACTTTGTGGTATTAAAATTGCTTTTTCACTCGTATAATCGTTAATTTTTAATCGAGCTGTTAAGTTTGGTTTTATATCACCTGATTTATTTGGTACATAAATTTCAATTTTAAAAGCCCTATTACTTGGATTGATAAAATTACCTACTTGACGAATTTTTGCTTCAACTGTTTTTCCTAGTACAGGAAAGAATACTTCTACCTTTTTTCCTTTTGTTACATTTTTAATATAACTTTCTGGAACTTCTGCTTCAATATACATGTTGTTTAAGTTTACAACTCTAAATATTTCAGAACCTTGCCCTGGCGCTAAAACCGTACCTGGTTCTTTCATAACATCATCAATAACTCCTGAAAATGGTGCTCTAACTACCGATTTTCCTTGCTGACGTCTTAATTGTTTTACAGTATTTGTTTGCGCTTCATACGATGCTTTTGCTTGTAAAAATTGAATTTCAGAACCTATTTTCTGGTCCCATAATCGTTTTTGACGCTCGTAGGTTGTTTTAGCTAATTGTTCTTGTATTTTTAATTGCGCTATTTGTTGACTTAATCCACCATCATCAATCGTTGCTAACAACTGTCCTTTAACAACACGTTGTCCTTCTTTTACATATACTCTTCTTAATATACCAGGCATTTCTGGATATACTAAAACATTTTGTTTTGTTTTTACGTTTCCTTGAAGCTCTAAGTAATGGTTAAAAACCTCTTCTTTAGTAACTATAGTTGTTATTAATGGTAACTTTTTAACAGTATCTAATCTCGAAATTGCATCATTTACAGCTTTTAAATCAATATTTATAGCTTCTAAATTAGTTGTAATTTCAGTTTTTCTTGTTCTTAATTCTTTAATAGTTCCTTCTGAAACTAATTCCTCTACAGAAACTGCTTCTTTTTTTCCACAGGAAAGAAGAATTAAACTTACGGTTAATAGTGTATATATTTTTTTCATTTCTAGTTGATTTTTATTTAATTGGTATGTTTAATGCGTTTTCTAATGTAGCCTTACTTGCAATAATATTTAACATAGATTGTATGTAATTATTTTGCTGCGTATACAGTTGATTTTGTGCTTGTAACAAATCGAAACTTGTAGTAATTCCTTCATTAAATTTTATTTGTTGTTTCTTTTCAATTCTTTCAGATAAATTAAGGTTTCTTTTTGCTGTTTGATATGTATCAATACTTAATTGATAATCACTTTTAGCATTCTCAGCCTGTAATTTTAATTTTAATTTTATTTCCTCTAAACGAATATCGGCCGTTTCTAAGGCAATTTTTGCTTGTTTAGTTTTAGACCTTCTTTTAAAACTACTAAAAATCGGAATATTTAAACTCACTCCTAAAAGTGAAGAATCAAACCACTGTTGCTCACTATCTAAAAAAGTAAATGTATTTGAATTTCCTACCTGACCATAGTTTACAAAAGCGCTTAAGCTTGGCAAAGCTTTACTTTGTTCAAGTCGCATTAATAAACGCTTACTTTCTCTATCGTTTTGGGCAATCTTAAAATCGATATGGCTATTTAAATTGAAATCTTGAGAAACCAAACTTAAATCGGTATTCGAAAGCACTAAACTATCTAAATCATCAGTTAAAGTTAATTTTGTACTTATATCGTTACCTAAAGTAATATTTAACATTTTATAAGCAATAATTTTTAATCGATTTGCAGATCTAATATTGTTATCAATATTCCCTTTAGTAATCTCAAACTGCTCAACCTGTTCCTCTTCTGCCAAACCATTATCAAAAGCAATTTTTGCTTCTCTTAAAAGGCCATCGTTTACTTTTTTATTTCTCAATAATATTTCAATACTTTTCTCTGTAACTAAAACATTTCCGTAAGCATTAATAACAGCCTCTCTTGTACCTAACTCTGTTTTTTGTTTAGCTTGTTTAGAAATTTGTAAATATGTCTTTGCAGATTGTAACCCTACAAGATATGAACCATCAAAAAGTAATTGCTTTAATGTAATTGTTGCGTTTAAATTTTGTTTCGTACCAAAAGTAACTGGAGCAAAAGCGTCTGCTGGTGCAGTTGGATCAAACAATTTTGCAGGCAACAAAGAAACCTGTTGCTTTAACCAATTTTGATAATCTACTTTCGCATCTATTTGTGGTAAACCTATTGTAGTCGTTTCCCATTTTTTTTGCTTTGCAGCATCAATATTTTTGACTGCAACTCTATTTTCGTAACTATTTTTCAAAGCATAATCAATGGCTTCATTCATTGAAAATTCTATTTGTTTTTCTTGAGAACTCATAGTTCCCACAACAAAGAATATATATAAAATATGCAGGTGCCTTTTCATTTATTTTAATTATTTTTATTTATTATTTTTAATTGTTTTTCTAATTCTTGCAGTCCTTTTTCAGTTGCAATAGCTCTTATATGATATTCTAAAATCTTATATTCAACCTTTATTAATTCTTGCATTTCACTACCATACATTTCACTTTCAAAAACACCAAAAAGTAATGTAAAATAAAAATTAACGATTAAATCTATTTCTAAATCTTTTCGATAAAGCCCTTGTGCTATCCCACTTTTAAGATTATCTATATTACAATCTCTAAACATACAGACTTCGCGCTCCATTAACTTGGTATACGTTTCTGGGTAGTATTTTTTTAGTTGATACATTGGTGATGTTTTCGCATTTTTAAACATCTCTTTAAAAATGGCTTTTACAGTAAACTCTTCCTCAATAGCATTGTATTTTTGTTCTTTAATGTTAATAATTGTTTCATTTATGGTATTATGAACTGCCTCTGTACTTGCATCTACTAATTCAGTTTTCTTTGAAAAATGCTTGTATAAGGTTTTTTTTGATATTCCAAGCTCTCTTGCTATATCATCCATTGTAATACTTTTAAACCCTAAGTTTAAAAACATTTCACCTGCCTTATCTATAATTCTGTCTCTCATAATTCGGGCAAATGTACGGTAGGAAACTTTAGAAACAAAAAAAGTTTCCTAAGTTTTAATGTTTTTTTAACATTCTCTTCTTTCTAAAATTTTTGTTTAACGTATTTTTACAAAAATTTTAAGATTTGGACATACTAAAATATCAGTCAGACTTTTTATCTTACTTAGATTCTAATAAAATTATAAAGGAACCTAAAAACCTTTATGAACCTATTGATTACATTCTTCAAATAGGTGGAAAAAGAATTAGACCTGTTTTAACACTTATTGCTTCTGATATTTTTTCTGGAAGCTACACCAAAGCAATGCCTGCTGCGTTAGCAGTAGAAGTTTTTCATAATTTCACACTGGTTCATGATGATATAATGGACGATGCTCCTTTACGAAGAGGTAACCAAACAGTTCATGAAAAATGGGATCTTAATAGAGGAATTTTATCTGGTGATGCTATGTTAATTTTAGCGTATCAGTATTTTGAAAATTACAGTCCTACTGTTTTTCAAAAACTAGCACAATTATTTAGTAAAACGGCTCTTCAGGTTTGCGATGGTCAGCAATTAGATGTTGATTTTGAAACTAGAAATGATGTTACTATTGATGAGTATATTAAAATGATCACGCTAAAAACATCTGTTTTAGTGGCAGCTGCCTTAAAAATGGGTGCAATTGTAGCAGAAGCGACAGAAGATCAGGCACAACATTTATATAATTATGGTTTAAATCTTGGTATTGCTTTTCAATTACAAGATGATTATTTAGATACTTTCGGTAATCCTGAAACTTTTGGGAAGCAAATTGGAGGAGATATTATCGAAAACAAGAAAACTTTTCTTTATTTAAAAGCTTTAGAGGTAGCAAATGATGCTGATAAAGAAAAATTACATACGCTTTACAATGAAGATCAAAAAAATATTTCAGAAAAAATAAATACTGTTTCTACTATTTTTTCTGCGAATAAAATACCTAGCCATACACACGAACTTATTGAGTACTACACAAATAAGGCTTTTGAAAGCTTAACTCCTTTAAACATTAATGAAACAGCTAAAAAAGGGCTTCGTTTATTCGGTGAAAACTTAATGAGTAGAAAAGTGTAAAAAAACTTTTTTATTCTAAAAAAAGTACTATTTTTGCAGTCCTAATTTAACGGTCCTATAGCTCAGTTGGTTAGAGCACCTGACTCATAATCAGGTGGTCCCAGGTTCGAGTCCTGGTGGGACCACGAAAAGCTTTACTAGAAATAGTAAGGCTTTTTTGTTGTTAAAAACCAAAACACAGTACTAGTAATCAATTAGTTACATACACCGAACACACTTCTCAACACCATTGAAAACAATTTTTAAATAGGTTTTTTAACATTAAACGAAAGATATTTCTAACTTTGTGTAAAGCGAAATAAGGTGAAATAAAGAGTTATAAAGCTATATTTTACAAAATTTTTACGAATTTTTTAAGCTACTTTTATGCAAGGCAAGATATTTTTAAATACCAGAAGTGGGCAACAGTTAAAAAATGGGGCTTATCCTTTAATATGTGAATTGACAGCTAACGGACAACAAAAACCATTTTCTTTAAAAATGAAGTTCCATATTGAAGATTGGGATTTTAATAAACAAGAACCTAAGAAAGATAAAACAAGACAATTTTTAATCCGTAAGAAAAAAAGCCTTTTAGATAGCTTATTGCTAAAAGCATTAGATGACAATAGCATAACAATAAATTACATAAAAAGTGCCTTAAACGGTAAACTAGAACTCAACGAAACTGGAAAAGTTGATTTTATAAATTTTGGTTTTGAATTATCTAAAGAAAAGAAAGAAATAGTTTCGTCTAAAGGAATTAAAAAAGAAGGAAATGCTGAATCTTATATAACAGCACTAAATCAGTTAAAAAAATTCAAAAGCCAAATAGATATTTCAGAAGTTGATTATAATTTACTTACAGAGTTTAAGAACCAGAAACTTAAACTAGGTAATAAAAAAAATACGGTAGCTGCCTACATGAGGGCATTAAGAGCAATTTATAACGAATGTACCAGGCGACATAAAATAAAGCCCGAACACAATCCTTTTGAAGGCGTATTTTCGGGAATATCTGTAAAAAAAAATAGAACAAAAAAAAGAAACCTTTCGGCAGAATCAATTAAGCTATTAGAAAGTTTTGAAGGCAACTTAGTTAAAGGACAACAATTAGCAATCGATTTATTTTTACTTCAATTTTATTTTGGAGGTCAAGATTTAACAGACATTTATCACTTAGAAAAAAAACAACTTTCAAAAAACGGGAGAGTATATTTTACTCGTGGTAAATTAGATGAAGGTGGCTATGAATTTGATTTAAAAATCTTCAACAAAACCAATATCCTATTAAACAAATTCATTAGCAGAGACAACTTTCTTATTCCTGGGAGAAAAGATTATACCGGTTATAAAAATTATAGAAGTAGAGTTAATAACAATTTAGATAAAACACAAAAAAGATACAACGAGCATATACAATTAATTGAATCTCTTACAGGAAAGGAATATCATAAATTAGAACTCTTACCCCTGGGCGGTAAAATTACAACCAAAGTTGCTAGACACACTTTTTCTACTATTGCAAACAGAAAATATATTGAACCTGATTTACTACGTGCCTTAATGGGGCATGAAAGAGATGATGTTGATACCATATACAAAGATGTGTACCCAGAAGAAGAAAGAGATAAATTTCATAGTGAAATTATAGCTACATCAAATATAAAACTCGAGACAAAGCTTGTGTATCAATTAGAGTACTTTAACGAAAAAAATACAAGAAGCTGGAAATATAAATATTTTGATAAACAACCGAGTTTAAAAGAAATCACAGACCAAACAACTTTAAAAAAATATTCTCAACCTCGGTATTTTAAAAAGATCTATCTTTTAAAAAAACAGTAAAAACATACTACAAAACAACACTCACAAGGTGTTGTTTTTTTATACTCAAAATATTATTAATCCTTCGTTTACTCTATTAATTAAACATTAACTATTCCGCTAGGTAAATAAAACGATAAAAAGTTACTTTGACATAATTAAGGTAAATATAGTTAACCGAATATTCGGTTAGCCAATAAATAGGTATGACTTTTTAATTTGTATTTACCATGTTAGAAAGCTATTAAAACTAAGAAAATCTGTTGATATATAAAATATTTCGCAACTTAAAATTAATTAGTAAGTTTGGAAAAAGAAATAGATATGTAGTTAATATTAACTATATATCTTTGTTACCTGCAAGCGTAAAAAACAATGTACACTCAAAGAATATCAATAGAAATAAATACAAAAGTTAACAAAGACGAACTTATTGATGAGTTTGGTTTACTTATGTCTTTCTACCGTAGTAATGGACAGACACAAGGTCGAATTGAATCTCAATATATTGAAAACGATAAAATAGTTTGTTTACCTTTTACTCTTGAAAAACATTCTTTAGAGAAAAAAAATAATAACTATTATGTAAACAAGCAAACTGAAAAAATTGAAAACCTTTGTAATTCTAAACTAACATTTAAAACAGTAGGAAAATCTTATGATAGTTACAAAACACCTTGTGAATGCGAAAAATCTGATTTTTATATTTTAATTACTAATTATATTACGATTGAGTCTCCAGTAACTTGTGGAACTTGTAACAAGTCTGTACCACTTTATAGATTTCCTATTTATCATGATTATGGTTATTTGCCAATACTAAGTTGGGAAACCAATTATGTCTCTTGCGATAGCTTACAGATGAATTGTGAAGTCGGCGAACGATGGGCTTTAAATCAAATGCAAAAAATAAATTCACAACTCTCTAAACAAGGACTTGAAATATGCAGAAAAATTGCAGAATTAACTTTAGTTCCGACCTTTTACTATTTACATAATTATAAAAAAGTTAAAGAAGACCAATCAGAAAGACATTGTCCAAATTGTAATGAGAAGTGGGATTTAAAAAAACAAATACATGATTGTTATGACTTTAAATGTGATAACTGTAATATAATATCGACAATATCACCAAACACCTGAAATAATGCCAGCAGGTAACAATGTCTAAAAAATATAGGCCGTTTGTGCTAAACCGATAGATCTGTGAATATTTACAAAGTACGCTAAATATAAAATTTAGCATTTAACCGAAATATAAAAGCAAAATATTTATATTTAGCTAAGTAAAAAACCGAAACGAAGTGCTTTTTAACTGCCCTGCGCTTCTTATACTGAGACGTAATGTGAAATAACAAAAAATAATGTCTGTTGATATAGAAATTAAGTTCAATTCATACTATTAAAAAAATCCATTATGAAATGGAAAATAATTAAAGAACATAAAAGAGAATATGCTGATACAGCATATTATTTAAAGGCTGAAAGAGACGTAACAGATGGAACTCTTGTCCTAGAGATTAGCTGGGTTGAAAATTTCATGTATGATTTATCAGTTGATTTATACACAAAAAACACAGGTCTGAAATCTATTTTCAAAAAGATATCGAAGAATTATATTTATGGCCATTTAGTTTTTCCTAGTGATCGAATTGAAAAATACGGACACCAACTAATGAGAATTATAGATGACTCGCCTATGAAAAAACTCAAGAGATTAGACGAACTTCAAGGAGACAGTGTCCTAAATCACAATTTATCTAATAAGCATGACATAGAGATTAAAACATTACTCCCTGAGAAAGTTTATAATTAGAGAGTAAAAAGCACATAACACGGTATATAAAACATTTACCAAAAAACTATGAAAAATAAATTTGTACGATTTCTTTTGATTATTAATGGAATACTAATACCTATTTTCATTCTTTTTGTATTAGGAAATCATTTTAAAAATAAATTTAATTCGAATGATGAATTTAATGAGCTTAAAGTTGTAGAAACTGAATATGAAATAAAACAAAGTTCTCTAATCGGAATCCCTAATTCAGAAAATTATTTGGTTGCAGAATATGCTAAAATAATAGATGATTCAGAATTTGTAGTTGAGGAAATTGAAGAAATAAATTTACCATATGAAGTTCCAAAAAACACAGTGAACCTTATTTTTCTTGACAAAAACTTCAATCAAAAAAGAAGATTATTAAAGGAAAATGCTTCAATCAAAAGTATGTTTATTTCAAACGCTTATTCTCATAACAAGGATATGATTAGAAAAATAACTCATTTGTCTTTTTATATTGCTGTAGAAGATTCAAACGGTGACGGAAAAATTGACAGAAGAGACCAACATTATGTTTATGTATCAGATTTAAACGGAGAAAACCTAATCAAAGTTTCTGACCGAAAAATAAAACAATATGAATGGGTAAATAAAAATAAAGAACTTTTATTAAACTTTAAAACCGAAAGTTCTAAACCTAAATACGGACTTTACAATATTGAAAATAAAATATTGTCAGAAACGGAAAATATAACAACAAATAAATAAAAACATTTTACAACATCGTATAAAATTAATTGCTAGGACAAGCTTACTTACGAAAATCCTCGCAGATTTTCTATTACGTTTGTATTTACTAAATTAGATACTTAAACAACGCAACTAACCTTATACAAACTCGTTAGCCGCAATAAAAAATGAGACCGCTAAAACAAATAGAACTTAAATTATTACAAAGACTTACCAATAGTCAATTTGATATTCCTCAAATGGTGAGGGAAATAAATGATGAAGGAATGGGTTCAATATCATTTGACTTAGAAGGTTCACAATCACGTAAAAGACAAATAGTATCAGCAGAATACATTGATAAAGATGGCGTTTTAATTGATATCGAATTAACTTGCGACAATAATGATAAGCTTTTTGAATTAGACTTTTGGAAAGTTGACTTTAGTCCGTTAATCTCTTTTCCAACATTTAAAAGCTTGAAAATTAAAACTCCCAATAATGAAAATACCTAGAATAAAAGGAGTAATAGACCGAAGAATTTTAATCAACTATCAAGTTGATAAAGAAGTATTGGAAAACTATTTACCAAAACCTTTTAAACCTAAATTAGTAAACGGAAAAGGGATTGCTGGAATTTGCCTAATCAGATTAAAAGAAATTAGACCGAAAGGGTTACCAAAACAAATTGGAATCTCATCTGAAAACGGAGCACATAGAATCGCGGTTGAATGGACTGAAAATGGAGTGCAAAAAGAAGGAGTTTATATTCCAAGAAGAGATACTTCTTCAAAATTAAATTCATTAGCTGGTGGAACTATATTCCCTGGAATTCATCATTTAGCAGACTTTACAGTAAATGAGAGTAATGGTAATTATGAGGTTGGATTTGTAAGCGCTGACAAAACTTCTCTGTCAATTAGAGCAAAAGAAACTAATACTTGGAATGACGAAAGTGTATTTAAAAACCTTCAATGTCTGTCTGATTTCTTTGAAGATGGTTCTATTGGATATTCGCCTGACAAAAATGATTATGATGGACTTGAATTGAAAGCTTATAATTGGAAAGTATCGCTTTTAAATGTTGACTTTGTAAAATCGAGCTTTTTTGAAAATGAAGATATTTTCCCAAAAGGTTCTATTAAATTTGACAATGCACTTTTAATGAAAGACATTGAACACGAATGGATAGGGTTGAAGAAAATAAAAAACTGCACCTAACAAGGTATAAAAAACATAGGGCGTTTGTGCTAAACCGAAAGGTTTGTGAGTATTAACAAAGTCTGCTAAATATAAAATTTGGCATTTATAGTAGTAAAGATAAAAGCAAAATATTTATATTTAGCTAAGTAATAAACCGAAACAATAGTGCTTATCACCTGCCCTACGTTCCTATACTAAACGTTCTAAAACATTTATGAAAAAAATAGTATTATTGATAATTATTTTTCTTGCCTTTATTATAAATATCCAAGCTCAATTTGAATATAAACCTGATACAACGAACTTACATTGCATCAGCCAATTTGAAAAAGCTAAGGAAGACTTTAGTAATAAAACTTTTGTTTTAAAATTTCAAAAATCATATGATTACACTAAAACGCATAAAAAAATAATTGAAAACTATGGCATTCAAATTGAAGCTTCAAGAATTTACATTAATAATTGTTATGATTATAAAATTATAGAGTTACTGAATGAAAAACATGGTTTTAACTTCATTGAACATACTAAAAATGAAGCCAAAGAACTAGATAAAAATAGTAGTGAAAGTAATTTAGCAGTTTCTAATACAAAAGAGAAAGATTCTATCTCAGACCCGATTGGTTATATAAAAAAGGAAAGCATTGGGGGGAAACTTGATTATGGTAAAATATTGATCGGATATGGAGCTCATAATGCTCAATATAAGGCATACCTTTATTCTATTTGGATCTGGACATCTCATGTTAAGGAATTAGGGATTACTAGACGAAAAAAAATAATTAAACTTTGGGAAGAAATTCATGAACGCAAAATGACAACGGATGAAAAGAATGTAATTAAATACGGAATAAAAATAAAAAAATAACCGTGTATTCTTACTCTAAAAAGACAAAAAAACGTTTTACAACAAAAGCTATAATTAAAACGGGGTTGGTGCTTTTTAATAATGTCCGTCAAATCTTTTGATTTGACTTTAATATTGAAAAAGGTAAAACAAAATAAAAAAATTAGCTAAGTAATTAACCCAAAGTTTACTACTTTTAAACCCCTTACTAACAATAGCCAAACGTTAGCCAATAAAAAATTACTTACCACAAAACAACACTCAGCAAGTATTGTTTTTTTATCTAAAACTTAAAACGTTAAATAAATGTTAACGCTTTAAGGGTTGCCCCTATTTACAACTAGGGGTACTAGGTATTGTACATTAAAAAAAAAGTGCGTTTATTTGTTGTAAAATTGCAAACGCCTAATACATAACACTTAAGGATAATAACTTTATTTTTGCTTTAAAATATTAATTTTAAATAAAAGTAAAAATGAAAAAAGTATTTATAGTATTAGTAATGTTTAGTGTAGTATTTTTATCAAGCTGTACAGATAACACTGACGAAAATTTAGTAGAAGAAAAAGATGAAATTCAACTTATAGATAAAGATGATATTGAAGAACCTAATGACAGGGATAACGATTAATAAAGTAAAGATTTCTGCTGCAATTCTAGTAATAGGAGCTGTGCTTGCTTGTTCAGCTCCATTTGTTCACATAATGTTCCCTAACACAAAAAACACTCAATTAGAACAGGTTAAAAAAGATTACAAACTGGGTAAACTAGAAAGAAAGGAATATATAACCAGAAAAAGAGAAGTAACTTATTTTGGCTATACAAACTTAAGGAAATTCTGGTATTCAACAGGAAAACCTATTAGTATGCTGTATTTTTCTATATTAATTCTTTATTCTTCTTTTTATATTAACGTTAAAGAAATAAAAAATGCATTAAGAATCGCAAGCACCTTAGCTATATTGATTTCTTTCTATTTTATAATCTGGGCATTTTGGTATCGAGCTGATTTTCCAGAAGAATTATATTATCTAGTAATTGGGATTGTCTCTATATTATCTACAGTAGTAAGTTATAATATGATAAAGTCTAGAAACCAAATTTTAAATAAAATCAAATTATTAACAAATCATATTGTTTTAAAAGGGAAAAACCATGTTCCAAATGAAAACAAGAAAGAATACGTTAAAGATTATTTAAAAACATTTGAGAAGTTAGTCGATTAAAGAAAATAAAAAATGTTATGATCTATAATAATGACATAAGAGCTGAAGAGCTAAGAAAGCTTAAAAATGCTAATTACTTTGATGAAGAAACAATCAAAGAGATTAGAGCTGACTTAGATATATTGAGTGATGAAGAGCTTGAAAAAAATAAAATAAAAATCGAAAAAAGCACAAAATTAATAATTGAAACAATATCAATTGATAATTATAATTGCCATAAATCAGGATTAGCTTTTAATTAGTTTTCTTTTGTTTTTTTATATTCTAATATTAATTTTTCTTGATATTTTATTATAGCCTTATCTTCTATAGACTCTAAGTACTTTTTATATCTAGGGTTTCTATTAAATTTCTCCTCATTTAATAAAATTGTATCTACAATAACATCAACATCTATCTTATTTCCTTTAGAGTAAGATATATAATTTAAATCTTCATTTGTTTCTTTTTCAACATTAACAATTGCCTCACCTAAACCATTAACTAGCCATTCATAACTAATTTCGGTAAATGTTTCAGTAATTTTTTTTGCTAAATTTTCTGAGATACCATTTCTTCCACCAATTATGTGGTTAAATTTACTTCCATTAGCTTCACCAATAGCAACGCCTAAAGCATTTCTAGAAAGTTTAAGATAGTTTAATAAAAACTCAATTCTTTCTTTATCAGTTTTAATATTCATTTCTTTATTTTTAAACACAAAAAAAACATTTACACATAAAAGTGTTTAAATGTTTTCATATGTATTTATTTCTATCTACATTTGTACTCAACAAAACAAATATAACAAATAACTTGTTATAACAGGGCTAATATAAATACAAGTGATACAACAAACGAACATAAAAACAGTAATGCAGCACTTTGGTAATTTAACGACCGAAGATAGAAATCTGTTTTTACAAGTTGTTGCTCCTACCCTAATTAACAAACAAGAATTACTAATAAATAACGACGAAAAAGGGTTAATTATTTTAAAGAAATCAGATTTAGAAGAGATGTTAACCAACGTAAGTATTAGTAACAGAATAGATAATAGGAAAAAATATGTTTCTCATAAAGAAGCAATAATAATGTACAACATTACTGATTATTGGCTTAAAAATCAAAGAGAAGATCCTAATTCTAAAATCATTTGCATTCCTGGAGAGCATAACAATACTTCATGGAAATATAAGATTGAATCTATTCAGCATGAATTAGACAGATTAGCTGTTTAAAGAACCATAATAAAAAGACAAAAAATAAATTAAAAAGTGCTAAAAAGGTCAGTTTTATAGCTAGTAAACAATGCCAAGGGGATAAGGAAAGCTTATCTACTCAGTAACTCACAACGAATGTTACCAGATAACAACTTTAGATACTGACCTATTTAAAATAAGTTGTGAGTTACTTTCTTTAAATTAATAAATACGTAAGCAATGAAAAAAGGTCAGATCACTCAGCAGAATTGCACTATCAAATCACAAAACAGCATTCAAGTATTTTTCTCAGAAAAACTACAACTTTTTTATGTAAAAGAGAAAGATAGCCACGCACCCAACAATCAATTTAAATCATTAATTACCTGTAATAATACGGTTTTTAACGAGTTTTTAAAATTCTTAGAAAAGTTTAAACCTTCCGAATCTTTAACCTTCTACAAAAGTAGCGACCTAGAAAATAAATTAAATGAGTTCTTAATAAAGAGGGCTGGGAATTGTAAAGTACTAATAGACAAAGTAGCCTAAAACTAAAGAAAGTGGTTAGAAATTTCGAAGCCTCTACCACTCTCTACCAAAGAAATAAGTATGATCAAATCAATCTTAAAAAGATTGGTAAAAACACCTTGTTTTCCTATGAACAAAAATACAGATAATAACACAAATAAAGCGCAAAAAAGTAATATAATATTTAGCGCTATTGGTCTTTACAACCAAGCTGTTAAAGATGGTTTAAATACGCGAAAACCTGACCCGATACTTCAGCATACCATCAAAAATTTTATTGATACTGCGTATCGAAATAAACTTACAAACACGCAATACAATAAAGCGGTAGCGGTATTTAATACTGCACATGGTTTATTACTCCTTAAAAGAGGAAATGAACGAGAGAACGAACAAAAGCAATATGCTTATATAAACTATCCTTATTTAGATCGTCAAGCTGTTAAAGGCACCATGGACAAGTACAGACAGTACGTATTCAATTACAACGAGAAAACGGATGTAGAGAACGACGATATTAGAAAATACAACAATACGGTTGTTGCGCAACATTTTCAGCTTTCAGAAACGCAAAAAAAGCGCAAAGCTGCATTTCATACGCAAAACAAAAAGGAGTTTGCAAGAGACTACAACGAATTAGTTATTCAAGAGAATAAAGGAAACGCAATTATTCCAAAGAGAGCTATCCAAAAAATAAAATATTCTAGTGAGTTGGTTTTTCATGTTTTGGTAGGTTTTTACGTGTCGCAATTAAGAACACGTAATGCCTACCTATTAGAAATGAAAAAAAGTCCCCGTACTTTAAAAAATTCATTGCCTAAGCTAAAAATAGATCACAGGAAATTAGCCACTCATAAAATAGCGGACATCCCAAGGCTTTCTATTTGTAAGAAGACTGCACAAAACCATATTAAAAGACTTCGAGAGGCTGATATTCTAACCAACTACCTCCGTATTAATCAAAACAAGCCTGTTTCTGTAAATTTTAATCCTCTGATTATTGAAGTTTTAGAGGGGAATCCTCCAAAACCCCAACCTGCTCAAAACAAATCGTTTACCCTCCTAATCGAGAAGAACTTGCACGATAGTAATGAGACTACTAGAACTAAAATATTAAAAGAAAAAGAAATAAAAGACTGTGCAAATAGCACAGCCTTGATGAAATCTGGTTCGATGCCGGAACAGGACAACGAAAGTTACTCCGAACGCCTTGCAGGCGGCTACAGGAACACCAAGGGGATAAGAAATGAAAAACAAAATTCTTTCGGCGGCGCAAATAAAATAAATCTGTCCGATTTTTTGAATACTACTTCAAAACCAATGAAAACCACCAATCAATTAACCCAGAATTTTTTAAATAAACTGGAGGATGATCAAACATTGGCTAAAAAACTAGCTGCTGGTGAATATGACCATTACAAAGGCGAACGGTATGATTATTTATTGAAAATTGTACAGTATGGGTTGCTTTCTACAGAAGATTTTAAGCATGTCATACTCCAAGATTTTATAAAGTCGTCTGCTAAAATTTGGAAGAAACACAACGTATACGTCGGGGACTGGAAGAACACCATTAACCGATTAAAGGGGCAGATGTTTGTCAATATGGTGAATAAAGAAACCGTGATCGCAAAACTAAAAGAGTATCGTTGGAAATTAGAGTTTGCAAGAAACTGGTTTCTAAAAAAGGAAGAGGTGAATGCCTTGTTTCCTTTTGCATACTTCGATAAAACAAGAACAAAGTCAAATGAACTCGGGTTTTACGGATTGCATTCTATTTGGAAAAGTCATTTGAAGTACCTGGAGAAAAAAGAAATAAACGGTAAAAAGGAAATTCAAGATTCGAACATAAGAAAACGCCGATTATCAGCTCAAAAGAAACTTACCAGGGCAATTAGTAAATATGAATTAGGCACATACAACCAGGAACAATTATTCAATTATGTACAGGATAATTTACCGCATGAGTATTTGCTCTTATTACCCAATTTAATTAAAAACCAAAATACAAACCTAGCATAAAAACAACAAAAACATGAGCCAAGAAAACCAATCTAAAAAATGTACCTGTGGTGCTAATAATAAAATTACCTGTCCTAATTGTAGTGAATTAAAAATGGTCATTCTTTTAAAAAATGGGAATAATGATTTGAAAATTTCAGGTTCCGGTGGTAGAAAAATAAATCCTGTTTGGTACAACCATTTAAGCAAAAACAAAAAGGATCCAAATGTATTGGTAAACGCAATGTATAGACGGTTCCAAGAGTCAAAATATGCGGGCTTTGCTAATAAAATAAATTTTTACAGCAATACAAGTGGTCAATTAGTAACAAGTGTACCTGTTTAATTATGAAAGTCAAATTAAGTATAAAAATTAACGAGCTGATCTCTCTTCACAAAATCACAAGCAAGTTGTATGATTTAAACTTTTCATTGCTTGAGAAAGAGGAAAAGATTGCGGTATCAATCGGTTTGATTTTAGCCGATAAGTTTGATAAGAGATACAAGACGATTCAAAAGAAACTTGATCTGTTTGAAGCTAAAAAACCAATCTCATTCACGTTAGATTTTCATGAGGCTTGGGCTTTAAAAAAATTGTGTTTTGAACTATATGGTATTGGAGAGAATCATTTTGAAAAATTCGGTATTCAAAACGTACTAAATAAACTGGATCATGAAGGATGCTAAACAACTTATTTTTAAAAACAGGTTTAAATGAATTATACACTAGAGGATAAAATGACCAGTTTAAGAGCGGTTTCGATTGCTGTTATACTCTACATAGTAGGTTATGCTTTAAAGCTTTCTGTTTTGCTATTTGAAATACTAACGCCAATAATTACCAGCGATATATTTAGACTGATTGCTGCGGGTGTTTCAGGTACTGCTTTATCAACAGGGCTGCTTATTATTTCATTGAATGATTCTAATAAATTGACTCCTTATGCTATTGCGCTTATGGATGGCTTTATGCTTTTAATGGTGTTCGATGTGTTCAATGCTCCATCTTTAAACGATGCTATAAAATCAGGTTTCATTAGTTTTTTTATGGCTTTTATTGGCTACCAATTGATCACCGTTTTTGCAGCGAAGTTTGAGCAGAGTAAAAGCGAAATGAAGCGAACGATTAGCGAAATTAATTTGGAGTGTACCCAAAAGCAGCTAGTACTTGACAACCTAAAGCAAGTGCTTAGCGAAATTGAGCAAATCACTTGCGAATATTGTGAAAAGGAATACAAATCTGTCAATGCTTTGAATGCACATAAAGGGAGATGTAAAAATAAACCAACTTCAGTAAACTAGATTCAAGATGATAGAAGAAAAGAAGTACCTAAAAAGAATGATTGCATGTATTCCTATCGTGTTCAACTCAAAACATCGTTGGATTCAAATGAAAGACTTGGCGGATGGTTCTTATTTTGTCTCTAGTTGTGGTAAGATAATGAGGTTTAATAACCAGGGAATTTTCCATGAAATAAAACAAGCTTATTTCTGTAATTCGTATTACGTAACTATAGAATATACAACCGGACTTCGAAAAACATTCTCAAGGAAACGTGTTGGTAAATTGGTTTTAAAATATTTTGTGGGTGGTGCTACCGGAAGAAGGCGATACACGCATCTTAATGGAAATACAAGTGATAATAGCTTATTAAATTTAAAATGGAATAAAGGCAGTGATTTTGATTTTGAGCGAATACATAAAAGATTAAAAACGCAACGTCATGTAAATTTCATTGTGTTCAATCCGTGTGAAAGATGGAAACAGATGAAAGATCTCGCAGATGGTTCTTATTACGTTTCTGATTTAGGCAGGGTATTGCGGTTTAATAATCAAGGGATTTTAAAAGAAATTACCAATAGCATTGTGAAAGGGCATATGTCTGTTTATTTTCATAAACAATCTTATAGAGTCGGTAAATTAATTCTAAAATATTTTACGGATAGCCAAACGTGTGATAATAGAGTCTATGTTTATATTGATAAGAACCCGCACAATTGCACTTTAAAAAACATCCGTTGGAGAAAAGGTTTCATTGGTGCTATTGATCTTGAATATTTAGGGAAGTTACCGGTAAACAGCTTATCCGAAGAGAGTTTAATCGTTCGAGATTTTTTAATAACGAACGATGCGAAAGATATTTTTGCGCTCGTAGAGCGGTATAAAAAATTGATTACTTATTTAGATTATGCGAATAAGACTGATTACCTAAGATATAATGATTTCATGTCTTTCTGCTTACTGATAATAGACAAACTACAGGCTGGAGAGTTTAAACCAAACCTAAGTGAAAAAGAGTTTATTTCTTTTGAAAAGTTTGTCCAAAATTCCTTTTTAAAGGTCTCTTATCAGTATCTAAATACCAGGGAATTTAATCATAACGAGTATGTCAAAGAGGTGGTTGTTTTACCTGAATTTATCCAGGCTAATTACAACGATGTGTACTTCTAATCAACAAAGAATAATACTATTATAAAAATAAATAATATGGAGCATCAAATAGCGTACCCACCTATGATGAGTACAAAAAAAGAATTATCAAATCATTATTGGAAATTATCTACCCGATTTCTTAAAGAAACAATTAATCGAATAATTTCTGAATCTAGAAGTATTGATATAGAAATAGCGAAATACAAAAGATCTATTACACCTAAAGAATTTCGCCTGTTTGTAGAAGAGGTTGACGGTATCTAAAAAATATGGAGTCTCAAATGCAATATCCTCCTATGATGGGAACAAAAAAAGAATTATCAAATCATTATTGGAGGTTGTCAACTCGGTTTTTCAGGAGTACTATTAACAGGATAATTTCAGAATCAAGGAATATCGAATTAAAAGAAGCCAAGAATTTAAAAACGATCACCCCAAAAGAGTTTAAATTATTTGTTGCTGAAGTCGAAGGTGATTAAATCGTTTTACGCTATTTATTCAGGAAGTCTAAATTAAGGTACAAAAGAAATTGTTATTCAATATGATTTCGAATTTATTGGTATTGATTTTTAAAAAACTTCCTGTTTTTTTGTTGCAACAACTGTTGCAACAATTGTTGCAAATCTGTTGCAGTTCTGTTGCAACAGTTGTTTATTTAAGACTAAAATAAACTACAACCTCAGTAAAATGGGGTTTTTTAATGCTTTTTTCTTGTTGCAACAATTGTTGCAGATCTGTTGCAACAGTGTAGATTCTTGTTGCAACAAAATTGCTTTTCTGTTGCAACAGCTGTTTTATTTAAGATTAAAACAAACGACAACCTCAGTAAAATGGGGTTTTTTAATGCTTTTTTCTTGTTGCAACAATTGTTGCAGATCTGTTGCAACAGTGTAGATTCTTGTTGCAACAAAATTGCTTTTCTGTTGCAACAATGTTGTTGTTCTGTTGCAATAGTTGTTTCTTTAAGATTAAAACAAACGACAACCTCAGTAAAATGGGGTTTTTTAATGCTTTTTTCTTGTTGCAACAATTGTTGCAGATCTGTTGCAACAACTATTTAGAACCATTCAGATAAGTTAAATCAGAACATAAAACTTTGTATAAATATTTCTATTAGCTTCTGAATCATTCCATCCAATATAGTAACCGTTAATTAATACTTCTTCCTCTGTTTCTCCAAAACCACGTGAAAAAAGAGTAGTTAATAGTCCAAAATACAATATGATATTTGAGTGCTTCATAATAATGGCTAACGTCAGCTTCTCTAAAAACCGAGATTTATTTTTTTATATTTCAATAATTATTTTCTTTTTAATTAAAAAAACGCTAATCGTTTGTAACGGTTATAAACAATTAATACTTCACTCTATTTTGTTCTTACCCCATATATATATTCGCACTTTGTATGCTTTTTTATATAGGTGCTATTGATCTTGAATATTTAGGAAAGTTACCGGTAAACAGCTTATCCGAAGAGAGTTTAATCGTTCGGGATTTTTTAGTAACGAACGATGCGAAAGATATTTTTGCGCTCGTAGAGCGGTATAAAAAATTGATTGCTTATTTAGATTATGCTAATAAGACTGATTACCTAAGATATAATGATTTCATGTCTTTCTGCTTACTGATAATAGACAAATTACAGGCTGGAGAGTTTAAATCAAACCTAAGTGAAAAAGAGTTTATTTCTTTTGAAAAGTTTGTCCAAAATTCCTTTTTAAAGGCCTCTTATCAGTATCTAAATACCAGGGAATTTAATCATAACGAGTATGCCAAAGAGATTGCTATTTTACCTGATTTTACCCAGGCTAATTACAACGATGTGTACTTCTAATCAACAAAGAATAATACTATTATAAAAATAAATAATATGGAGCATCAAATAGCGTACCCACCTATGATGAGTACAAAAAAAGAATTATCAAATCATTATTGGAGGTTATCAACTCGGTTTTTCAGGAGTACTATTAACAGGATAATTTCAGAATCTAGGAATATCGAATTAAAAGAAGCCAAGAATCTAAAAACGATCACCCCAAAAGAGTTTAAATTATTTGTTGCTGAAGTCGATGGTGATTAAATCGTTTTACGCTATTTATTCAGGAAGTTTGAATTAAAGTACATATGAAATTGTTATTCAAGATGATTTCGAATTTATTGGTATTGATTTTTAAAAGACTTCCTGTTTTTTTGTTGCAACAACTGTTGGTTATTGTTGCAACAATTATTTAAAACCATTCAGTTAATCATTAAAATAATTGTAGGTTTTCAGCCCCTAAAAACTGAAAAATTCATTGACATAATTGTGGTAAGAAAAAAAGCTGTACTTTTAAACACCTTTATTCCGCAGTCCCCTCTCATTAGATCTGTATATATGGAGTAAAAGTACTTATATAAACAAGTTAGCTGCAATTTTAAATAAACATTCGAATATGAAAGCAAACATTTTGACAACACTTCTATTATTGTTAAATTTTATTGTTTATAGTCAAAACCATAAGACAATTGAAATAGATCCTATTACAGATATGGCTAAAGAAAGTTTACCATTCGATCAAGGTTTTGTTTTAAAAAAAACTTACTCAAACAAAATACGAATTCTTGGTATTGGGTATTATGAAATAAAGCAATCTGAAAGAAAAGAATATTTTAGTTCGGCAAGAACTACGGAATTGAATCTATTGTTTAAGTTTGAACAGAATAAAGAGAATAAATATGACCTACATATTTTTGTTCCACCATTAAAGCCTCAAAGATTTTACGATTTTTTAATCGTTCACTTAATTAAAAGAGATGACCCACTAATCACCAAATACCTTGCTTTATTTAAAGCGATTACTGAAAATAATCCTACATTACAAACTAATATTCTTGATGAAATTAATAAAAGTAAAAAGAAAACACTAGACCCTTTAGAACATATAGATTTGGATACAGGAATAAATAATATTTCAGAACTATCATCTTTCTATAAATCAAATCTCGAGATTATATACAAAGACAAAGGCATAAGTGAAAAAGAAAAAAGAAGTCTTTTAATTTCCAAAATAGTTGATAACGATTTATTTTCCAGGGGTTATTGGGTGAGTTCAACTTCTGAAATTTTCAGTTTTGAAACAAGAGCAAAGTTTAGAATTACACCTGATTTTGGATATGTCAGTTATGGTTTTCAAAAAGATTTTAACGGATTCACACCGTATATAGGTTTTCAAATAGAGTTTCGTTATTTTGATAAAAGCATACCATTTAAATTAATACCAAATAAAACTATATGGCATCGCCTTTCATTCAATACAGGTATAACTCTTGCCTCCCTTAAAAAAGATGAACAAAGAGAGGATCTGTTCGATAACAAATCTCTACTAATGGGGTTTGGTTTTCGTCTATCTAATGCTTTAAGATTAACAGGAGGTGTAATTCTTTTCAATAGAGAAGACCCAAATCTACTCATTGATAATAAACGACTTGGAGCAACTCCTTTCATTGGCTTATCAATCGACTTGAGTTTAAAACAATTCTTCAATGATATGTCTGGTTTAATTCCATTAAATAGAAATTAATATGAAAAAAAAAATATTTATATTTTTAATTATAATAACAATATTTTCTTGTTATAAAGAAGATGACTACTTGTTAAGTAAAATTGATGATAGTTTTGTTTTAATATCTGTTAAAAACAATAAAATTTATGCTGACGGAGTTTCATCAACAGAAGTAATCGTTGAAATTCCATATAATACTAAAAAAGAGTTTACTAAAATAACTTTAAAAACATCGAGCGGTAAATTTAAAAATGACAAACAAGAGATTGAAGCAAACATTTCAAAAGTTGTGATTGATGGAAAAGATAAAAAGATAGCAAAAGCTAAATTAATAACATCTCAAACCGTTGGAGAAATTACAATAGAAGCACGAATTAGCGACATAACGAAAAGTATCGGAGTTATTTTTGATAGAGCATATCCAGAAAAAATTATAACTGATTTACCGTCATTAGAAATTAGTAATGGTAATCAAACAATAACTCTCACAACAAAATTAACCCGAAATATAGGAAAGCCTTCTTTACTAACTACTGCAAAAGTATTTGCCATTGATTCTAAAGGAAATCTAGTTGGACAGTTCCTCAATTATTCTGAATCTGCAGATAAAGATGGAATTTTGAAAAATCAATTTTCACTCGGTACAACAAATTGTAATTGCCCAAATATTTTCATTATATCTGAAACAAATAATTCAGAAAATTCTGTCATTCGTGACACAATAAGTCTAATTGTAAAATAAAATATATGAAAGACGTAAAACAAAAAACAATCAAGGTTTCAAATGACCTTATGAATGAACTTAATCAAGTTTTGAAAAAATATGATTTAGGAAATGTTCATATAGAATCAATTAGACTTAAAAAAGGTGCATTTCAAAACTGCAGAAGAGTATGTAAACTTTGGACAAACCCAAAGACAGGCGAAAGAAAAGTAATATGTAAAATGGTTTGTGATTAGAAAAACAGCCCATAAAAAAGTACTGTGGTAAAAAAAAAGTAAAAATCATTTAATTTTTGACTGAAACACTTCTATAGCTATCATCATATATCAATCTTGTTTTAATAGATTATTACAAATCACTATTAATAAAACTGTTACCCAAATTTATTGATATTGATTTTTAGAAAGCTTCATGTTTTTTTGTTGTAACGTTTGTTGATTTTTGTTGCAACATGATTGATTCTTGTTGCAACATACTGTTGCAACAAATATTTAGAACCATTCAGATAAGTTAAATCAGAGCATAAAGCTTTGTATAAATATTTCTATTAGCTTCTGAATCATTCCATCCAATATAGTAACCGTTAATTAATGCCTCTTCCTCTGTTTCTTCAAAACCACATGAAAAAAGAGTAGTTAATAGTCCAAAATACAATATGATGTTTGAGTACTTCATAATAATGGCTAACGTCAGTTTGTCTAAAAACCGAGATTTAATTTTTTATATTTCAATAATTATTTTCTTTTTAATTAAAAAAATGCTAACCGTTTATAACGGCTACAAACGACTAATACTTCACTCTATTTTGTCCTTACCTCTTATGTCTTGGCACTTTGTATGCTTTTTTATATATTATAAAGCACATAACAATATAAAAAACATAGGGCATTTGTGCTAAGTCAAATGTTCTGTACATATTAACAAAATCTACTAAATATAAAATTTAGCATTCCTTGTAATACATATAAATTTAAGATTGGTTCTTGTGCTTTATTAAGCTTACCTAATTTATTCATTTCAATTATTTAAATTGCTCTATAAAATCCTCGTCTTTAAGAATAGCTTCCATAATTGGAACCTTAAGGAATTTTTTATCTAAATAGATATCATTGTCCTCTTGATATTCGTTAATAAAATATTTACAAGTTTCTTCAATAGTTTCATTTCTTGCCCTGTTACGTCTTTTTAATCTTCTCAGAAAAGACGGCTTAATTTGATTACTAACATTCCTGTATCTTGTTGTCATCGAAAAAACCTTATCCCATGTTTTTATTTTTTCAATATCATCTCCTGATAATCTTAACTCCCTAATCGGATTTTCAATATCATCATCCAATTCTATTGTTACATTTACATTATTATTCTTCCCTTCAAAAGGGTAAAAACAAATTTTTTTATCTTTAATTGGATTTGTATCCGATTTATAAGTTCTATTACACTTATGACAGAGAGGTACTAGATTATTATAATTAACACTAGCAAAAGGAATTACACTCTTTGGCAAATAATGATCAAAATCTTCTCTTTTTCCACTTTCCTCAGGCTCAAAAACATCTAAACAGCAACAAGGGCAATCGACAAATCTATTTTCTTCATATAACTTGTTATAATAATCTGCTTTTGAACCATAAACTAATTTTAAAGTTTTCCTTTCAGAATATTCTTCATAAAGGTCAACGAAAAAAGGTTTCATTTTCACCTCAACAACATATGATAGTGGTTTTACAAAAAGAGTAACATTTCCATTACATAAGTTTTCTATGTCATTATGATTTTTAAACGCATTTACAATATCGTTGCGCTCAACATCACTCAATTCACGACACAAATCGTAAATATCAAGAAGCCTTCCTCTAAATACAGGAAGTTTATAAAAGAAGTCTGTAAATCGATCATCAAATAAAAGGGAACTACCTTTCCTAGCATTGCACCAGTAATCACAAACAATATAATTGACTAATTCATCTATGGTTAGTATGGTATGTGATATTGATTTATATGTTCTTAGCACTCGTCAATTCCCTTTTAATTCTATTCAATTTAGCAAATACTATATCTTTTGTTAAAGAATCACCCATATCACGTAATTCCCATTTAATTCTATCAATATCGTCTGTTTTTCTTATACTACTATAATCAATTTTATCAAACCTCTCTTTTGAATACTCTCCAATGAAGTCTCCTTTATCAAAAATATTCTCCATAATAATATCAATATCTGTTCCAAAAGTTTTAAATTTTTTCTTTTTAGCATTTATTGCAATCACATCTTTAGTCTTTTTATCTCTTTCAAATACAATAACCTTATCAGGATAGCAATCCGAAATAATAAATGGAGAGTGAGAGGTAATCAAAACATCACGCATTAAATTATTACTTCCACTAGCATCCAAAGACTTTTTTAAGACACTAATAAACTTAGAACGCCAATCTGGATTAAAATGAGTTTCTGGCTCATCCAATAACAATAATGCATTTCGATTTCTTAACATCAAACAAATCCCTAATGTATGCAAAAACTGTTGTTCTCCATCAGAAAGATTTTTAAGTAATAATTCCACCGTTTCATCCTTTCCTTTAATTTTCTTCTCTATATAATAATCAAGAAAGTAGAAAACTTTATCCTCAGGAGCAGGAGTTGGAATTTTACCATCCGTGTAGTATCCCTTCGAATTGTACACATCGCTTTTAATGTACTGAGGTATTGAAATGTAATTTAAGGTATACAATAATTGAAAAGCTTGGAAAAGTTCATATATGGTTTTAAAATTATCTTTAAAAGCTATTTTAGTGTTTTCATCAACCCAAAAATCAAGGATTAAATGATCCTCTTTATCATAATAGCAAGTAGCACAATTCTTAAACTTATCTATTATTTTATCTTCATTATCCTGAGTGTTTTTTTCCTTTATAAGTTGATCTAAAATTCTATTTGAAGTCCCTTCTACTTGTTTTATATTTAGGTTCATCCTAAATCTTTTAATATCTAAAACCCCTAGCTCTTCTTTTAGAGATTTTAAAATATTTTTCTCTTTTAGAGCTTCCTCGTCATGAAAAATTAAATTAGACAGTAACACAGCTTGACTCATTTCATAATCTATATAAACCAAACTGTTCTCAGGTTCCTTGTAAAATCTATTATGAATTAAAAACTCTTGATACTCATCAAAACTTAATAACTGTGACTTTAAAAAAGGAATACTTAAAATTTCATTCTCCCCAGAAGAATAACCTATTATTAGATTAGGTAAATATGCTTTAGCTGGAGCAGAATATCCTTCTTTTCTTTCTGTTTCAGTTGGAAGCATTCTGAATGAGTCCTCATCTGCTATGTTCTCAAAAGGGTAAGAAAAAGCTTCTAACTTAGGCAGTTCATTTTCTTTTTTTGTAATTACTACTTTAAATAAACTTTCTATTATGTATTCTTTGTTAGTGATATATTCATTTTGAAACTTAGGAACAATATAATATTCTAATTCGTATGCATTTGGTTTATTAGCTCCATTATTAGGATGGAAATTTTTAGGGTGATTTACATTTACACAATTTTCTAAATGATAGAATATATGAGAAAGCGCTTCTAATATATTAGACTTTCCACTTCCATTTAATCCAGCAAAGCAATAAGGATGAAACTGAGACCAATCGTTTTCTGGGCTTTCTTTTTTATAAGGAGCTCTAAATTCAAGTTCAAATCCTGAACTTAAACTATTAAAATCACTATTTAGTTTAAGTCGGGATAATTTCATCGTTATTGTCTATATATTTTTTTTGAGTCTGCAATACTATTTTCTTGCCAACAAAGGTTTGCAAAATTCCTTTTCGGGAGTTTTTGTGTTCTTTTTTAGTTCTATTTAAAACCTGAAAAAGTTTTTTCACTTCATCGTCATAAGTTTCAGAGCTTGAATATTCGTGGCTATTAAGAGAGTTTATCAAATTCTCTATAAGTATATCGTCTTCTATTAAAAGGTTTATTTCATCTTTTTTAGTTTTATCAGCGATTTCATTAAAGGTTTTATATATTAAAGTCTGAAATAGTTCTTCCAACAAATCTAATGACTGATTGCTTCTAATTTTCTGTAGCTCAATATTTTTTTTAATCCATAAAAACTTATTTTGAATACTTATTTCAGGTAATGGTATTTCTAGATTCTTAACAATCTTCAGGTTTAAGCCTTTCATTGCGATTCCTCTAGCAGAGTTCACAACTTTCTTCCTATAAGGAGAATGTTGAAATAAAAATTGAAAATACTCTGACTTAATCTTCTTTTGATTAAAGGAAATTTTCATTAACCTTGGATTAATAATACCTTCCTCAAAATTACTTGGAATAACTGCTACCTTACCAACAACCCCCATTAAAGTTATAAGAACATCTTTTGACTCTACTTTATAATTTATTAATTCATTGTATTTATCTAAACTGATAAAGTAGTTTCCATAATCAAGACCATTCACTACTTGTTCCTGACCATAAACTTTATAACCTTTTGGTGTATAAAATTCTTTTTTCAATGTAGAACCAAAAGGTCCAGATTTAATGGAATTATTCTTTTCAAGTTTTAGATTATCAATTTTTGCTATAGCGTGATTTTTATTATTCAAAATTGGATCTCCACATGTTTTAATAAATGTACTAAGAAGAAATTCATCTAATAATGAAAGAAATTCGGATTTTCGATTTATTAAATTTTGGATTTTGTCAAATCTATTTATGTATCTCTTTTGATCTTCAATAGCATATTTTGGAATTTCAATTTTGTTGATGTAAGTCTTAGATATATTTTTTAATCCTACACCTTTAAATCCATTTGCAAGTATATGAATATTCCCAAATAGATAATAGTAAACAAATTTAGTTTCAAATTCATTTATCATATCATCTTTTAGCCTTACAACAAAGCAATGAGAAGTAGTAGAAAAAGCTCTACCCTCATAATGAATATTAGGAACTCCACCGTTTCCAATTATTATAGATTCTTCAAAATACTCTGGAGACTCAGTATACTTTCTTTGTTTTGGGCTTGATGTATAAAATGAAAAACTTCCTTCGTCAAAGCCTTCACTGGCTTTTAATTTGGATTTAGCTTGAAAATCAAAAATATTTTTAAATAAAATTTTATCTACCTCCATATTCTAAAAATTATCATCACTAAGCTCTTCCAAACCTCTAAATATTTCACTCTCTAACTCTCTAAGTTGCTTAAGAATAATATTAGGAGTTCTATAATTTTCGGGCTTATAAATAAAGTCTTGATATAAATTAAAATTTAACTCAAATCCATTATCTTCTATTTCATTATAAGGGATAGCAAAATGTTGTAACTTCTTATTCTTTTGATTTTTTTTATTTCTTGATTCCCACTCTTCAATAACTATTGGTAAAGGATTGATTTTAAGTTTATTTCTGTTAGCATCTAAGGAGTAACCATCCGAATTCATACCATAAAACCAAATATCCATTTCTTGAGGAGATTCAGTATTACTTTTACGCTTTTCGAAAAACAAAATAGACGTTTTAACCCCTGTGTAAGGTTGAAATACTCCTTCGGGCAAAGAAATTACACCTTGTAAATCACAACAATTCATTAGCATTTTCCTAGTTTCTTTATATGCCTTCCCTCCATTAAAAACTACACCTTCTGGCACAATGACTGCTGCACGACCTCCTTCTTCTAGCATGTAAATTATTCGTTCTAAAAACAATAACTCTGACTGCACAGGTTGGGATATTCTATTTCCTTTTTTATCATTTTTAGGATGATAAACTCTATCTAAATTTTCACTTATAGTCTTGCTATTAATTTTCCCAGTAAAGGGTGGGTTAGCTAGTATATATTTATACTTTAACGTATTATTTTCAGTTTCAAAATTTTCGTATTCAGGAGAAAGAGTATCTAAGTGTATAATTTTAGGACTATCTATACCATGCATCATTAGATTCATCATACCTATTCTAACCATTGTTTGATCAATATCAAAACCGTAAAAAGTATTATTCTTTAATATGCTTTTATTTTTTTCATTCAACTTCTGTCCATCTAACCCCTTACTTAAACCGTTAATATCAATAGTTGTTTTTTTAGAATACTTAGTTATAATATATTGATGAGCTGCAACTAAAAACCCTCCAGATCCACAGGCTAAATCGCTAATCTTTCCATCAATATCTGGATCTAACATTTCAACCATCATTTGAATGATATGACGTGGAGTTCTAAATTGCCCATTCTTACCACCTTCACTAGTTTGTTTTAGTAAATGTTCATAAAGATCACCTTGAATATCTTGAAAGTATTGCTCATCTTCTTTTTCTTGCTTTTCTATTTCAATATAAATTTCATCTATTATTTCTATAGACTCTTCTATCAATGTTGGTTTCTTTATACTAAAATTAGCCTGTCTCATTGCCTTAAAAAAAGGAGATTCTTCTTCCGTTAAATCATTTTTAATATAAAAAAACACTAAATCTAGATGTGAAACCAGTTTCTTACTATCTCTTTTGTGATATACGCTCCACTTATACTCGTCAATAACATCTGGTTTAAAGACTTCTAATCTTTTCATGAATAACAGATATGAGATTTGTTCTATAGCTGTTATAGGATTAGAATGCCCTCCTGACCATAATAATGTCCAGAGTGAATGTACTTTAGTTCTGATTTTTGACGTTAGCATTTATATTTTTTTATTAAAAAACAATGAGTAATTATTAATTATAAAACTATAAATAATAACTGAAGTACTAAAGAAGTATTTTAACTTTCTCAAAAGGTAAAGTTACCTACCTAACCGTTGCTTACACATTCTAATTTCTTCTTTAGAAAACAAGAGGGTATATTCAGGTTGTACGACTAAATTCTCTATGGATAAATCTACTCGTCCTTCCAAAAGTAATTTAGTAAATCCTTCTGTGTTCTCAGGTTTAGTAATTAGTTTTTTAGCAGCAATATAATATCCTTCCTCTGCGGCAAGATTAATTAAATATTGAGGGCGATATACATCTTTTATACATAGTTGAACCTTGTAGCTCAAGTTCCTTTCGAACTCATTTTTTAATTCTTCATCTATCATGTTAGTCATTTTTGACTACTAATATAATCAATGCTTTTTATATTTTAGAAGTTCAATTCGACCTTCTAAATACCATACTTAATCTACTCTAAAATAAGAGATTATAAATCACTCTTTTTTAATAGGTAACGATTTCAGCACCTAAAAATTAACAACACTTTCCAAAGCATCGTCAAAACTGCATAATTATAAAGTTTTTTGTCTTTTATTAATTGAGCCCTGAAAAAACAAACATTATTGGTCTTTATTTTGAATCAGAATTCACAGTTCAAAAGGATGCTATAGATAAAAAACCTGGAGAATAATATTTTGTGAATAATTATTTTCATGACTGAGGATAAAATTTAGAAAAAAAGCGAGTTAGCATGGCATCTCTGCTGGATAGAAAAAGAATTAGCAAATCATTATTGGAGGTTATCAACTCGGTTTTTCAGAAGTACTATCAACAGGATAATTTCAGAATCAAGGAATATCGAATTAAAAGAATCTAAGAAACGAAAAACGACCACCCCAAAAGAGTTTAAATTATTTGTAGCTGAAGTCGATGGTGTTTAAGTCGTTTTACACTATTTATTCAAGTAATTTGAATTAAAATGCTAATAATAAAGAAACCCGAATTTATTGATATTTATTTTTAAAAGTGTGTAAATCCTTTAAAGAGATACAGTATTTAGATTTATCAATTATCTTTTAGAAAACTTCCTGTTTTTTTGTTGCAACATCGTGGATTCTTGTTGCAACAATTATTTAGAACCATTCAGATAAATTAAATCAGAATATAAAGGTATTGTAGTTTTTTTTAAAAAACAACCACACAACAGTCTATAAACTATTGTATAGTTTAGATTAGAAAAATAATAGTATATGTTTTTAGTGAATGACTAAACTGTTTATTTTCTATCTCAGTTTTTTGTTGGGCTTAGTTTTATAAATTCTCAATATAAAATTCATAATCTTCATTAATGTCATTTTCAATAATATTCAATAGTCTTTCTATTACTTTTAAATCTTTTCTTTTTGGTGCAACATCTAATTCATCTTTTTCATCTTTAAAAGTTAGAAAAGCAAAGTTTTTTAGAAATAGGTTATTAAACCTATACTTATTAGAATTAATATCATAGGTAAAAAACTCTCCTCTTTTTAGAGTACACAATTCATTAATGATTTTTTCTGATTTAACTGAATTTTCTCTAATTAATTTAGAATTTATTAAATCATCGAAGCTAAAAAATTCTTTCTTTAAGTTTAAAGCTTGTTTAATTATTTCTTTGGGTAAATTTAAAATTGAGCCATTTGAAATTTTTACTGCTTTATCAAATGTTGAAGTTAATGTATCTGTCTTTTCTTCTAAATACTTTTCTAAGGCTAAATCTAAATGAGTAGTATCAAAGAAAATTTTCTTTTTTGATGTTTGATAAACTAATTCATTAAAGCAAATGTTAAGACATATTTGATGACAAATTGTAGGAGAACCGCATGAATATTTAATTATTTTGTCTTTTGTTTCTTTTGAAAAATGAATATTTAAAAGTTTTTCTCCTTTATTTATTATTTTCTCAATTTCATCATTATCCATAATGGGTACCTTTATCTCGCTTACTCTTCCAGATAGTTCATTGTCATATTCTACAACTTGTCTTGCTGTTGAAACTGCACCAATTGCTATTATTTTTAACTCATCATAATTTATGGACATATCCATAAATACTTTCATTAATTGAGCGATTTTTGTTTTATTTTCTCCGGTTATTTTATGAAAATCTTCTAAAACCCAACAAGAATTAGATTCTCCAAAAAAATGACCTAATCTTTGTGGTGTTAATTGAGGTGGTAATACTGATATGTTGTTTTTTGTTTTAGTTTTATTTATTTCAAATAAGGAAATTGAAGATTTGATCTCGTTATATTGGAGAGTAATTTTAGGATTTATTTTTAAACCTTTTGAAGAAGAAGATTCCTCATAAAAATTATCTAATTGATCAAAGCCATCTAAAATTACATTTTCAAATGTCATTCCTTTCATACATCGAGTTATGATATAGTTTTCATAAGTTTGATTCAATTTATTAAGAACTAAAGTAGTTTTTCCACAACCTGAATGTCCAAAAACGACAATTTGTTTTCCTGGTGTATTTAGTGCATCAACAAGTTGGTTGTTTATTTTCCAATCTCTTTCAACGAAAATTAATGTTGAAGGTTTGGATGGTGTAAATACTTGATTGGTTTTTTTTGTTTTCATTTTTTTAATTAAGCCCAACGTGTTTCTTTAGTTTGTATTAAATATCTTTAGATAGAAAAAGAAGAGAACTATAACGTGTTTTAAGTACTAAATTTAGCAAATAAATCACAGATAGAAAGCCGCGAGGACTTTCGTAAATATGCTAGAACTAGCAATTAATTTTATAAGGTGTTGTGCTTAGTGCTTTTAAATTTTATTTATTAATTTCTCTAACTCAGTCAATTGCCCTTTGTATTGTTTGATAATACTTTCTAAATTTTTTGACATATAGTCTTTTTCCAATTCTATGCCTTTTATTGCATTTAATCCTTTAGTCATTGCACTAGCAATCCCTTTAGTTCTTGGGTCGAGTCTAAGATGAGCCATAATTTCTACTAACGGTAGAAAAAATTCTCTTCTCAAAACAAATGGATTAAAGTTCCCCGCTCTCAGATAAGGCATTATTTGAGCAGAATGTAAATCAGCAATTGGTATATATCTTGGATCATTCAAAGGGTCGGAGTTCGATTCCTTTTCAAGTTCAACACCGTAATCTTTAAATGCACTACTAAACTCTTGTAGACTTAAACTTAACGAAGTGGTGTGTTTTGAAGTTCCTGATAAGTATCTATTAAATTTTTCTCTCAAGGTTTCATAAAGATGTTCCAAAATACTAACATAGCCGTTTGTGCTATTCGAAATTTTCACAATTTCTTCAAATACCTTTTTTTTATTGTTAAGTTCGATGTATATAATTAACTCATTCTTGTCAAGAGATTTGAAAACTTCTCCGCTTAGTGAAGAATACAATTCCAAGTTTCGAATTTTAAAGTCTTCTTTTTTGAGTTCTTCGGAATATTCATCAAGCGACTGAATTTGCTTTTTAATGGGTTCTTCCAAGCTACGCAACTCCGCAATCCAACGTTCTCCAGATTTTATGATTTTCTTTTTATCCGAACGCTTTTCAATTATTCCCTTTACCCAAATACCTAAAAGCAATGTCAATATTGGTAACAAATATTTCAGCCAATCAACTTTAGTCTTTTCCTTTACCATTACGACTTTAGTTAAGTTGTCTTTAGATATAGGGATTGTCAACTCATTTTTAAAGTTGAGTGTTATCGTGTCAACTTTTTGAGAACTTCTCTTGATTATTGTATCTGATTGGATTAGTTTTTTCTCATTTGTTAAAGAATCAACTTTGAGTCCTATTGAATCTTGACTATAAAGATTAATTGAGATGAAAATTAGTAATATATTTAGAAATTTGTTCATTTTTTCGTGTTAAGCACAACTAGTTACATAAGGAATAAAGTTCTCGTTTATCAAAAATTAAAAGTAGCGTATCAACAATAAAAAAGACACTAAAAAACCGTACAATAAGTAAGGTTTTACCTTACTTATTGTACAAATTTGATCTAATAATAAAGTGATCTATAAAAAAGAGTTATGAAAGCTTATTATTTGAGCATAAGCGAAAGATATATCAGCATGAAAGAGGTTTTTAATATAAAAAAAAGAATAGTAATTTATAACATTTTATAATCGTAATTACCTGACCAATCTTCAGGTAGCTGCCCTCCTATTTCTCTTAAATATTTTCTAGTTGTACTTTCGTCAACATGTCGCATAATCTCTTGTATTTTTAATACTGCTTGATACTCGCTTAACTTCTCTTTTTTTATAAACTGATAATATAAGCTTAATGCGCTGGTATGTCGAAAGGAGTAAATACCATAGTCTTCTGACAAATTAAAATGATCTTTAATTTTTTTAAATCTCCGACCAAACCAATCCTCTCTTGATTTTTCTTTTTTTGTTTCCCAATAAGTAATTTTTTTTTCTTTAGTAAAAATCAACATATCACTATCAAAAGTATTCAACTCTAAACTAGAAAAATAGAAATGTAGAGGTTTTACTAACCTAATATAAACTCTATCTTCAGTTTTGCTTTCAATTTCAATAGTATTATCTACTAAATCAATATTTTCAACTTTTAATCTAATAATCTCAATTGGCCGTAAAAAAGAATACCACATAACCTTAATGTATCTATATAAATACGGGTCATGTTCTTCGGTATATTTTAAAATATTATCAAGTTGTTGGTGATTAAAAGGTTTATTTTTTTTTGCTTTACTTTTTAGAGCTGCAATTTTAGAAATAAAATTATATTTAATAATTTCTTTCTCTTCTAACTCAGTGAATAATCCAGATAATAATCTTTTATGATTATTTCGACTAGTATTACCCATCCTTTTTGTCAAATCTCCTAGATAAAAAGAAATGTGTTTTTTTGTTAAATATTCGATGGGTTTTTTATCTAGTTTTTTTTCTTCTAACCATTTAATGAAAGAATTTAAATAAACCGTGTTTACATCTGTTGATGATTCTTTCCAGCTATTCTCCCTATGGTTAAAAGCTATATTAAGAGCTTCAGTAGTGGTATATGCCTCAGTATTTACATCAACCTCTTTTCCTCTTTCTTTAAATGGACTATATCCATCTTGTAAATATCTTTTTAATGCTTTCTGTAAATTCTTGGCAGCTTCCTCTCTACTCGCTAAAGTTTTTAATCTATTTATACCTTTTCTTTCTGTAAATTTTTCCATCAATCCAGTGAACGGATTTCTATAATAGTAGTAAACGTGCCAAAATTTATTTAAGGTAATAACTCTTTTTCCGTCTATTTCTTCCTTTGGTCTGTATATTTTTGGTTCCGAATACAATTTTTTTAGTATATTAAATCTTGAATTAAGAGACAAAGATACAGGTTCATTTACAGGTTCACTAATGTATATTTTTGGCATAAAAAAAATGCTTTAAAAAGAATAAACCTTTTAAAGCACTAATATCATTGAATTTGTACGGGCAAAGAGACTCGAACTCTCACACCTTGCGGCACTAGATCCTAAGTCTAGCGTGTCTATCAATTCCACCACATCCGCATACAAATTTAATTGTGGCTGCAAATATTTAAATACACAAACTTCTTAAATCAAGATATTTTACTGTTTTCAATCTTAGTGTGCAATTCTTTAAAACAAAAAAACTTGACTCTTCACAAATTAAAGTTTTAGTAATTTACGAAGTACAGGGAAAGGGACTCACATATCTTGTGCCACTAGATCCTAATATTATTACATGTGTGTATTCTTCGCTAATGGAAAAACTCAATAATTGTTACAAATTTTTCACAAATTACCACGAGCCATAAAACATCAAACAATTAAATATAAGATACTTAAGCCGACTAATAAAAACTACTCATAATCAGGTGGTCCCAGGTTCGAGTCCTGGTGGGACCACCATTAAAGCATCAACTTTTGTTGATGCTTTTTTGTTTTCACAACCTTACACACAACACACTCCTCCTTAAACAACCTCTAAAAAAGATGATTTTTGATAACCCAAAACTTATCTGTAAACTTTAAAACAGACAAAAATATTTCATTCAAAATTACCTTATTAGTATCTAAAAAAATTGAGAAACTTATTTATAAAATGCAATAATGTATGTAAAACATATATTATTGCATGTATTCTTCAGAATACCTCCATAACACCTATCATTATTGAGCCAACATTAAAACCAGACGAATCAACTGCGTATCAACACTCTAGACTAAATAATTAATAACACTCAGTAAACTTTAACATTTTAAAGACTCATTTTTTAAATATATATATTCTTTATTAACTGAATAAATAATACTTTCGCGATCTATTTTTATTAAATCTAAATAAATGAACAAAGTATTTTCTTTTATATTATTGTTTATTACAATTAATATTACAGCGCAAAAATTGATTACAGGTAAGGTAATTGACGCTTACAATAAAGAACCTTTAATTGGCGTAACCATTGTTAACGGACAAAAAAAAACGGGTGCATATACAGACTTAAATGGTAATTTTAAACTAATAGCTACATCTAAATTAACTTTTAGTTATATAGGTTACAAAACAAAAATACTTAACCTTCCTAATAGCAACAAAACTTTAACCGTAACCTTAGAACCATTAGCTGAATTATTAAATGAAGTTGAAATAATTGCTAAGAAAAACATTAACGATATCGATTTACGTAAAGCTACAGGTGCTATTACTACAATTAAATCGCAAAAATTAATAAATAAACCTACTATTAATGCATTACAACCTTTACAAGGCCAAGTAGCAGGTTTAACAATAAGAGCTAGTGGTGAATTAGGCAAACCTTTAAAAATTAGAATTAGAGGTACTTCTACACTCCCAATAAAAACACCAACAAATAGCAAATTAACCGATGAACAGCGTGAATTGTTAGACAATAAAGCCAATCAACCTTTATTTGTATTGGACGGTCAAATAATATCTGCTGATGCTTTTGCTACTTTAAATGTGAATGATATTGATGAAATAAAAGTATTAAAAGACGCTAGTGCTAATGCGCTATACGGAGTAAAGGCATCTAATGGAGTTATAGAAATTACTAGTAAACGTGGTATTAATGGCGAAACTCAATATGCTTTTTCTTTTCAACAAGGAATAACATTTAAAGGGAAACCAAATAGATCTATGATGGCAACCGAAGAAAAATTAGCTTTTGAGCGTTTGTCTAAAAATAAAGCAACCCCTGGATATTATTTATCTGAAGAATTTATAAGAAAAACATTTAGCGGCGATCCTAATATTGAAGAGCTAGTTGTTAATGGAAAACAAAAGCTTGATTCAATAAAAAATATTAACACAAATTGGTTTAATGAACTGGCTCGTATTAGCACCTATCAATCTTACAATATTAGTACACGTGGAGGTAATGACAATAGTAAGTTTTATGTCTCTGGTAATTTTTCTAATCACGGAGGTAAATTTGACGGTAATGAAATTAACCGATTTACGGGTAGGTTAAATTACGAATACAACGTTTCAAAAAACATATACTCCATGTTTAATGCTGGTTTTGGTTTTTCTGAAAGCAAAACGCCTCATGGTTCCAACCACTCACCTACTAATTTGATTTACGAATTAAACCCTTATGAACAAAAAAATGCTGGAAAGTTAATTTCTTACAATGGTTACACCTTTAAAGAATTAATTAACCAATACAATAAAACTTCAAACGATAATCGTTTTAATTTTTCAGCTAATATAACTGCCAAACTAGCCAAAAATTTAAACATCGCTACTGTAATTGGTATCGATTATTTAGTGAATGAAAGTTTATCTATAATACCTCCTACTGCTTATTCAGAAATAATAAAAGGAACCACTATAAATGAACGAGGACAAGCTTCTAAAACAAAAGTAGTAAATACTAATTTAAACACTAATACACGTTTAAATTACAATTTAAATTTTGGTAAACATAATCTTTCTTTTAGTACTAATATGGATTACTATAAATCTACCAATGATTTTATTGGAATTAGTGGGCATGGTTTACCAAGTAAATTACTTTCTGGTGCTGGGATTAACAATAGCTTAACTGGAGCTACTAGAGCAAAAACTTCTTCTTCTAAAATACAAGAAGCTACATTAGGTTTTGGTTTTTCTACTTTATATGACTGGAATGATAAAATAGATGTTTATGGTAGTTACAAAAGAGACGCTTCTTCCCTGTTACCTAGCGATAAACGTTGGAACACCTTTTGGGCAACAGGTATTGGTTATACTTTAAGTAATGAATCATTCTTAAAAAATAATTCGTGGTTAAATAGATTAAAATTTCGCACTAGTTATGGTATTACAGCTAGTTTGGCGGGTATTTCTCCTTCCTTAGCTATTCCGACCTTCAGTTATACAACCAGTAGTTACCTAGGGATTCGTGATTTCTCATTACTAAATTTGTTTAATAAATATTTACGCCCAGAGGAAAACACCTCTATAAATTTTGGAGTCGACTTACAATTATTTAATGCTTTTAATTTAACCGCAGAAGTATATCACAGAAGAACAAAAGATATGTTACTAACTGTATCTATTCCTCCTTCTAATGGTTTTACACAGCAATTAAAAAATGTAGGAGTTATGGATAACCAAGGATTAGAGATATCATTAAATACTTCGCTTATAAAAAACAATGCTTTTCACTGGAACACTTCGGCTACCTTTTCTTACAATAGAAATAAAGTGGTGGATCTATATGACGGGCCAACACTTAATGTAACAAATAAAGAAGATGGTTATTCATATCCAGATTATCAAGAAGGACAACCAACAGATATTATTTACGGCTTAGTTTCTTTAGGAATCAATCCAGCAGATGGGCACCCTTTATTCCAAAGAAAAAATGGGAATAGCTTTGATGGAAACACAGAAAAACCAAACAAAGAAGATTTTATTGTTTTAGGTAGAGCTACACCTCCATTTACGGGTGGATGGTTTCATAATTTAAGTTATAAAAATTGGCAATTAGGCCTTGATATTTATTACAGTTTTGGTGGTAAAGCAGTACACACTAATAGAAGTAAAGTCTATAGTGAAGAAGATGTACATAAAAATCTTAATGCAGGGCAATTAAATCAAACTTGGTTTACCATTGGAGATGTAAATAAAACATACCCAACATTAAATTTACACACCAATCAATTTGGCGGGTTAAACAACTTAGCCAATACTCAAAATATTAGTAGTACAGATTTCATTAGACTTAACAACATAATGCTACGATACAATTTTGACAATAAAATGCTTCAAAAAATAAGCAAAGGTTTCATCAAAAACTGGGGAATCTATACTCAGGTAAGCAATGTTTATACATGGACTAATTTTGGTGGAGGTGATCCAGAATCAGGAAACCTACAGGGCTCTTCACAGCCTATTCTAACTTTTGGTACCAACATTACCTTTTAAGATCTAAATAAGATAACAATGAAAAAAATAATTTATTTATTACTATTTATAGTAAACATATCGTGTAGTTTAGATTTGCCTGTAGAAGATCAAATTACTGGCTTAGATGCTATAGACAATGTAGCAACAGCTAACGAAAGTTTATCTGGTATTTACAATGCTTTCCCTAAAGAAAGAGTGATTTTCTCAAAATTAGCAGACGATTTATATCCAAACCACACCATAGACGACAACTTATATAGCTACAATTTATATAAATGGAGCGCAAAAGAATTGGTTCTTTTATCAAATTCATTATGGACTGCTTATTATGATGTAAATACAAAATCGAACGTATTACTTAGTCAAATTCCTTTTGTAGAAACGACCAATACTGAAGATTCTAATCAGCTAAAATACATTGAAGCACAAGCTTTATGCTTAAAAGCCTATGCTTATTTTGAACTTATACAATTATACTGCTCAAACTACAATTCAAATGGTTTAGGAATTGTATTAAAAGACAAACTAGCTTCTGCCGAACTTCCAAGAAGGACACAGCAAACTAGTTATTTGGCTATTGAAGAATTACTACTGAAAGCAATTAATTTATTTCCAGAAGAGAATAATACAAATTTACGTTTTTCAAAAAACAGTGCGAAAGCCTTATTAGCCAAACTTTATTTTAACTGGGGAGCGTATCAAAAAGCTATTGATTTAAGTTCTCAAGTAATTACCAACTTACCTTTAAAAACTGATGATTTAGATACCGTTTGGCTAACTCCAAATAACAATAACGAAGCTTTATTAACTTTTGATGGAGAATCTTTTTATTACAATGCTATTTATGATGACACTAAACACAACGATGAATTTTACGTAAAACCCTCAATTACCTACAATACTAACGATACTCGTTTAGCTAATAGTTTTATCAATAAAGACTTTATAATGATTGATAACTCAATTATCAAGGCTAATTTTTTAAAGAAATATAGAAACAAAACGGTTGAAAAAACTAATGCACCAATTATTATGCTTAGAACAGCTGAGTTATATTATGTAAAAGCTCAAAGTTTAGTAGCCCTAAATAAAGAAATTGAAGCAAAAGAAACTATAAATAATCTTTTAACAATCCGAAAAGCAAACTCTATAATAAGCACCGGAGCTGTTTTTCTGAACGAATTATTAAAAGACAAACAAAAAGAATTTGTAGGTGAGGGTAATCGTTATTTCGATTTAAAACAACAATCGTTAAAACTCCCGAGAGTAAATGACACCAACAATAACTATTTATTTACGATACAACCTGACGATTACAGATGGTTATTACCAGTCCCTCAAAGTGAAATATCGAATAACAAAGCCATTCAAAATCAACAAAACCTGAATTGGTAATTAATAAACAAAGTAAAATTAAATAAACATGAGAATTTTTAAATCACTATTTTTTGTACTTATAGTAAGTACCATATTAACATCTTGTAGTGAAGACGATGTTATACCTACTTTTTCGGGGGACGTAAGTGTAACTTTAATAAATAAAGGATCTACTGAAGTAATAGAAGGAGAAGCGGCTACTTTTATATACGACATAGTGCTAAGTAGCACTTTTAAACAAGATATTACTATTAATTTTGACCTAGAGGAACTGGTAAATTACCCTAATTTATTAAGTATTGACCCAGTTATTATTACTAAAAATCAAACTAAAGGAACCTTAACTGTAACTGCTGTAAAAAAGCCAGATGCTGAAAATGTATTAGCTGATAATTTAAACTTAACGTTTGCTATAAAAGATTATAAAGGAGTAACTAATAAATTATATTTAGCAGATAATTATGTAATAAAAGTAAAAGCTGAAGAAGGAATCACTCCTCTAACTGCTGATCAACAAGATTTAATTAAACATTATCAATCACAAGGAATTGATATTTCTATGTGGATTGGTAAAATCCCAGTACAAGTTGAAGTAGTTACTGCTCCAAACGGTTTATTTGCACCTTTTGAAACATCACAAACATTAAATTATACTGGTGTTACTTATATTACTCTAAGTAAAAATGCAACAAAAGACAAACCTTTATTAGTAATGTCTAAAAATGCTTTAGGAATGTCTGAATATTTACAATATGTATTTAGGAATGAAACTATTTTAAATACTACTGACTGGAACGAACCGTCTCAAGCAGCTATGCAAGGAGTTTTAAAAGCATTAGGAGATGAGAGAATTATAAAATGGAAAAATAAAGAATATGCTTTTAATGTAAAAGTAGACGATTTAGAATTTAAAACTGGAGGAACAATAGATTATGTTCGTGAAAACAATACTTATGAAATTGGTTCTGACTTTTTAGACCCTAATTCGACTAAAACTTTAGCAGCGGTAGATTTCCAATATGAATTTCCTTTATGGGATGAACTAGCGATATTAGCTAATGGAAATGATTCTTTAAAAGAGCATATTATAACTGGAGGTTCTATACACCCTAATTTCTATATTGGTTATAGTACAATTATAACAGATGATTGGTATGAAGGTAATTGGATTACTCCTACTAGCTCATATAACGAAACAGAAATGAACTTTAAGTTTAACACGGATCATGAAAACTCGGGCTCTTATGATATCGTAACTGTTAAGTTTACACAACCTAACTAAAACATCTAATAACAAAAAATTATTTTTTAAGATGAGCACTTCTAGCCAATCAGCCAAACTACTACTAATATTCATAGAAGTGTTCATCTTCTTATGCTTTACAAGTATAAAAACATACGCTTTCCAAAAAAAAGAGAGCATTTTACTTTCCAATAAGTTAAAAAATGGAATGGAGTACACCATTCAAAAAAACAAAAATGTTAATGAAACACTTTTCTACTTTTTAGTAAAAACAGGTTCAATTAATGAAACTGATAAACAATTAGGCTATGCCCATTTTTTAGAACATATGGCTTTTAATGGAGGCAAACGCTTTATAAACGATTCTTTTGTTCAGTTTTTAAAATCTGAAGGATTACAAATAGGGATAAATTTTAATGCTACAACAAATTACAACTACACCTTATACGAAATTAACTTCCCTAAAGTTGTTTCAATAACCACTATTAAAAAAACACTTCATTTTTTTGCTGATATTTTAAACGATTTATCTTTAAATAAAAAAGATATTTATACACAGCAAAAAATTGTTTTGGCAGAAAAAGAAGCTGCCATCAAAGCTGATTCTTTATTTTTATTTAAACTTGGGCAATCTAGATATCTTAAAAGATTAGCCATTGGTACTTCTAAAAGCATAAATGAAATTACCACAAAAAAGCTAAAAAAATTCTATAAAAAATGGTACCAACCTCATGCTTCTAGCTTATTTATTATCGGTGATATCTCTATCAATAAATCAAAAAAAGCAATAGAAACTACATTCTCTAATATTAAAAACACTCACAGAAATTCTGTCTCAAAAAACCTTTTTAAAGACTTAAATACTACTGTAACTTTAAATATATCCGAAAAAATTAAAAAACCTCAACTTATTATAAATTTAGCTGAAAAACACACTCCTAAATCTAAAAAAGAAGTACAGATAAAAAATATTCTAACTAAGGTTATTTCTAAACGCTTAGACACTACACTTTCTTCAAAAACAAACCCGATTGTTCGTAGTAATTACTTTCTTGGAGACGTACACTATACCTCTATTGAATGCAATTTAACTTCAACTCCTTTAATTAATTTAGCTAAAATATTTACCGAATTAAAACGATTAGCTCTTTATGGCATTACCAATGAAGAATTAAAAAATTACCTTAAAAAAAATATTACTAGAAGAGTTTCAAAAACCAATAATTTTTACGCCAACGAATGGTTCGAAATTCAATTAGGTATAAAAAGGAAATCTCTAATTTCAACCAAAGAAATTACACCTATTGCTATAAAAGAAGTTGCTAAAAAGTTATGGGAAACATCTATTAAAAGAGTTTATATAACCGATTCTTTAAAAAGTAAAAAGAGTATTACTACAAAGGATTTAAAAAACACTATAATAAAAATAAACCAACTATTATTAAAAGATTATAGCTATAAAACACCTATAAAAAAAAGTAAAAAACAAAAAAAGACACCTATTTTAAAAACAGGTAAACTATTTCCCAAAAGCCCTATTAGAAAAAAAGAACACAAAAACTTAGGGATTTTAGAAGTTGAATATAAAAATGGAATAAAAGTATTCTTAAAACCTATAAATACAACTACCGATGAAACTCGCATACTTGGCTTTGCCAATAAAGGAACATCAAATATTCCCGATGATCTTTATTATCAGCTAGAATCTACAGTTTCATATATGGATTTAGGCGGTATTGGCAACCTAAACTATGAAAAATTAGAAGCATTCATGGAACATAAAAAAATAGGAATTTCTCAAATTATCACTGAAAAAAACAGCGCTATTTATGGCTTCTCTGCTCCAGAAGACATAAATCATTTTTTTAAATTTCTATATTTAAAAATGACAGCTGCACGTTCTAATAAGAAAGAATTTAAATCAGTTGTTTCAGATGAGATTAAAAGTTTATCCTCAACATACGAAAGCCCTTTTTCTATAAAATCTGATTTTAAAATTGCTGAACTTTCAGGAATGCATTACCCAAATAGAAAAAGTGCTGCTACTGAAAAAGAATTCAAAAAGCTAGACATAAGTCAAATGAAAAAATGGTATAACTCATGTTTCGCTTTTGCTAACAATTGGCAATTTATTGTAACAGGTAATTTTAAAAATGAAGAAATACTACCTTTAATCAATACTTATTTTGGGAACCTTAAAAGAAACCCAAAATCAATAGTAAACAAGTCTTTATTTAAACTTAAAACTACTGATAGTACTTATACTTACAATAAAAAAAGTACTATTACCAATACTGATATTACTCAGATTTATTATTCACCTTATAAAGCTAATTTAAAAAATAGTTTACTACTCTCTCTAAGTGAACGTATGTTACGTGATAAAACAACTACTTTATTAAGAGAAAATTTAGGTTTTGTATACACACCTCTTGTAAGTATTGAAAAAGATATTTTAAATCAACAAGCTATTTTAAAGATAAGCTGGCAATGCAACCCTTCTGTTCTTAAACGTTCTAAAGACAAACTAAAACAGATGTTATCTTCTATTGCTAACACAACATTATCTGAGCACGATTTTAATAGCTACAAACAACAATTAATCCTAAAATACAATACTATTATTAATAGTACCAGTACTCATACATGGGGATTTAGTCTACACAAAAGCTTATCTAACAACATTTCTATACATGAATTAAATAACTATAAAAAAACTTTACATACTTTAACTATAAAAAATCTTCAAAATTTTTTAAAGTCTTATTTTAAAGAATCTAAGAAAAACACAGTCCAAGTTATCAGTCAATAAACATAAAGAATTATTTTTCTGTATTTACTATATAAAAAGAATATAAGACTTTTTTTTACCTCTTCCGGTACAGTATAATTATTTTCACTAGCTGCAAAACTGAGAATAACATATTTTTTAAATAGAATCTAATTTTAAAATAGCACTGTATCAACATATTATATTGTTGCAAATTTAAAAAACCCTCTGTTTTTTTTGAGAACATCAACAATTCTTTATTTAAAATTAATCTAAATAAGTTTTTTAATTAACTTATCTCTAGATATATTTGCTTCTTATTAATTTCTATTTAATCTAAATAAATTTAATTATTTTTTAAGGCAACGATAATATGATTTAAAATTAAACCGCAACCAAAAATGCAAAACGTTTTACAAAAAAGACACAGTAAATCATTATTAATTATTAATACTAACAAGTGGAATAAAGGTTAAAACTCATGGTTTAATACCTGTTTCCACAGTCCCCCAAGCTTATGGAAATTGTTATAGTAAACAACAAAGAAACACCGTTACAAAAAATACTTCAGCTACAAAATAAAAGTGTAGACTGCGGTATTAAAACCTCTGTATATGCAATTAACTCTAGTTATGGTAAAGGTTCTATAACGAACTATTACTTTGATGGTTTACTAATTAATATAAATAATGGCAGATTTAAAGAAGATGTAATTTTCACCTCAAAACAAAATTTAAATGCGCTAGAACTCTCAATTTTAATAGAAGGTGAAAAAATAATTAGAGTATCCAGTTTTAAAAGCGACCTAGTTCTTGAAAAAAATGAAAGCTACTTCATATACGATGATAATCAGACTAAGCAAATAATTTTTCATAAAGAGAAGCCTATCAAAGAGGTTAAAATTAGAATGTATGATGATTTTATAAGAAAGCACAAAATGCAAACTCTTTTATCTAAAGACAAAATACTTTGCTTAAAAAAAACAAACAGAAACTTTACACGACAGTTAACTACTAAAATGGAAGAAATAGTAACCGAAATACTCATTAATTCTCAAAAAGGCTTGCTAAAACGTATTTTCCTTGAATCTAAAACCTTGGAATTATTACATCTAGAATTAGATTTTCAAACTAAAAAAAAATACAATTCTGATAATATTTTAAAAAAAGCATACAAAGTAGAAAACATAATTCAAACCAATTTACACGAACAAATATCAATAGAGCAATTAGCTCGTAGGGTATTGTTAAATCAGAATATTTTAAAAAACGAGTTTAAAAAATTATTTGGTGATACTATTTTTAATTACACCAAAAAATTAAGGATGAATAAAGCTAAAAAACTGCTTACTCACACTCAGAAACCTATTTACGAAATAGCAGATATAGTTGGATATAAAAACCCAACACATTTTACGGCTGCTTTTAAGAAAACAGAACAAAAAACACCAAAAAAATATAGAAAAACACAAATTGGATTATAAAAACCCTCATAAACGAGGCTTTTTTATGTGCTAACTAACTCCGCTCTAATCGAGCCTTATCTCTATATTCTTTTGCCATTATACCTCCATCCATATGGTTCCATCCGGGCGGCATAAAAACATATTTTATCTTATCTGAAAAAGTAGGTGCGTTTTTAACATCGACCCATAACTCTTTCCACATCAAAAACTGTACATCTGAGAAACTCTCACTATTCAATTTATCATGCATTATTCCATACATTATTTTCTCATTATCTAACTCTTTTTGAAAGGTTTTAAAAATGCGATCCCAAATACTAAAAGTTTCTCCATAGTTTCTATCTAAATAAATATGATTTTTTGCATGATGCACTCTATGAATAGAAGGTGTTATTAATATTTTATCTAACCATTTTTCTTTCCCGATTACTTTTTCATTTATATGGGTTAAAGTGGCATATAATCTTGCAATTGGTTCAATTACAAAAATCATAAAAGGATGAAACCCTAAAATAGGCAACCAAATAAAATTAAAAGGAGTAAGAAAAATATCGAAAATAGATCCTCTGGCAACTACTGTTAAATTCATGTCTTCAGCTGTATGATGCACTCCATGAATACACCACAAAAATCTAACACTATGCCCCAAATAATGTACGAAGAACACGGTAAAATCATATAATATGTATCCCAAAATCCACATATACCATTGAAAACCTATGTCAAAAAATCTATTTTCATATAACAGAAACATCGTTCCTACAATCAACACTTTTGATAATAAAAAATAAGGAATACTTTGTAGTAAATAAGACACAATACTAACAACCCCTTCTTTTTTCCGTTCTACATAATTTGTTACAATCAATATTCCCCATTCAACAATCATTAATGCTAGTACAATTACACTCATGTGTTGCAATTGTCCCATTATTTCTTCAATTGATGCTATATTCATAATGCTATTTTTATACTATTTATAATGCTTTTCTTAACTGCGCATTAATAATTAGTTCCATTCTTCTCAAACTATCCTTTTCCATATCCATACACGCATCTACCCACATATTTGTTATATCAAATAATTCCTTTTTCTGTAACGGAAACACTCTTTTCAAACACTTATAATGGTTATACATAAAATTGAAACTATTCTTTTCTATGTAATCCGTTAGCGCTTTAAATCCAGATTTCTTATTAAAAGTAGTATTGATCAACCCTTTTTGCTCTAGGTTTTTTGCATCGTAAACATTTCCGCTATACAGAATTTCTATAGCAGATGTTAAGTTTATCTTTCTACATAAAAAACTATAAGCTCCCATACCAGGAAAAAGATTGAATTTATTTTCAGGCAAACAAAACTTAGCTGAATCTTTTGCTAAAATAATATCATGAGCCATCGCGCACTCAAACCCTCCACCATAAGCGTTTCCTTCTACCAAAGCAATACTTAATACAGGTAAACTAAATGAATTATGAATATTATATATAGCTTCAAAACATAAATTAGCATATTCTAAAAGTCTTTTTTTATTTTTCGTTTGAATATTTTTATAAAAATAGGGTAAATCTCCCCCCATATTATAGACATCATCATGTGACGAAGCTGATACAATGTACTTTAATGGGTATTTCTTATCTGAAAACATCATATACAAATCTTCATAAAACAGTTTAAATTCTTTTAATCCTTCTAATGAGAAATTAGGAATTCCAGTCGTTTTTATTCTCCATAAAACCATTTCATGTTCTGGATAATAAGCTACTTCAAAGTTTTTATAATTCTTTTTCATCTGATTTTTTTTCTTTTTTATAACTTTCTTTTAAAAAGTTACATATTTGCTCTAAAGCAGCTTTCGATGCAAAAGTTTCTCGTAATGGGTTTAACATTAAAAAATCATGTATCGTACCTCCATATCTAGTTGAAACCACTGGTACTTTTGCCATTCTTAATTTTTTAGCATATGCTTCACCTTCATCCCTTAACACATCATACTCAGCAGTAATTAAAAGTGTTTTGGGTAGGTTTTTAAGATCATTTAAACTCGCTTTTAACGGAGCCACGGTTGCTAATGAATGTATATCTTTATTAGGTGCATATACTTCCCAAAACCACTTCATAGTACTTCGGGTAAGGTAATGCCCTTTAGAAAATCGTTCATACGATGGGGTATTCAAATTCGTATCTGTAACCGGATATAATAGTATTTGGGCTTTTAATTTGGGAAAACCATTTTGTTTGGCCATCATAGCAACTGCTGTTGCCATATTTCCACCAGCACTATCACCACCAACCACAATATTAGTTGAATCTAATCCATATTTTTTTCCGTATTTCGATATAAATGATGCGACTAAGTACCCTTCTTCATTTGCTACTGGATAACTAGCTTCTGGCGCTCTTGAAAACTCAACAAAAACTACCGCTACCTCAGCTTTTAACGCAATATCTCTCATTAATCGTTTGTGCGTTTCAAAGCCATTAAATACCCATCCTCCACCGTGAAAATAAATAAACGTAGGTATTATTTTCTTTGCTCCTTTAGGCTTCACAACTACAACACTTACTTCTTTACTTTTCTCTTTAAATTTTATTTTCGTAAAGTTTACTTTATCATAAGTTAATGTAGAGTCTTTCTGAAGATTTTCCATTGCAGCCCTTCCTACATCAAGTGGTAACTCTTGTAATGGTGGCCCATTATATGAATGTATAACTTCTAAAAATTCTTGAACTGCTGGATCTAATCCATAACTACCTGCAAGCTTTACTTGTGCGTAGTTATTTATTCCTAAAAACAAGCATAATACAATAAGTATATGTTTCATAAATTACGTTGTTGCTTCTTTAATAATTTTTGGTGAAACTTTCTTGTTTTTATTAAATAAGAGAACCCCCTTTTCTTTTAACCAAAGAATACCAAAAGTTAATAATGTAATTCCAATAATAATTAAGAGTAATTTTACTTGACTCGTTTGAGATCCAAATCCAAAAAGCAACACTCCCCAGTATACTAATACCCATTGAATTAAATAAAAAGAGGTTACATTTTTACTTGAGTAATAAAAAACAGAAAACAATTTATATTTTGGAAAGTGTTTGACAGTGATATGCCCTAACCAAACAATTAATAAATTAATACCCATTAAAATAATAGTACCTCCAGGACCTAAATGGTAATAATCTCCAAAATTATATTCATAATTATAGTAACATAATCCTGCCCCTATAAATAAAAACGCGATACCAAAAGGTAACATTTTACCAAACATAAATCGAATATCATTGCCACGTTCTTGGTACCACATTCCAAAAAACAATCCTATTAGAATAAACGACATCCATGGAAATATTGGAAAGTACACATTGTAGGTTTTCCCCCACAATAAATCACATGCATAATCTAAGCCAACAATACCAGGTCTAAACCCGCTCAACTCTCTTGAGAAGAAAACAATTAACATTGCTGAAATTAATGCTGCATATTTATTTTTAATAAACTTGATAATAATTCCCATTATAATTAACGAGAACCCTGCTAACTGAAGTATATCTCCTAACAAGGTGAAAAATAGTAAATTATATGAATCACCTGGAGTTAACCCATTTCCTTCAATAAATGCTCTTGGAAAACCTCCAAAGAAAATCATAGGAACTACAAACCGAAGAATATTTAAACCATAACCTTTAGCTAATACACTTAATCCTCGTTTAATAATGTTTTTCATACTCAATCGACTAGAAAACACAAATGAAAGTCCCATCACAACCAAAAACATTGGGGTTCCTTTTTCTAATACTTGCGCTATTTTACCTAATAAAGTATTGTTCCATGTGTCCATAGTCGAATACACAATCATAGAGTGTACAGGAATCATTAACAATACACTAATTCCCCTAACAAAATCTATAGCGTCTACTCTTTTATTTACTTTCATTTTTTTACTCTTTAAAGTTCCAACTTAATTTTTTAGACAACGCTTTTCTCTTCCTTTTAACTTGTAGTACATCTTCTTTTATATGCCCCATAAAGAAAAACCCTAAAAATTGTTCTTCCTTGCTTAAACTAATATGTTGTTTTCCATATGCTATCGTTGCTAAAGAAGAATCCCAGTAGCTTCCTAAATTTAATGATGTGCAGCTTAACCACATATTTTGTACTGCACAAGAAACTGCAGCTAACTCTTCCCATTCTGGTAGTTTAGCTTTCTTATTTGGTGCAAAAACAATGGCTATTAATGTGGCATTATTAGCATACGTTTTAGTTTTTTCATAGCGTTCTTTAGAAAATTGTTTTTCAGTATACATTTTTCGATAATATGCTGCCATAAACTCACTTAAATCTTCCTGATGTTTTCCATCTAATACTTCAAATCGCCATGGTTGTGTAACCATGTGTGTTGGGGCCCACAATGCGTTAGTTACGATGTTTTCTATTGTTTTTTTATCAATTTTCTTATTGATATAATCATATGCATAAGTACTTTTACGCCCCTGTATAACTTGTGTTATTTCTTCAAAATTCATGTTAAAAAACTTATACAGTTACGTTTTCTATTGTTATTTTTTTGAATTGTGCCAATGGATTCTCTAAAGTTCCTTCTAATTTTAAACTTTCAATAGGATCAGCCAAACTTAACATTTGCTTCGTGTTTTCTAATTGCAATCTATTTAAACAACAACGATCAAACTCATTTGCAAATAAATCATAGCGCTCATACTTTTCTGAGAATTCTGGATGTTGTTCTTGATATTCATACACACATTCTGCAACTAGTTTCCAAAAATCATATTCACAAAAACTTGCATAACTATCTAACTGCTGCCCCATAAAACGGAAGAAACAATCGAAAACATCTGTAAAAATTGATAGTATCTTCATGTTATCAGATGTTTTCGTAAACAACCTGTCAGCATGTTCAGGTAAATACATTGTTTCGTTAAAGACAATTACCTCTTCTGTTATATCTTTCATTAACACATATACTGGAGTATTTTCTTCTAATACCATAATTAGATTTTCTCCATGTGGCATGAATACAAATTCATATTTATAGAAACAATGCAATAACGGAGCTAAATATGCTTTCAAATAACGTTGTACCCAAGTTGCTGCTCCATAAGGTGAAGCTTCTATTAATGAAGCTAATAACGAGTTATCTTTATAATCTACATGTAATAAAGCTGCCATTGTAAACACTCGTTGATTTGACGATATTTTGGTAAATGGGCTTTCTCTCCACAATGCAGATAACATTTTATTATGTGGATTTGTTTTTCCTAATACTTCATAATAATGATTATTATATCCTACAGTAGCGATTTCACCTAACATAGTAAACCCATTATCTAGTAAATATGAGTCTTCTGCTAATAATTCAGTTATCCATTTAGTTATATAGGGTGTACTTTGCATGTAATATGGAGACAACCCACGCATAAAGCCCATATTTAAAATAGATAAGGCTGTTTTAGTATATAATTTTTCTGGATGTGAAGCATTAAATAAAGTTCTAATAGATTGTTGTGCCGAAAAATAATCATCACTTTCTCCTAGTAACAAAATATTTTTTTGAGCTATATCAGCACCAAAAACCCCTATTATTTTATTCTTCCATTGCCAAGGATGTACAGGCATAAAAACATAATCTTCAGGAGAAACCTTATTTTCAATTAGCACATTATTAAATTCAGCTATCTTCTTTTCACCTAATTCTGCCGACAATAATTTATCATATTTATAATCATCTAAGGCAGTATAGGTCGTATGTGTTTTATGTCCTGCAATCCATAATACCTTAAACGGTTTATTTGTTTCAGGTGAATATTCATGATAATCATTTATATTAAAACCAATTCTACCATTATTTGCTACAAAACAAGGATGTCCTTCTGTCATAGCATGCTCTATCGTTTGAAAATTTTGTTCAGCTAATTCTTTTGCTGAGAATGCTTCATTTATATATTTATAAGCGATTCCCGACATTGTACTCGTAATCTCTTCTAAATATGTTCCTAAAAAACCATCAGGAATACCTAAAGCTCCCCTAAATTCTGTTATAAAATGCAATGCATCTAAATATCCTTTTTTTCCAGAATTACTTCTTTTTATAATACTATTCGCATCTACTTGCCAATGGTCTAAAAAATTTTTCTTTGCTTTAAAACGATAAATAAACTCTTTATTATCTGAAATAATTTGATACCTATTCCAATCGTTTTCTTCTGCTATAAATTCAGGTTTTAAAATAAGTTCATGGGCAAATTCACTTATTCCTTTTTTTACTAATTGACGGTTTGCAAACTCCCATACCTCTGGTTGTAAGTGCGCTATATTATTTACCATTTTTCTCTAATTGATTTAAGGCTAATCTGTACGAGTTTTTTGTACAAAAAGCCAATGCTGCTATTTTATTAGCCAACACAATTTCTTTTTGATAAACAAAACCTGCCTTTTTATTTAAGATGTGAATTTTTTCGTTATTTACATCTGGCTCTACTACAACTCTTTCTACTTGCGGTAAGCTGAAAAAATAATCTATGATAGTTGAAAATACATGCCAAGTAAATTGGGAAATTCTTTTTTCTACTGGAGCCATTAAAATGTGCATTCCATAATCACTTTCTTGAGTATCGTAGTGTTCAGAAATCACATCTTTAGAAGCTTTGTAACGTTCCATTAAAAATACAGGTACGTTATTTAACATTCCGATATAGCTATGATGATTTAAACTATCTTCAATCTCTTTATATTCAGTCTGCACTTCTTCTAAAGATTTATCTAACATTCCCCAATATTTTGCATAAGGTTGCGTAACCCAACTATGCAACATTGATATGTCTGTATCTATTTGAAAAGGACGAATACTTATTCTACCTAATCCATCAATTTTTTTACTAAATACTTCTTGATTAATTTCTACCATTACTAAAATTCTTGGGTTCTAAAAGCCGCTATTGGATTTTCTAATTTCCCTGCGAATTGTAATAATGCTACTGGATCATCTAAATCAATCATTTGCTTATGATTATTTAATTGTAATCTGTTTAAACATGATAGTTTAAAATTTCCTGCAAACAAATCATACTTTTCAAATTTTTGAGCTAATTGCGGAAACTTATCTTGATATTCTTGAATATTTTCGGCTACTAATTCCCAGAAATTTTGTTCACTATAATCAGCATGTTCCTCTAAAATCGGAGCTAAAAAACGGAAAAAACCATCGAACATATCAGTAAATATTGATAATAACTTTACATCTTCTGGTACTGGAGCATACATTCTCTTTAAATGCACTGGTAATTCCACTTCTGGACTTAAAATACATGCTTCTTCTGTAATATCTTTTAGTAAAGCATATACAGGAATGTTATCTTCAAAAACCATAATAATGTTTTCTCCATGCGGCATGAACACTAAATCATAGTAGTAAAAACAATGCAACATCGGACTTAAATATGCTTTTAAGTACTTACGCAACCAATTATCAATTGAAATTCCTGAATCTTTTATTATTTCTGGTACTAATGCTTTTCCATGGTGATCTATATGAAGTAAAGCTGCCATAGTTAAAGGTTTTTGATTCTCTTTTACTATTGAATACGGGCTTTCTCTCCATAATGATGCTAACATTTTATTATAATCATTATGTGGCCCAAATTCATCAAAATATGGGTTTACATAACTTACAGATCCTATCTCGCTTAACATTCTAAATCCGTTCTCTTGAATATAGCTATCGCTATATAACAAATCTTCTAACCAAACTGCCATTTTAGGTGCAGTACCTAAATAATACAAAGGCAGCCCCCTCATGAATCCCATATTTAAAATAGACAAAGCCGATTTTGTATAGAATTTTTGTGGATTTGTAATGTTAAATAATGTTCTTATAGATTGCTGTGCTAAATATTGATCTGGTCCGTATCCTAAACAAATTAAATCTCCTTTTGCTATTTCTGGAGAAAATATATTTGCTAACTTGTTAAACCATTGCCAAGGGTGAATAGGTAAGAATAAGTAATCTTCTGCTTTATATCCTTTTCCTTCTATTACTTTATTAAATTGTGCTATCGTATCAGTATCTAACTCTTGATGTATTAATTTTTCATAAGGAAGCGATTCTATAGCTGAAAATACGGCTTTTGACTTATGTCCTGCCATCCACAATAAAGAAAATGAGTTCCCTGCTTCTGGTGAATATGAACGATAATCGCTACTATCAAAACCTATTCTTCCATTGTTTGCAACAAAACCAGGATGTCCTTCGGTCATTGATTGCTCAATAGTTTGAAAATCGGCCGTTGCCAGTTCTTTTGCTGTAGGGTTTCCTTTCGTTATTTTAAATGCACTCCCATATAGTGTACTAATAATTTCTTCTAAATATACAGGCATTTTTTCATCAGCAATACCTAATACTTTTCTAAACTCTTTTATAAAAAAAACGGCATCTATTTCACTAATAATATCTTTCACATATTTTTTAATTGAATTTTCATCAATCATAAAGTGATTTAACGCCATTGGTTTTGCATTAAACTCATAACGTATATCTAATGAATCTGTATAAACTTTATATTGTTTGTAGCCATTACCTAATTCCCTAACTATTTCAGGCTTTATTAATAGCTCATGCGAAAATTCACATAATGCTTTTTTTACTAATAATATATTCGCTTGTTCCCAAACTTTCGGTTGTATATGTTGCGTTGATTGTTGTGGTGATACCACATTATCTAAGGTGTTCATGGCACTTCTTTTTAATGGTGAAAAAGTTTGAATTTGTTGTTGATAGTTAGCTCTTGTTAAAAATGCTAGTTGGGCCGTTTTATTAGGTAGTTCTATTATGTTTGCTAATTGAAAGCCAATCCGCTGACACAATGCAAACATTTTTTTGTTTCGAATATCTGGCTCTACTACAATTCTATTTATGCTTGAATTTGTATAAACAAAATCCATTATTGAACGAAACATAAACCAAGTAAAATTCGGTACTCTTGGAGCTTTAGGTGGTGCTACAATTATATGTATTCCGCAATCTGACTCTTTTGTTTTATAAAAATTATTTATAATATCTAATTTAGGGTTGTAACGTTCTAAAACAAATACTGGTTCGTTATTAAACATCCCTACAAAAACATCGTAATGCTCTGGCACAGTTAATTCAGTATATTCTTGTTCTACATCTTCTAATGTAGCATTTGGCATTCCCCAAAAAACTGCATATTCTTTAGTTACCCATTTTTGCAAAAAAACACTATCTTCTTTTACTTGAAAAGGGCGAATGGTTATTCCTCCAAAATCTTTATATTCTTTTGAAAAAAAAGTGGTTTGTGTTATCGACATGTTTTTTTAAGCTTTTGCTAGTTGTTTCTGAACTTTCCTTACCGACTTAAACACAAAAAAGTATAAAACTAAGGTTAACGAAAATCCTCCTAAAGCAATTGCAAAAGGCATACGTAAACCAAAACTATCTACTATAATTCCAATATTCAAAGAAGCTAATAAAACGCCAAAATTTTGAAAGAAATGTATTTTACTATAATCGATCGAATATGATTCTGGACTACTTAATTCGAATAATAAAATGTCAAATTTTACGACTCCTTGAAAAATTGCCCATCCATAAATAAATCGTCCTAAAATAACTACTGCTTCATTTGGGATTCCCTGCAATAAAAGACCTATTAACCCAATAAATAAAGCATTTATAATTCCTTCATGCCCTTTCGATTTTCGTTTATTATTAATCCACAAGGCTAGTAACGCTACAAAACCTGGTATTGCGTATATAGTTCCTGACGCTAACTTGCTTTTGTAAACTGAGATACTTTCCCAATACAGGGAAAAAAAAGGTCTAATCAAAAAATCACTGAAATAAAGTATCAAGGTTATTAATCCCAATTTTAAAATAAATCCTTTAGGTATAAATTTCTTATCTGTATTCTCTGGTTCTTCTGAAATAATTAAATCGGTAGCATACTTTTTACTTTTCAATAAATAAGTACTCATAGCCATTTGAATAAAATCTCCAGCTGCCATAATTAAAAAAATACTACTTGGTGCAATATAATCTACCGTTATTCCTCCTAGCACAGCACCTAATATCCCTCCTAAATGTACCACAACCGAAAGTAATCCAATGGTACTTGGATGCTCTTCTTTTGTTATGATTTTTAAAATGTAAGGATAAACTAATAAATAACTCCCTTTAAATAGCACCATAATAAGTGACACAATCCAAAAATTAATATAAGATGTTGTATAATAACAATACAATGCCAAAACCCCTGCTATTGCTTGGGTATAAATTAAAATATTTAGTTCAGATACTTTTTTAGAGATGTATGCCCAGAATGGAAATGCAATCATTACCATAAAACAAATAGCAGCAAAATAATATCCTACATTTTTTGGATTGGTCATACCAAAACGAAGCTCAAAAAACTGTGGGTAAAATGGATGCAGTAAATAATCACTTACTACTGCAACCAATGTCATTACTATTAAAAATGTTTTTAGCTTCATCTCTTATACTAAAACATTTAATTTAATTTCCTCATCTTGTGAAACATCAAACTGTTGAAATGCTATTTTTTGCTCGATAGGATAATGCTCTACTCCTGTTATTTCTTTAATTATATAAGAATTTCTATAAGCAACCATTCCTAAATCTGGAGTTACAAAACCATGTGTATGCAACTCTGCATTTTGCACAAAAATTTCATTCTTATTTTTATCAATACTGTAGTTTCTATTTACATCAAAACGGCTTTTATCATCCCATTGAATTCTTTTTGAAATACCTTCAATAAATTCTGGTAAATAATAACCATAACCTGTAGCCAATACCAAACCTTCTGTTTCATGTTTAAAGTATTTATCTTGCTCTACCTGATGTAACTCTAAACTAATTGAATCTTCTTTTAACTCAGTTTCTTTTAACTCAGTATTTGTACGTAACGAAACTTTTAAAGGTTCGGTTGCCACTACTCTTTTAGCATACAATGTATCATGAATTGCCCCTATTAAATCTTGATTTACACCTTTGTATAAATGCTTTTGATTTTTAATAAGGTCGTCTCTTTTTTGAGATGGTAAATTGTAAAAGTAATCTACGTATTCTGGTGAGGTCATTTCTAAAGTTAACTTAGAATATTCTAAAGGAAAAAAACGTGGAGAACGTGTAATCCAATTTAATTCATATCCTTTAGTGTCAATTTCTTGTAATAAATCAAAAAATATTTCAGCAGCACTTTGCCCACTTCCTAAAATGGTAATTTTCTTTTTTTCTTGTAAACTCTCCTTATAACTTAAGTACTTTGATGAGTGTATTGCTTTTCCTTTTAACTTTTTACTACACTCAGGAATATAAGGCTGCGTACCTGTTCCTAAGACCAACTTTTTTGCTTTATATATTTTAAGCTCATCTGTTTTAGTACAAATACTTGTTACAATGTAAACTCCTTTGTTTTCATCATAATTAATATTTGTAACATTTGTATTAAAATGAATATTAGGTAATTTACTAATTGCCCATTGACAATATTTATTGTATTCATTACGTAATAGCAAAAAGTTTTCGCGTATATAAAATGAATATATTCTTCCTTGCCCTTTTATATAATTTAAAAAACTAAAAGGATTGGTTGGATCTGCAAGCGTTACCAAATCTGCCATAAAAGGAACCTGTAATGTTGTATCTTCTAACAACATACCTGGGTGCCAGTCAAACTTTTCTTTTCTATCTAAAAAAATACCATTTACACCTTCAATTGGCTCTGTTAAACATGCTAAACCTAAATTAAAAGGTCCAACTCCTATTGCTATAAAATCTGCGATTGCGTTTTGCATTATAATAATTCGGTTTTAGGTTGAAATTTCTTCCCTGTTTCTTCTATCATTTCAATAATATTCTGAAGATTATTTATGGTATTCTTTGGATTTAATAATGTGAATTTTAAATAAATACTACCATTTAACTTTGTGCTAGCTATCGACGCTTTTCCTGCTGCAAATAAGGTGTTTTTAATATGTAAGTTTACCATATCATGAGTAGGTTCGTGTGCTGCCTGTGAGTTTTTATATCTAAAAACAACGGTACTTAATTCTGGTACGTGTGCCAATTCAAAATTTGGGTTAATACTCATTTTCTCATACACACGCTTAGTTAAATTATGTACTTCTTCTAAGTAAGACGCTATTGTTTTCGTTCCTAATGTTTTAAGAGTTAACCAAACTTTTAGGGCATCAAACCTTCGGGTAGTTTGAATTGATTTTTCTATTAAATTAGGACGTTGTTGATCTTTATTTTCAAGAGGATTTAAATAATCGGCATAATAAGACACATATTTAAAATGCTCTTTATTCTTAGCCAAAAAAGCACTACAACTTACCGGTTGAAATAATGTTTTATGAAAATCTATGGTAATTGAATCCGCTTTTTCCGATCCTTTAAAATAGTGTTTATGAGTATCTGTAAGTACATAACATCCACCGTATGCTCCATCAATGTGTAACCACATTTTATGTTCTTTAGCGATATCTCCTATAATTTCTAATGGATCGAAACTACCAAAATCTGTTGTACCCATCGTAGCTACAACAGCAATAGGAATATTACCTTCTTGCTTTGTTTTTTCAATAGCTAAGACTAATTCATTAACATCCATTCGCATTTTAGCATCTGCTTTTACAGGAATTACAGCATCATACCCCATCCCTAACAAAGCAGCATTTTTTTGGATACTAAAATGAGCTTTTTCCGAACAAAATATTCGAAATTTACTTATCTCATCAGACCAGCCATTCTGTTTAATATTGATTCCAAAATTTTCAAATGCATAATCGTCACGCGCCATTAACAATGCCATAAAATTAGATTGTGTTCCTCCACTCGTAAACACGCCATCTGAATTTTCAGGGAATTCAAAAGCATTACAAATCCAACGAATAACTTCTTCCTCTATAAAAGTTGCCGAAGTACTTTGATCCCATGTTTCTACCGCTGTATTAATAGTAGTAGCTATCATTTCTGCAACAATTGATGGTAATGTTATTGGGCAATTTAAATGAGCTACATAATTTGGGTTATGAAAAGCAATTGATTTCTTTATATACAAATCATTTAACTGCTCTAAAGCATCATCTAAAGAATGTACTTCTTCAATATTATCTAGCTTTGCATTGAGTTTATCATTTTGTATTTCTACTAACTCATCACCTTTATAAAACTTTCTATTGGATAAAAATTTTTGAATATAAGTGAGTGTTTTTAATGTGTACTCTTCATACGTTTTAACTGACTCATCATTAAACAAATGGTTATTTAATGACAATTCTTTTAGTGAGGGACTTTCTTTAATGATCATTATTTTTATTTAGTCTTAATAATTTATATGTTGCAAAAATATATTGTGCTTCATAAAAAAAATGACGTAATTGGAATTTAAAAAGACGCTAAACAGCATACAAATAAGACTAAAATGTAGCTTAGTGTTAAAACCTCTTAAAACACTAACATCCTACAACAAAAAAATATTCAACCAGACAACCATTAAAATTAAGAATCTCATAATAAACAAGATAATGCAATTAACAAATTTCTCTTAAATTCAAAGGAGTATGAACTAGAACTTGATATAGAAGAACAAATAGAAAAGAATGAAAACTGGGATGATGATGGCAAATTAGATTTTGAAGATGAAATAGAATTAGAAGGTCCTTTTCAAATTGATTTACTATCTCTGGTCAGGTTTCTTTTTTAGACGTAGCAATTCCTGTTGGAAATATGAGGAATTAGAATTTAAATTGAGACCATGTACTCATTAGTAAGGTGAATTATTTGGTAAATCAATTTTAATTGAAGGAACGATAGATATACTCCTTTTATTTATTTTTACAAGTTCACTAAAAAAGTAGAAATTTATTTTCAAAATCCTACTTTTCGATATTATTATTTCTGAAATTGATAAAGGTATTGTAATTAACTTTCATCTTAATTAAGTTTTTAATAAAAAAAACGGACTAGACTTATCTCAAGCAATCGAAGGAAACAAAGCTCTTGTTCATATCTTTAAAAGTAAAATTACTACCGCATTAGATTTATTAGAAGATTAATCCTAACCTTAATTTAATTTTTGAAACAGCTATTTCTGTTTTAGTACATATTCAAAAAAAAAATCACATTTAAGCATCAAGTTTCACGAAATACATTCAGTTCAAAAAACATTATTTTTTTTCTAGCAAGCTTTGTTTTTCTAACACTAATATTAATAAATTCACATAATCATTTACCGTTTCTTCCAAGGAAGTAGGGTTTACAACATCAATATACCCTTTCCAAATTAACTCTCTATCTTTTGTAGGACAAATACAATACAAAGATGACTCTGCATTATAAATTTTATATTTTTTATAATACCTTGAATCTTCTAAAATATCTTGATGATTATAATAATCTTCTTTAAATTTAACGTCCAGGTATTTTTTCTCTTTATATTTCTCTAAAAAAACTTCTCTATCCTCTACTCCTATCACTTTCGTAAAAAGTACAGCATCAAAAAAATTAGCTGTCAGAATATTTTCTATCACCTTTAATTCTTTCTTCGTTTTTTTCTCTGTTGTAAGATCCGGCTCAAAAATATCCAAACTAACTACAGCATCAACACCTCGTAACTCAAATTCCTTTTTTAATAATTTTTCAAATTGATCTCTAACTTCAATATTAGGAGTCATCCCAATAATTAATACCTTTGACATTGTTAAAGTATCTATTTCTGGGTTTTTCCATTGCTGGACCAACTGAGTTGTTGTACAACTATTAAGAATTACTACTAAGATTAGTAGTAATGTATACCTTAGAAACACGCTCATAATAATATATTTAAAATTAGTCTTTTACCTCTAAAAACTTATTCTTAGAGCTATGACTTTAAAGGTATAATTATACCTTGTATATTTTTATGACATTTATCATTACCTATTAACAGTAAACCCCTCTATATTAAAACAACAATAGTAATAAGCAGCTATAGAACAAAAAAAGCGCTAAAATTAGCGTTTCTTCTTATTCAAATATTTAAAATAATCTGTTTATTTTAACTGAGTTAATCGCGCAACATATTTACCAATCACGTCAAATTCAAGATTAATTCTACTTCCTACTTTAAAGTTTTTAAAAGTAGTATGTGCTAACGTATATGGAATTATCGCAACACTAAATTCATCTTTTTTTGAATTTACAACAGTTAAACTTACACCGTTAACAGTAATCGATCCCTTTTCAATTGTTATACTACCATCTTCGAAATCATAAGAAAAAGTAAAAACAGTACTTCCGCCTTCATCTTTAATACTCTTACAAATACCTACTCTATCAACGTGTCCTTGCACAATATGACCATCTAAGCGAGCACCTAATTTCATTGCTCTTTCAAGATTTACTTCGTGTCCTAAATTTAAATCACCAATATTAGTTTTATCAAGCGTTTCTTTTATCGCTGTAACTGTATATTCATCATTAACAATATTAACAACAGTTAAACATACACCATTATGCGCTACACTCTGATCTATCTTCAACTCATTAGTTATATTACTCTGAACAGTTATATGTAAGTTCTCCTGTTCTTTTGTTACTCTTTGTACAATTCCAACAGTTTCAATTATTCCAGTAAACATTCTCTAAATTTTAGTTACTTTTGTTTACATCAAAAATACAACTTTACCTACGAAAGTAACTATGGAGCATACAAACAAAATTATTGTTGGAATTTCAGTTGGAGATATAAATGGAATTGGTATTGAAATTATTCTAAAAACTTTTGAAGACAAGCGTATGCTAGAGTTTTGCACTCCTGTAATATTTGCTTCAAATAGATTAATTTCTTATCACAAGAAAATCTTGAAATTAAACAATAACATTCATGGTATTAATTTAATTGATAAAATTGCACACGAAAAAATTAACTTAATGAACTCTTGGAAAGAAGAAGTTAAGATAACAATAGGTAAAGTTACAGATATAGGTGGTGAATTCGCACACAAATCACTTGAAGCAGCAACAAATGCTTTAAAAAGCAATCATATTGATATTTTACTTACCGCTCCTATAAGTAAAGAAAATATTCAGTCAGAAAAATTTAATTTCCCTGGGCATACTGAATATTTAGAAGAAAAATTAGGCGGTAAAAGTTTAATGATATTAATGGCTGATAAATTACGTATTGGCTTAATTACAGGACACATACCTGTTTCGAAAATAGCAGAAACCATTACTCCTGAACTTATAAAGGAAAAAGTTGAAACGATGCATACTTCTTTAAAACAAGATTTTAGCATTAATAAACCTAAAATAGCAATACTAGGATTAAACCCCCATTGTGGAGATAACGGAATTATAGGTAAAGAAGATGATGAAATTGTTCGTCCGACAATAACAGAAATTAAAGAATCAGGCAAATTAGTTTTTGGTCCTTATGCTGCTGATGGTTTTTTTGGTTCAGAAACTTACAAACAGTTTGATGGTGTTTTAGCGATGTATCATGATCAAGGTTTAGCTCCTTTTAAAGCATTATCATTTGGTAATGGTGTAAATTTCACTGCAGGTTTAAGTAAAATAAGAACCTCTCCTGATCACGGAACTGGTTTTAATATTGCAGGTAAAAACGAAGCCAACCCTTCGTCATTCAAAGAAGCTTTATTTGCCTCATTACAAATATTTAAGAACCGAAAACAAAATACAGAACTTATAAAAAACACTTTAAAAGTTAAATAGTATTTTTTTTTAGGTAAAATATAAAATTATAAACATTTTTTATATCTTTGCACGCTCAAATTGATCTTAGATGAAAGACATAAAAGAATTCAATATACCTTTTGTAGGTTTAAAAGAAGGCAGTCATTTATTTGAATATCAAATTGACAACACGTTCTTTGAAGCATTTAAATTCGATGAATTTAATAATGCAAATCTAAAAGCTAGTATTAACTTTGTAAAGAAAAGTACATTATTTGAACTTTCTTTCTCTGCAAAGGGTACCGTAAATGTACCTTGTGATAGTACTGGCGAACTATTCGATTTAGAAATTGATGGTATTTTAGATTTAGTTGTTAAGTTCGGACCTGAATATAATGATGAACATGATGAAATTTTGATACTTCCACACGAATTATATCAAATGAATGTAGCTCAATATATATATGAGTTAATTGTATTATCAGTTCCTAGTAAAAGAATCCACCCTGCTGTTTTAAATGGCACTATGGAATCTGAAGCTTTAAAGAGATTAGAAGAATTAAGAATAAACGAAGAAAAAACTGTTGAAGAAAAAACGTCAGCAGACCCTAGATGGGATAAATTAAAGGATTTACTAACAGATAAATAAAACATAAAATGGCACATCCAAAGAGAAAAATATCGAAAACTAGAAGAGATAAAAGAAGAACTCACTATAAGGCTTCTGTACCTCAAATAGCTGTTGATCCTACAACTGGAGAAGCTCATTTATACCACAGAGCTCATTGGCATGAAGGTAAATTATACTACAGAGGTCAAGTAGTATTAGAAAGTGCAGCAGCTGTTGAAGCTTAAAACTAAGTTTTTACAAAATAAAAAAACCCTCTTTTTGAGGGTTTTTTTGTGTTTTTATAGTAAAATTTAAGTTTTTTGATGTTTTTTCTTTAAAAAGGTGAAATAATTTTCATTACTTTTGACAACTGGTTTTATCACAAAACAAACAACTATGACTAAAACAACTGCAGCAATAACAGCAGTGGGAAAATATGTCCCAGACTATATTTTAACAAATAAAGAATTAGAAACTCTAGTAGATACTAATGACGAATGGATTACCAGCAGAACAGGAATAAAAGAAAGAAGGATTCTTAAAGGAAAAGGCCTTGGTACATCTTTTATGGCTATAAAAGCTGCTGAAGATTTAATCCAAAAATCAAATATCGATCCAAAAGAAATAGATTTGGTAATTGTTGCGACAGCAACACCAGATATGCTTGTTGCCTCAACAGCAACGTACACAGCATCTCAAATAGGTGCAACAAATGCTTTTTCTTACGATTTACAAGCGGCTTGTTCAAGTTTCTTATTTGGTATGTCAACTGCAGCTAGTTATATAGAAAGCGGTCGTTATAAAAAAATATTATTAATTGGAGCAGATAAAATGTCTTCAGTTATTAATTATTCAGACAGAGCTACTTGTATTATTTTTGGAGATGGAGCTGGTGCAGCTTTATTTGAACCAAATAACGAAGGGCTTGGTTTACAAGATGAATACTTAAGAAGTGATGGTATTGGTCGTGAATTCTTAAAAATTGAAGCTGGTGGATCTATCCTACCTGCATCGGAAGATACATTAAAAAATAAACAACATTTTGTTCACCAAGAAGGAAAAAGTGTATTTAAATACGCTGTTTCTAATATGGCTGATGTTTCTGAAAAAATGTTAACGAGAAACAACCTAACTAAAGACGATGTTCAATGGTTAGTGCCTCATCAAGCAAATAAAAGAATCATTGAAGCTACAGCAAATAGAGTTGGTGTAGAAAGTGAAAAAGTAATGATGAACATACATAGGTACGGAAACACAACATCTGCTACTTTACCTTTATTACTTGCTGATTACGAAAATCAATTGAAAAAAGGAGATAATTTAATTTTTGCTGCATTTGGTGGAGGCTTCACATGGGGAGCTATCTATTTAAAATGGGCATACAATTCATAAAAAACCAAACAATTAAAATTAGGAATATGGATATTAAAGAAATTCAAAGTCTTATAAAATTTGTAGCAAAGTCAGGTGCAAGTGAAGTAAAGCTAGAAATGGAAGATATTAAAATCACCATTAAAACTGGAAGCGAAACTCCTGAGACTACAATTTTTCAAACTGCTGCCCCTATGGCTGTAGCCCCCCAAATGGCTGCACATGCACCTATAACTCAGGCTGCTCCCGCAACAGAAACTTCAAATACTGAAGAAGACTCTAAATACATTACAATAAACTCTCCAATTATTGGAACTTTTTATAGAAAGCCTGCTCCAGAAAAACCAAACTTCGCAGAAGTTGGTACTGAAGTAAAAATTGGTGATACTGTTTGTGTTATTGAAGCAATGAAATTATTTAACGAAATTGAATCTGAAATTTCAGGTAAAATAGTTAAAGTATTAGTAGATGATTCTTCTCCGGTAGAATTTGATCAACCACTATTTTTAGTAGATCCATCTTAATTAACATATAACTCCAAATAAAACAAAAGCATCCGCTTAATTTATTTGGAGTTTTTAAATTTTAGAACGTATGTTTAAAAAGATATTAATTGCCAATAGAGGTGAAATTGCGCTACGCGTAATTAGAACCTGTAAAGAGATGGGGATAAAAACTGTAGCTGTATATTCTAAAGCAGATGCAGAAAGTTTACATGTAAGGTTTGCAGATGAAGCTGTTTGCATTGGGCCCGCTCCAAGTAGTGAATCTTACTTAAAAATGGATCGTATTATTGCTGCTGCAGAGATTACAAATGCAGATGCTATTCATCCTGGTTATGGTTTCTTATCAGAGAATGCTAAATTTTCTAAATTATGTGAAGAGCATGATATCAAATTTATTGGAGCTTCCCCTAAGATGATTGATCGTATGGGAGATAAAGCAAATGCTAAGTCTACTATGATAGAAGCCGGTGTACCTTGTGTACCTGGAAGCGAAGGTGTTATAGAGAACTTCGCAGATTGTGAGAAAACAGCTATTGAAACTGGTTATCCTGTAATGCTAAAAGCATCAGCTGGTGGTGGTGGAAAAGGAATGCGTGCTGTTTGGAAAGCGGAAGATTTAAAAGATGCGTGGGATTCTGCTCGTCAAGAATCTAAAGCTGCCTTTGGTAATGATGATATGTATATGGAGAAGCTAATTGAAGAGCCTCGTCATATCGAAATACAAATTATTGGAGATTCTTACGGAAAAGCTTGCCATCTTTCAGAAAGAGATTGTTCTGTTCAACGTCGTCATCAAAAATTAACAGAAGAAACTCCTTCTCCTTTTATGACAGATGACTTACGTAATAGAATGGGAGATGCAGCTGTAAAAGCTGCTGAATATATAAAATATGAAGGCGCTGGTACTGTTGAATTTTTAGTAGACAAACATCGTAACTTCTTCTTTATGGAGATGAATACTCGTATTCAAGTAGAACACCCTATTACCGAAGAAGTAGTTGATTACGACTTAATTCGTGAACAAGTTTTAGTTGCCGCTGGCGTACCTATTTCTGGTAAAAATTATTTTCCGCAATTACATTCTATTGAATGTAGAATTAATGCTGAAGATCCTTTTAATGGATTTAGACCTGCACCAGGTAGAATTACATCATATCACGCACCTGGAGGTCATGGAGTTCGTATAGATACGCATGTATATGCTGGTTATATGATTCCTTCTAATTATGATTCAATGATTTCTAAACTAATTGTTACTGCACAAACTCGTGAAGAAGCAATTAATAAAATGAAACGTGCATTAGATGAGTATGTTATTGAAGGTGTTAAAACAACAATTCCTTTTCATAGACAATTAATGGATCATCCTGATTATATTGCTGGTAATTATACCACAAAATTCATGGAAGATTTTGAAATGAAATAAAAACAAAAAGAGTTAATGAATTTTCATTAACTCTTTTTTATTATCTTTTTGTGTAATTTATAATTTAAACAACGTCTAAAGATTATAATTAAAAATTATAATCCATGAGAATTCATTTTATTCTATTATTAATAATACTATCTTCAATTAGCTTAACAGCTCAGATAGAAAAACCTAGTTTAAGTCCTACCAAAATAAGTAAACAAAAAGTAGGTTTAGCTAATGTTACTTTAAAGTTTGGGCAACCAAATAAACAAGGAAGAAAAATATTTGGTTCTCTAATACCTTACAATAAAGTTTGGCGCACAGGAGCCAACGCTTCAACAAAAATAACTACAGACAAAGAAATCGTAATAGCAAATCACATTATTCCGGCAGGAACTTATGCGTTGTATTCAATACCTAATAAGAAAAAATGGACTATTATTATCCATAAAAAAAACAATTTGTGGGGTAGTGCAGGGTATACTAAAAAAAATGACTTTATCAGATTTACAATTCCAGTAAAAAAAATTAAAGACACTAAAGAAACTTTAAATATTAGTTTTGAAAACTTTACTATTGATGGAGCTGATTTAATACTTACTTGGGAAAACACTAAAATAGTTATGCCCGTTATTGTAAATTCAGATGTAATAATTCAGGAGCAGATAAATACAAAAATAATCAATTCTAAAGAAGTCGTAACTGCACAAACATATTTTGATGCGGCACAGTATTATTATCTAAAAAACAAAGAACTAAATACTGCTTTTAAATGGTTTAATAAGGCTGAAAATTTAAGACCAACTGCTTTTTGGTACACTTATTACAAAGCTGAACTAGCACAAAAATTAGGAAAAAAAAACATAGCTAAACAAGGTGCTACAAAATGTTTAAAGGCTGCTAAAAATAGTAAATCATCTGATTACGGATATATTTCTAAATGTTCTTTACTACTTAAATCACTTGACTAAAAATTATTGATTTTTTACCTATAGAAAATAATGAGATTATCTAGTGAGTATTTACTAGACAGTCTCATTTTTTATTTCTTAAATTTGCATTATGAATTTCCTTTACAATCTATTACTTTTTAAGGCATCAATACTTCTGCCTATTTTAGCCTTATTCAATAAAAAAATAAAGCTATTCGTTAATGGAAGAAAAGAAACTTTTACGAAACTAAATAACATTCATAAAACAGATAAAGTTATATGGTTTCACGCTGCCTCTTTAGGTGAATTTGAGCAAGGAAGACCTATTATTGAAAAACTAAAAGAGCAGTATAAAAATCATAAAATTGTAATAACTTTCTTCTCTCCCTCAGGCTATGAGATAAGAAAAAATTATGCTTTAGCTGATGTTATTTGCTATTTACCACTAGATACTAAATCTAATGTTAAAAATTTCGTTAACATAATACACCCTGATATAGCAATTATTATAAAATATGAATTTTGGCCTAATCTTTTATCAGAGCTAAAAAAACAACAAATTAATACCATTCTTATTTCGGGTATATTTAGAAAGAAACAATCTTTTTTTAAATGGTATGGTGCTTTTATGCGTAATAAGTTAAATGCTTTTAATCATTTTTATGTTCAAAATGAAGCTTCAAAAAAACTACTCTCATCTATTGGATTTGAAAATACTACTATTGCTGGCGACACAAGATTTGACAGAGTTTATGATATTTTAAAACAAGATAATAATTTAAGTTTTATATCTGAATTTAAGGACAACACTTATACAGTTATTGCAGGAAGTACTTGGAAAGAAGATGAAAAATTACTTGTAAATTACATTAATAACCATGCATCAGTAAATGAGAAATTTATCATAGCTCCTCATAACATTAATGAAAAGCAAGTAAAAGAATTACAAAAATCTATCAATAAAAAAACAATACTATATTCTGAAAAAGAGTTAGGAGACTTATCAGAACACCAAGTGTTTATTATTGACACAATAGGGTTACTTACCAAAATTTACTCTTATGCTGATGTTGCTTATGTAGGGGGTGGTTTAGCAACTGGACTTCATAACATACTAGAACCTGCAACCTTTGGTGTTCCAATAGTTTTTGGAGGTAATAAGTACAAAAAATTTCAAGAAGCTACAGATTTACTTGCATTAAGGGGTGTTATAACTGTTGCAAACATTGAAGACTTTTCTAGTACCTTTACCACTTTAAAAAACAGTAGTGATTTAAGAGTAAAATTAGGAAGTACTAATCAAAAATATATTTCAGATAATACTGGAGCAACTAAAACTATCATGCAATATCTTAAAACCACATTATAATGGATATCATATTACAACCTTGGCCCTGGTACATATCTGGCCCACTAATAGCTGGCGTACTTTTCTTATTTTTTTACTTCGGAAAAAGTTTTGGAGTATCAACTAATTTAGAAACTATGTGTACTATTGCTGGCGCGGGTAAAGTTTCTGATTACTTTAAAAAAGATTGGAAGGAACGAAGCTGGTCACTAGTTTTTTTACTTGGATTAATCGTTGGTGGATTTATCGCTATTAATTATTTATCAGCAACAACTAACATCGATTTAAATCCTAAAACAGTACAAGAATTAGCAGATTTAGGTTTTACTAATGCAGGAAGTTCTTTTGTTCCTAATGAAATTTTTAGCATTGAAAGTATGCTTACTCTAAAAGGATTTTCTATTTTATTGATTGCAGGAATTTTAATTGGTTTCGGAACCCGATATGCTGGCGGATGTACTTCTGGTCATGCTATTACTGGCTTGAGTAGTTTACAATTACCATCTTTAATTGCAGTAATTGGTTTTTTTATAGGTGGTTTAGTAATGACTTGGGTTGTATTCCCTTTAATTTTCGGATAAGATGAAAAATATAAAATTTTTAATAATAGGTGTTTTGTTCGGAATTATAATGACAAAATCTGAAGCTATTTCATGGTATAGAATTTATGAAATGTTTAAATTTCAATCATTTCATATGTACGGAATTATAGGTTCGGCAGTAGCTATATCTACGGTATTTATGTATTTATTTAAAAATGGCGCAATTAAAGACTATCTAGGTAATAAAATTAATGTTAAAGACAAGAAAAAAGGTTTTATAAGAACACTTGTTGGCGGAACTATCTTTGGATTAGGTTGGGCTTTAGCAGGTGCATGTCCTGCTCCTATTTTCGTTTTGATTGGACATAGCGTATTTCCAATTATTGTTGTTCTATTCGGTGCAATGTTAGGTGCTTTTATTTATGGATTATTAAGTAAGAAATTACCTAATTAATCTTTTATAAAAGTATTCTCGAATAAGTTTGAGTTTGTATTATCAACAACTTTCCAATTATATATTTTAGATAGTTGATATATTTTAGACAACTCTTCGAATAAACGTATTTTAGCATCTTTTTGAAGGTTTGATACAGTTATTGTTGATTTTATCTTTTCTATAGCTTTATCACTAAGCTTATTCAATTCTGATTTAGAAAAAGTATTAAATTGACTTTGTTGTAAATCGAAATATTTAATATCTGGAGAGATTAAAACTTCTTCTTTCGGAATTTTATTGATAATTATTTGCCTACCGATACTATCTACCTCAATTTCAAGCTTCGATAAATCATAACCAACTTCAACTTTTGCATTAACAGATAATATTGCTTTTTTTTCAAAAGAAATATAGTCATACAAATATTTTTTACTGTCAGAGAAACTATACATTTCAGAAAAACTACCTTCTGAAACTACTAATTTACTTAAGTTTTGAACTCCGTTTAAAACTACTTTAATTTCTTCTTGTTGGTGTTTTTTCGCTGTTTTATCATACCAAAACTTAGCAATTAAAAAGCCCAATAAAAAAATAGATAAATACTTAAGGAATCGCATAGTGTTATTTTCTATAAATATAGAAAAAGTATATTGAATGAAAAATATTAGATTTACACTTCTTCTTCCTTCGGAAATGCTTGCTTGTTAAACAAGAACAATAAAACAACTCCTATACTAATCCAAGAGTCTGCTCCGTTAAAAATTGCATTAAAAAAAGTAAAACTTTCTCCTTCATACATTGGAAAATATAGCATATCTACTACTTTACCATGAAAAAACTCACCATAAGGCTTATCAGAAAACAAGGTTGCTACATTGTGATAAGAACTATCAAAAATAACTCCATAGAAAACAGAATCAATTATATTTCCTATTGCTCCTGCTAAAATTAACCCTATTGCTATAACAACAGCTGTATGTGCTGCTCTTTTTATTGTTTGCCATAGCCAGTATACAATACCTGATACTGCTACAACTCTAAATAATGTTAAGAATAATTTACCAGCTCTACCTCCAAATTCAAACCCCCAAGCCATACCGTTGTTTTCTGTGAAATGAATTTTAAACCAATCACTAAAAACAATAACTTCTTCTCCTAATTGAAAATGAGTTTTAACGTATATTTTACTAATTTGATCAATCAAAATTGCCAAAATTACGGTAAGTATTGCTATATTTTTCTTAGACATTTTTATATTTTAATGATAGCAAAAATAAGAAAAGTATTGGTTTTATTCTGTAATTAAAAAAACATTAGCATTTATAGAGCGTACATTAAAATTAGATACCGCATTCTTAGTAAGAATTTTATATAAATGCTCTTTATGTTTAGTTTTATTTATACTTATTTCACCTTTATTGGTTTTAATATTTATAGTACTATTTTTTCTTAATTGTCCGTAAACATTCCCTAAAAATAGTGTAACTAAAGTATTTCCGTTTACTTTATTTAATCTAACGTTACCTTTGTCAATATAAATTTTTAGATTTCCTTTATAACTATTAGAGTTTATTCCTATTGTTTTTCCATAAATGATTACATTCTTATTTTTTGGTATTTTAATAATAGCCTTTGCTCTTTGTAATCTTTTAGTTATATATTTTCTAAAAATTTGTTCTTTATAAACATCAAAATTAAGTTTAAAACCTACTTTTAAAACCCCATTAATTTCATCATCAAAAAAAATAGTATGGGTATTAGGTTGTTCATCTAACAACATTATTGTTATCTGATTATCTGTAGAATTCTCTATAACTAGATCATCCAATCCATCAGAATTTATTTCGATATCATTAAATTTAATTTCTCTCGTTTTAATTAATTTTTCTTGAGAAAAAAGAAATAAACTTGTAAATAATAATGTAATTAATTGTAATTTAAAACAAAAAAAGCCTCTTAAAAGAGGCTTTTTTCTATTATTATAGTAATACAAAATATTATTGTTTACGTTTTGCTTCAATACTTAATGTTGCATGAGGTACTAACTTTAAGCGTTCCTTTTGAATTAATTTTCCTGTAACTCTACATACTCCGTAAGTTTTATTCTGAATACGAATTAATGCATTTTTTAAATCACGAATAAATTTTTCTTGACGTATAGCTAATTGCATATTTGCTTCTTTTGCCATCGCATCGGAACCGCCATCAAACGATTTAAAAGTCGGAGAAGTATCTTCAGTACCGTTACCAGCTCCATTCTTATAAGAGTCTTGTAATAGTTTTAAATCTTCTTCGCAATGTTCTATTTTACTTAAAATAATTCCTTTAAACTCTTGTAAATCGTTATCAGAGTATCTTATTTTAACATCATCCATAATGCTACATTTTTTGAATTAACATTCTACTTTTTATGGTATCAAACTCGATTTCTGTACCATCTTTTAAATCATCAACAAAAACCAACTCGTTTGTTAATGTTTCTGCTTTTATATAATCTTCATTAGCAATTACCGATTCTTCTAAGTCTGCAACTTTTAAAACCGTTAATTTTATTTTATCTGTTACTTCTAAACCGGTGTCTTTACGTGCATTCTGAATTCTATTTATCAATTCTCTAGCAACACCTTCTTTACGTAACTCTTCATTTATAGTAACATCTAAAGCGACTGTTAAACCAGCTGCATTTGCAACTAACCAACCTTCAATATCTTTAGAATAAATTTCTACATCTGTGGTTTCTAAATTAATCATTTTATCATTAATCTCAACAGAAATACTACCTTCTTTTTCAATTTTTATAATATCGTCTTGAGTGAATTTCTGTATCTCATTCGCTATCAACTTCATATCTTTACCAAACTTTGGCCCAAGAGCTTTAAAATTTGGTTTGATTTGTTTTACTAAAATACCAGATGCATCATCTAACAACTCTATTTCTTTAACATTTACCTCAGATTTTATCAAATCAGCAACTGCTAAAATGGCTGCTTTTTGAGTAGCATCTAATACAGGAATCATTATCTTTTGTAATGGTTGACGTACTTTAATCTTTTCTTTAGCTCTTAACGACAAAACTAATGAAGATATTGTCTGCGCATTCTCCATTTTACGTTCTAATGATTTATCTATTAAATCAACATTGTATTTTGGAAATTCAGCCAAGTGTACACTTTCAAATTTTTCAATATTAGTGGTACTTACTAAATCTTTATACAACCTATCCATAAAGAAAGGTGCTACTGGTGAAGCTAATTTAGCTACAGTAAGCATACAAGTGTATAATGTTTGATATGCTGATATTTTATCTTGCTCATATTCTCCTTTCCAAAAACGTCTTCTACATAAACGAACATACCAGTTACTTAAATGATCTTGTACAAAATCAGATATTGCTCTCGTTGCTTTTGTTGGTTCATATTCAGCATAGAATGTATCTACTTTTTGAACCAATGTATTTAATTCTGATAAAACCCAACGATCAATTTCTGGTCTTTCGTTTAACGGCACCTCAGCTTCACTATAAGTGAATTTATCTAAATTAGCATATAAAGTAAAGAATGAATAGGTATTATAAAGTGTACCAAAGAATTTTCTACTTACTTCAGTAATTCCATCTAAATCAAACTTTAAATTATCCCAAGGGTTTGCGTTTGATATCATATACCAACGTGTAGCATCAGGACCATATTTATCTAACGTTGTAAACGGATCAACTCCGTTACCTAAACGTTTCGACATTTTTTGACCATTTTTATCTAACACCAATCCGTTAGACACAACATTTTTATAGGCTTTATCATCAAAAACCATTGTTGCAATAGCGTGTAATGTATAAAACCATCCACGTGTTTGATCTACTCCCTCTGCAATGAAATCGGCTGTTTTCCAACCTTCTTCTACCAATTCTTTATTTTCAAACGGATAATGCCATTGTGCATACGGCATAGAGCCTGAATCGAACCAAACATCAATTAAATCAGATTCACGTTGCATTGGCTCACCAGAATCCGACACTAAGGTAATTTTATCAACTACATTTTTATGTAAATCTACGGTATCATAATTTTCATCAGACATGTCTCCTGATACGAAATCAGCAAAAATATCTTCTGCCATTACACCAGCTTTAACAGCCAATGCCATTTCTTCTTTTAATTCAGCTACAGAACCTACTATTTTAGTTTCCTTACCATCTTCTGTTCTCCATACTGGTAACGGAATTCCCCAAAAACGAGAACGTGATAAATTCCAATCATTTGCGTTCTTTAACCAGTTACCAAAACGACCTGTACCCGTTGCTTCTGGTTTCCAATTGATTTCTTCGTTTAAAGAGTGCATACGTTCTTTAACGTCTGTTACTTTAATAAACCAAGAATCTAATGGGTAATATAAGATAGGCTTGTCAGTTCTCCAACAATGTGGATAACTGTGTACATATTTCTCAACCTTAAAGGCTTTATTTTCTTCTTTTAATTTAATCGCGATTTCTACATCTACCGATCTTTCTGGAGCTTCACCATCTGCATAATATTCATTCTTCACATATTTACCTGCAAACTCACCCATTTCTTTAGTAAACTTACCTTGCAAATCAACTAAAGGAACTAAATTATCATTTGCGTCTTTAACTAACATTGGTGGCACACCTGCGTCTTTACAAACGATAGCATCATCAGCTCCAAAGGTTGGTGCAGTATGTACAATACCTGTTCCATCTTCAGTAGTAACAAAATCTCCTGAAATTACTCTAAAAGCTTCTTCTGGATTTTCGTATGGTAAAACATATGGTAATAATTGTTCGTATTTAGTACCAACTAAATCTGCTCCTTTACATTCTGCAACTATACAATAAGGTATCTGTTTATCTTCAGCTTTATAATTTGCTAAATCTGCTTCGTTTTCGACTTCTTTAAACTTCTTTCCTGCAAATTGTTTTCCTACTAAAGGCTTTCCTAAGATTACTTGTGTAGCTTCAAACGTATATTGATTAAATGTTTTTACTAATACATAATCTATCTTAGCGCCAACAGTTAATGCTGTATTACTTGGTAAAGTCCAAGGAGTTGTTGTCCAAGCTAAAATATGAATATCATTTCCATTTTGAAAAACACTTGGTAAAGTTTCAGTAATTGCTTTAAATTGAGCAACGACAGTTGTATCAGTAACATCTTGATATGCTCCTGGTTGATTTACTTCATGAGAACTTAAACCCGTACCTGCTTTTGGTGAGTATGGTTGTATTGTATATCCTTTATACATCAAATCTTTATTATAGATTTGTTTTAACAACCACCAAACAGTTTCCATATATTTTGGCTTATAAGTAACATACGGATCTTCCATATCTACCCAATACCCCATTTTTTCGGTAAGTGTGTTCCAAATATCAGTATATTTCATTACTGCTTTTTTACAAGCAATATTGTATTCTTCTACCGTAATTTTGGTACCAATATCTTCTTTAGTAATTCCTAATTCTTTTTCAACACCAAGTTCAACTGGTAAACCATGAGTATCCCATCCTGCTTTACGTTTTACTTGAAAACCTTTTAAGGTTTTATAACGGCAAAAAATATCTTTAATGGTACGTCCCATTGCGTGGTGAATACCCGGTAAACCATTTGCTGAAGGTGGTCCTTCAAAAAAGATAAACGGTTTGTTTTCATCACGGGTAGTTATACTTTTTTCAAAAATGTTGTTTTCTTTCCAGTAATTTAGGATTTCATCTGCAACATTTGGCAAGTTAAGCCCTTTGTATTCAGTAAACTTCGTACTCATTTTGTAATTGTATTAATTGAATTCGCGAAATTACGTATTTTCTTGTAATTGTAAGGTTTGCCTTATATAAAAAAACACCCCATTAAATGGGGTGTTTTCATTTTTTTTGTATAAAATGTTTTTTATTTTACTGTTTGGTCTTATTTCTTTAGAATATAAAAATATGATCTTCTGTTTTTCTGATGTTCTTCTTTTGAACATTTATTTAATTTATCATCATAACAATCATTCAACAACTGCCCCTCTCCATAACCAATAGCACTTTGTATTCTACTTGAAAGAATCCCTTTTGAAACAATATATTCTTTAGTTGATTTTGCCCTTCTATCTGACAATGATCGATTATATTCTTTTTTACCTCTACTATCAGTATGTGATTCTATTTTAATAATCATCTTTGGGTGATTTTCCATTACAGAAACAATATGCGCTAGCTCTTTTGCTGCATCATTACGAATATTATGTTTATCAAAATCGAAGTAAATAGGATTAATTACTATTTGATTTTCTATAATTAAAGGTACTAATTGTAAGTTTTGAGTTATTAACTGCTTATTTACATCAAGTGTTTTCGCTGTTTTTTCATCTTTCTTATAGTCATTTTTTGATGCTGTAACAGTAAAATTCTTCTCACACTCTACCAACTCAAAAGAATAACTACCATCTTTATTTGTTGTTTTTTCAGCAACTATCACCCCTTCTTCACTTATTAGTTTTACAGTTACATTATTTAATGGCTTATTTGTTTTAGCTTCATAAACTACCCCAGAAACATCTTCTTTACACTTGTATACTATAAAACTATATATATCGTCGTCTCCTTTTCCCTTTTTTCTATTTGAGGAAAAGAATCCATTATTCCTTTTATTATTTATAATAAATGAAAAATCGTCATAAGCTCCATTTATAGGAGCTCCTAAGTTTACAGGTTTAGTATAAATATCTCTTTCTTTTTTTGCTTCAAAAATATCTAGAGCACCAAGTCCTAGATGCCCGTCTGATGCAAAATATAAAGTCCCTTCACTATCTATAAAAGGAAACATTTCTCTTCCTTCTGTATTTATATTTTTTCCTAAATTTTCTGGAGTACTAAAGGTATTATTATCTAGTATATTTACTTTATAAACATCTGTTAAACCAAAACCATTTGGCATATCAGATACAAAATACAATACTTTTTCATCAACACTTAAAGCTGGATGTCCTACTGAATAATTATCATTATTAAAAGGGAGCTCTATAGCATTACCCCATTCTCCATCAATTTTATCGGTTTTATATATTTTAAGATGTGCTACTTCATCATCTCCTCCTTTTAATTTTTTACCATCAAAATTAGTTCTAGTAAAATACATGATGTTACCGTTAGATGTAATTATTGCGTTTGACTCGTGATATTTAGAACTAACCGATGCTACTTTAACTTGCTCTTCGACATCTAAAACTTTTTCTTTAATTTTAAAAATCTCTTTTGCCTTATAAATATTTAAATGAGGTTGATTATTCCACTTATATAATCTTTTATCATTAACCCCATCTGGCTTAGTTGATGCGAAGTAAAAATCATCATTAAACACAAAACCTCCAAAATCAGAATATTTAGTATTTATTGACAAGTTATTTATACTTACAAATACTTTCTTCTTCTGTGTGTATTCTACAAAATAATTTAGGTTATCCTGTAATGATCTTACGCTACTATTATATTTGTTTTTTGCTTTTAATTTTAAAAGCCATTTATCTGACTCCTCAATTTTTCCGTTACTTTTTAATGACTGCGCATATTTAAAAATATATTCAGAATTTGTAATAGCCTCATGCCTTTTAAACAATTCCTTATACCATTTTTCAGATGCAGTAAAATCAGAATTATAATAATATGAATCTCCTAAACGACTTAAAACCTCATAAGAATCATCTCCCTTATTAAAAATTTTCTCATATAACTCCGCAGATTTTTTATATGAGTATTCATTATAGTACTTATCAGCTATAGCTTTTCTTTGCCCAAAAGAAACAGCAATTACAAACAGAAATAATAATGTTATTTTTTTATTCATTCTTTATACAAAACGTTTAAACTAAAAATATTTTTCTTTAAAAATTAATTAAGTCCTCTTTCTTTTTTTATTTGCTCGTAAGCTGCTTGAATTTTCTGAAACTTTTCTTTGGCTCCTTTTTTATGCTCTTCACCTAGCCCTTCTAATTTGTCTGGGTGATATTTTTTAGCCATTTTTCTATACCCTTTTTTTAACTGATCATTAGAAGCTGATTTGGTTATCTCTAAAATTTTATAAGCACTATCAGACTCATCATAAAACATTGCTTTTATTGATGAATAATCATGATTGTTTATATATAAATAATTAGCAATTTTTCTTATTTCTTCTTCTTCTTCTGCTGTTACTTCGTCATCTGCTTTTGCTATTCCGAATAAAAAATGCAACAATTGCAAACGTGAAGAGTGTGACATATGTTGACGAATTTGTAAACAAACCTCACGTGTTGATACTTGTTTTTTTATAATTCCGCTAAACAACTTAAAAGCATTATTAGCACGCTCTTTACCATACATTTTAACAAAATGCATACGCACATAATCTAATTCTCGCTGATCAACTCTTCCATCAGCTTTAATAACAACTGATGCTAAGATTAATAAGGTTATTTCAAAATCACCAGAAGTAGCTCTTCCTCTTTGTTGAGGCTGCGATTGTCTTTGATAATCTTGCTGTTCTTGTGTAAAATCTTCTACTGATACGCCATCAATAAAACTACCTACAGCAAAACCTATAATAGCCCCTATTGGACCTCCCATTGTAAATCCAGCTCCGGCTCCAAGCCATTTTGCAAATTTTCCCATTTTTTAATTTTAAAGGTGCAAAGATAGTATTAACTCTTTATAAAAAAACCTCATTTATTTTGGTTTGATTCTTGCTTTTAAATGAAGTATATTTGTATAAACAATTTTAACAATAAAAATATGTACCCAGAAGAATTAGTAAAACCGATGCGTGATCAATTAATCGATGCTGGTTTTGATGCTTTATATACTGCTGAAGATGTTGATAACGCTTTAGCAAAAGAAGGAACAACTTTAGTAATGGTAAATTCTGTTTGTGGTTGTGCCGCTGGTACTGCTAGACCAGGAGCTATTGCTTCTTTAGGAGCAGATAAAACTCCTACAAATTTAACTACTGTTTTTGCTGGTGTCGAAAAAGAATCTACATCAAGAGCAAGAGAACTTATGGTTCCTTTTCCTCCGTCATCTCCTGCAATTGCTTTATTTAAAGATGGTAATTTAGTTCATATGTTAGAACGTCATCATATTGAAGGGCATTCAGCTCAAGCTATTGCTCAGAATTTAGCAGGAGCTTATGATGAATTTTGTTCATAGAAATTCATTAGCATAAATAAAAAATCCAGCAAATTTGCTGGATTTTTTATTTATACCTTTTTAATAACGCTAGTAACAATACCCCAAATAATAAAATTATTTTCTTCTGTAATTTTAATTATCGGGTAGTCTGGGTTTTCAGGTTGTAACCAAACTTCATCCTTTTCTACTTTTAATCTTTTTACAGTAAATTCTCCATCTAAAAAACAAACAGCAATCTTATTATTCTCAGGCGAAATACTTCTATCAATTACTAATAAATCATTATCATCCAGTCCTGCACCTATCATAGATTGCCCACTAACTTTTGCAAAAAAAGTAGCTTCTTTATTTCGTATCAATTCTTCATCTAACGATATACGTGTTTCTCTAAAATCATCGGCTGGTGACGGAAACCCTGCAGAAATACCAATATCTTTAAAAATTGTACCTTCAGTTTTACTCATTTCTTTAGGCGAAAAAAAAGTTAATCCTTTTAATGTATTCATTTTTTATTTTACGCTTATAATGTCATTAATATTTGTGGTATACTTAGGCGACAATCGTTCTTGACGCATTTTCCAGGTACGTTGCAAATCTTGATTTGCTAATTTAACCTTATCTGATTTAAAAGTCTTATTTAATTTATCAATTGCCTGCATTAATGGCTTATGCTTTGGGTTTTCTTTTTCAAACATATTAATTTGATAATTATCCGATGGCACCAAACCTGTAACAATAACACCTGCTCTTTTATATTTTATTCCTTTTTTAAAAATAGTACGCACCGCTTCTACGGCACTTTTACTTATTGTTAATGTTGAATTTGTTGGATATGAAAACACAACTGTTTTACTAGCGCTGTGTTGCTCACTGTCTTTTTTATGGCGATCACTATGCAACATAACAATAATCATATGACAGCTTGAATTTTGCTTTCGTAATTTCTCTGCACAACTCACTGCAAACGTAGCCACTCTTTCTTTTATATTATCAATATCTGAAAAAGTATATTCAAAACTTCGTGTAGTTGCAATTGCTTTTTTGGTTGTTGGCTCATCTAGTAATATTTTAGATTCACCTTCTAAATCTTTCTTCAATTTCCAAATAGTAATTGATAACTTTTTTCGAACCCATTCATCATTTAGTTGTGTAAAATCATACGCTTTTACACAACCTTTTCCTTTTAAGGTTTTTTGTAACCTACTACCAATACCCCAAACATTTTCAATAGAAGTCCATTTTAATGCTTTTATTCTTTTTTCATCAGAATCAATAACATAAACACCTTTTGTTTCTTTCGGAAATTTACGTGCAATTTTATTTGCTACCTTGCTTAATGCCTTAGTTGGCGCAACACCAACACAGGTAGGAATACCTGTCCATTGTAAAACCCTACTTCTTATCTGAGTACTATATTCTTCTAAATTATATTTCTCAAACCCTTTTAATTCTAAAAAAGCTTCATCAATAGAATACACTTCAATATCCGGCGAAAACTGTTCGAGTATTTTCATTACGCGTGCACTCATATCTCCATATAACGGATAATTAGAAGACAATACTGTAATATTATTGTTTTTACAAAACTGTTCCCATTTAAAAATTGGTGCACCAAACGGAAGCTCAATATATTTAGCTTCATCACTCATAGCAATAACACAACCATCATTGTTACTTAAAATAGCAACTGGCTTCCCTTGTAAACCAGGGTTAAAAACGCGTTCACAAGAGGCATAAAAATTATTACAATCAACAAGAGCATACATGCTGGTAAAGGTAACTAATATTCAAAAAAAAAATGTAATCAACTTTCCTTATTTTTGCTGTATGATTAAGAAACTAAAGATTGACGGAATTGACAAAATCATTATCAAACGACTGGTAAAAGATGCACGTACTCCTATTTTAAGTATTGCTCGTGAAGTAGGTATCTCAGGAGCTGCAATACATCAGCGCTTACGAAAGTTAGACGCTTCTGATTTAATTGATGGTTATAAAATGACATTGAATCCAAAAGCTTTAGGTTATAACACTACTGCTTTTGTAGGTGTTTTTTTAGACTCTTCTAGTTTATATTCATCAGCTATAAAACGCTTAAAAGAAATTCCTGAAATTGTTGAAAGTCATTATACAACGGGTAACTACGCCATTTTCATTAAGATACTATGTAAAAACAATGAAGATTTAATGCATTTGTTAAACAAAGATATTCAAAACATAAAAGGAGTTTCAAGAACCGAAACTTTTATATCTTTAGACCAGCAAATAGATCGACAAATAAAAATTTAAAATCCCGAATGAACGAATTTATTTTTTACTTTAAAATGGGCTTATATCATGTACTTGATATTAGAGCTTATGACCACATTTTATTTTTGATAGTACTTACCGTTGTGTATTTATTTAAACAATGGACAAAGGTATTATGGCTTATTACTTTATTTACCATCGGGCATTCCATAACCTTAGCGTTATCGGCTTACGGAATTTTAAATATTAAGAGTAATTTAATTGAATTTTTAATTCCGTTAACAATTTTTATTACAGCGTTAATGAATGTATTAACTGCCAAAAAAGCATCTGTTGGAAAAGAAAATCAAAATTTGTTTTTGGCTTTGTTTTTCGGATTAATTCACGGACTTGGTTTTTCAAATTATTTTAAAATAATGATTGGAAAAACTTCTGATAAACTAATCCCTTTAATAGAATTTGCTGTAGGTGTAGAAGCTGCTCAAATAATTATTGTTTTAATAATTTTATTAATAGGAACCTTAGTTCAATCAATATTTGGTGTAAATCGTCGCGATTGGATTTTAATAGTATCTTCTATTATAATCGGTTTTGCTTTTCAAATGATGATAAACCGCGTTTTTTGGTAAAAAATTAACGGCACACCTTTTTAAATCTAAGTATCTTAGCATATCACATAATTTTTAATTTTGAGTAAAAAACAATTAAAATACGACAAAGCCTATTTAAAAATGGCGCAAGAATGGGGTAAATTATCTCATTGTAAACGTAAACAAGTTGGCGCCATAATCGTTAAAGATCGTATGATTATTTCTGACGGTTATAATGGAACTCCATCTGGATTTGAAAACTATTGTGAAGATGACGAAGGATATACAAAATGGTATGTTTTACATGCTGAAGCGAATGCTATTTTAAAAGTAGCTGCCTCTACGCAATCTTGCAAAGGAGCTACTTTATATATTTCTCTTTCTCCTTGCCAACAATGTAGCAAACTGATACATCAAGCAGGAATAAAACGTATTGTGTATGCCGAAGCATATAAAGATTCTTCTGGAGTCGATTTTTTAGAAAAAGCTGGTGTTGAACTGACTCATTTACCATATGAACAAAAATAACTTACCTATATATTTATCAATTGCTGTTGTTTTCGGTATTCTTATCGGAACTTTTTTTAGTAATGGGAACACAACTAATTTCATTGGAAAAAACTCATCTAATGAAAAAAAAATAAAACGTTTAATCGACTATATACAAAGTGATTATGTTGACAACGTAAATACTGATGAGTTGCTAGATGGAGCTATTACTGAAATGCTTGGTAAATTAGATCCTCACTCTGTATATATACCTAAAGAAAATCTTCAATTAATTACCGAAAACATGCAAGGTAATTTTGTAGGTATTGGCGTACAGTTTCGTATGATAGGTGATACCATTACTGTTATTTCTCCAATTAAAGGAGGCCCAAGTATTAAAGTAGGTATTAAAGCTGGTGATAGAATTTTGTTGGCAAATAAAGATACATTATACGGTAAGAAGTTACAAACCCCAAAAATAATGGCAGCCTTAAAAGGAAAGCCTAACACAAAAGTTGATGTTCAAATTTACAGAAAAACGAATGACAGTCTTTTTAATGTAACTATAAACAGAGACAAAGTAAATATTAAAAGTGTTGATGTAGCCTACATGTTAAATGACAGTGTTGGTTATATAAAACTAAATCGTTTTGCTCGTAATTCTTACCGAGAGTTTAAAACATCTTTAGATGCTCTTAAAGAAAACCAAATGACTGATTTAGTACTTGACCTTCGTGGAAATGGTGGTGGCTTTATTGACATTGCTAATAGTATTGTTGATGAATTTTTAGAGGATGATAAGCTAATTGTATTTACAAAAAACAATAAAGGTGATATTAATAAATCATTTGCGACTGATAAAGGTGATTTTGAAAAAGGTGGTTTATATGTTTTAATCGACGAAAACTCTGCTTCTGCTTCAGAAATTGTAGCGGGTGCCTTACAAGATAATGATAAAGGAACTATTATTGGTCGTCGTTCTTTTGGTAAAGGCTTAGTACAACAAGAAATGGATTTAGGTGATGGATCTGCAGTTCGTTTAACAACTGCACGCTACTACACTCCTACTGGTAGGTCGATACAAAAATCATACAAAAAAGGAGCTTCTGACACCGAAAATAGTAATTACACTCAAGATATACAACGCAGGTTACTTAGTGGTGAATTACATAGTAAAGACAGTATAAAAACAATTGATAGTTTAAAATTTACAACTCCAAAAGGAAAGATTGTTTATGGTGGTGGAGGAATAATTCCTGATTACTTTGTTGGTGTTGACACCTCTTCTTATGTACCAACAATATTTTTTAGGCCTTTAAATAATTTTGCTTTTAATTACGTTGATACGAACCGTAAAAAACTCACACATACAACTGTTGATGAGTTTATTAAGAGTTTTGATAAAAACAATGAAATCACTACTAAGTTTTTATCAAAATTAAAAAAATACAAACTTTCATCAAAAATTAAAAAACAACTTAAACGAAATTTAAAAACACTAATTGCAAGAGAACTTTTTAATGATGAAGGTTTATACAAAGTAAATCAGTTTGATGATAAAATGCTTCAAAAGGTATTTGAGTTAGAAAAAAAACAATAGCTTTTTTTAATATTTATAGTTCTAACAGTGTCTTTATTTAAGCTTATTGCAAATGGTTTTTCATATAAATACGATAAAGTTTAAGACCAGAAACTACATTCCGTTTTCAAGGTTTTTTTCTTTATACATTTCAGCAATAGTTAAATTTCCTGGGCATGATTTTATTTTTTCTAGTACATCTCCTGTTTTAACGAAACCTATTTGTAAAACCTTAAAATAAATACCACTTTTTGATACTCTTAAAAACTGACGTACAACTTTTCTAGAGTTAAATTTCATCGCTAATTTATGGCAAGGTTCTCTAGGCTTCGTTACTTCTAAAATAACTTCACCTACTTTATAAGTATCTCCTACATGAATTTCCGTTTCCTCTAATTCATCAATTGTTAAATTTTCACCAAACATACCTAAATGCCAATTTAGGTTAGGGTACAACTCCTTCCAATATTCATAATGTTTTAATGAATATCCGTATACCGCTTGATCAATTCCTCCATGAGAATCATTATTACAAACAGCATCACCCTCTACCTTTTCGGTATTTAAAAAAATAGGTTCATTAACCGGATATTTAAAAATACCGGTAATTATCTTCTCTCCTTTCCAATCAACCTCCTTACGTTCTCCTACACATGTTGCTATAATTTTCATCTAATCTTATTTTTATTTAAAAATACGTTTTTTATATACTTAAAGCACTTATACCTATTTCAAATACGTTTTTTACTAATTTACAATACCTCATGGAGTTTGCACCTAAAGAAAAACCTTTACATATTATATTTACATTAGCTAAGGTATAATAAAGGGTATATTTTCAGCTAAAAAGTATTAAGTATTACTATTGGGGAATATGTACTTAATCAGAATACTCAAAAAAAGGTAGTTGTAAGATATAATCCATTAAGGGGAGATTCTATTTTATATCCTACCTTTTTTTATTTAAAACAAACTCATAATTTTGTGTATTTAAAAAACAATACGCTTGTATCTTTTTTTAATACACTTATACCTGAATTCGCTTACTTAAAGGAAATACTATATCAAAAACCCATGTGTAGGCATATTTTTGAGATGTTTAAAAAGAATTAAGGTTTACTATTTTTTTTCGACTAAAAGATAAGTTAAAAAAAGCGGTAATTAGCAGAACTAGATTCGGGGGGATTTACTATGTTTTTTTATCGTTTTTTATCTAAAAATAGTATTGTTTTTTATAAACTGATTTTTAAAACGCTCACTGAACGATATTTTATGATTATTTTCTAAAATCAATAAATTATCTTCAAAATAAATTTCTTTAATCTTTTTTAAATTTACTAAATAATTTCGGTGAGTTTGTGTAAAATCTGTATCTCCTAGCAGCTCTTTAACTTTTGTTAACGATAGTTTTATTAAATAATCACCTTCATTACACACAAGCCTACAATACTTCTCTTTTACTTCAACATAAATAATAGATGCTGTATCTACCTTCATGATGCTTCGTTTCTTTTTTATGAATAAAAACGACGGACTTACAATTCCGTTTTTATCACTTAAGCTAATACTACTCGATTGTTCGTGAAATTTTTCTAAAGCTAACTCTAAAGAATATAATAGCTCTAGTTTATTAAATGGTTTTAATAAATAAGTATATGGTTTCGTAAGTTTAGCTTCATTAAACATCGCTTTACTTTGCATACTTGTTAAAAATAGAAAAGGAGCTTCAATATTTTCTTTATTCAAGCGGTGTGCCAACGAAATACCTTCAGGGCTTCCGTTAATCATAATATCTAAAAGAATGATATCAAAAAATCGATTTTTTATTTCTTTTTCAGCCTCTGAAGCGTTTTTAACACGAATAACTTCATAATTATTATCTTCTAAAAACTCAATGATTTCTTTAGCTTCTTCATCTAAATCTTCTAAAAGTAACAATCGTAAGTTATTCATTGGAGCTAAATATTTATAATGTTCGTTTTTACGAAGATACTTATTTGGTCATAATTTTTAGCAAAAACATTATAGTTTGTCTTTACAGTGCTAAATGAATGAAGTAACTCTACTATTCAGCAATTTATAATAAAAAGTATTCTTTTGTTTATCAAAAAAACAAATACACAAGTCATTGCGAGAAAGAATAACGAAGTAATCTCAACATTTAGAACTAAAAAGCAACAGATTACTTCGTGTCACGTAATGATAAAATACTCACAAAAAACAGTAATTATGGGATAGTGAAATTACAGTTTATCTATCTATTCAAAAAGGTATAAGGCATCAATATATTTATATAGTTTTTTTAAAAATTTACGCTACAATTTTTCATTTAAATCTTGTTTTCCTACAATTGCCATTATTTCCACAACACTGTCATTTATTTTAAAGAAAACACTATCAGTACCACAAACACAACGTCTATATCCTTTTTTTATATAATCAACAGATTCAAATGAAAAAGGTCTTTGAACAATAGCTTCGAAATATTCAAAAAATGAATCGAAGTATTTGTCTGCCTGAATCATTCCAAACTTTTTAACTCCGTATTGGTGAATTCGAATCAAATCGTTTTTAGCTTCATTACTTAATCGATATTTAAGCATTTAGTAAAGACTTCGATTCTGCTAAAATTTGTTCTTTAGTATCTTTAGAAAAACCACTACTTTCAGCTTTTTCAAGTTTCGTACGAATCCAATCAACTTGAACCTGTTGTTTTCTAGCTTGTCTAATCAAATCGTTAACAAGCTCGCTCTTGCTTGAATACTCTTTAGTATCTACTTGAGTTTTTAACCATTCATCGTTTGGTTTTGTAAATGATATACTTTGTCTTGACATAAAATTATATTTATTGATGTAAATATACACCAAATACGAATCAAATACAAATTTTCTCAATTACGTCATTACAAGGAGGGAAAAGGAACGACGAAGTAATCTCTACGTTTAGATCTAAAAAGCAACAGATTGCTTCGTGCCTCGCAATGACGAGGTAATTAAAAAAACGTGTAAAAAAAATACGAGTGATTTTTATACCACTCGTATTATAATAAAGTTAAGCTAAAGGCAACAATATAACCGCAGTGGTACTTGTTCCTTCTTCGCTTTTAAAGAATAACGTTCCGTTGTTTTTCTTAATTAGTGTTTGACATAATAATAAACCTAATCCGATTCCTTTAGAACGATCTATCTTCTCGATAGATAAATCTTTTAAAGCATTAATTTTTTGAAGTTTTTCTTCAGATATTCCAATACCTGAATCTTTAATTTCAATACGCGCTTGAGTTTCTGAATGCTTTTCTGTTTTCACAGAGATACTTCCAGAACCATCCATGTACTTTATCGAATTATCAATTAAATTCCGAATCACGATTTTCAATGATTCTTTGTCAGTCAAAACAATAATCTCACTATCTAACTCACTAGTAATTGAAATAGCTTTTGCCTCCGCTAAATTTTCATAATCGAACAACACCTGTTCTATAACAGGTTGCAGTGCATGTTCTTCTTCAGAGAAATTTAACATATTACTTTGCTCTAACGACCAGTGCAATACATTATTTAATAAATGGCTCGTACTTTCGGTAACTGCAATAGCCGATTTCGTAGCTTCTTTAATTGCAGGCAAATCATTATTAGCAATATGTTTTGCCAGTTTTTGATGCTGCCTTTTTATACTATTTATAGGCGAGCGTAAATCGTGAGACACCACCGAAAATAAATAATTTTTAGTGTTATTAGCTACATTTAAAGCCTCTTTTTGCTCGGTAATAAGCCTATTTTTACTTTGTAATTTCCTATAAAAAAAAGCCAATCCTCCCAAGAATATTAACAAACCAGAAGCACCTAAAAGCAACCCTTTTTGAACTACTTTTTGACGCTTTATTTGCTCATCTTGCACAGCTATTTCTTGTTGTTTTTGCGCAACTGCTATTTTTTTATCTTTCTCCGTCAGCTGCCAAATACGATCCCTACTCCAAATAGAGTCTTTCCATTTTACGTACTCATCAAAATACCCTACACTCTCTTTGTAACGCTTCCTATTACGCTCAACAATTGCCATGTTTTTTGAGGTATTATGCTTTAATTCTATATTAGAATAGATTTTAGCCAAATCATACGCTTCTTTAAATAAAAGAATAGCTTTATCGTCTATATATTGATTATAATAAACACTAGCTAAATCAGTTTTATAACTAATTAATTCTAATGTATCTTTTTTATCTATAAGAGATAATTCCTTATTAAAATAATTTTCAGAATTATGATACTTTTTTAGCAAAACATAACATAAAGCAAAGTTATGATACCCTGCTTTTTTCGTTATTAAATTAGATTTATCTATTTCTAACTCCCATTTTTTATAATATTCTATTGCTAAGTGATACTTTTTTAATTCTATATAAATTTTCCCAAGCTTGAAGTTTTTTAAATGATTAAATCCACTTTTCTTAGAAATTGAATTAAAATTATCTAATGCTTTTCTATATATTTTTTTCTTTATAGCAGAACTCCCTTGAATATAATTTAATAGGTCTTTTTCTACTCTACTATTTTTTTTAATGGAAACATTACTTGAATATAAATAACACGAATCATAAGCTTTCTTTAAATAAAAACCATAGGCTTTTTTAAACTCTAAATTTTTATTTTTGTTAAAAACACTATCTGCTTTGAACTCTATAATATTTCCTTTTATTTGAGAAAACATTATTCCATTAAAGAAAATAAAGAAAATAAATATTTTTTTATTCATTATCTCTTGTCGTAACTACAGTTCCTCTATCTGTATCAGGATCATCATTACGTTCTTGCACTAAAATAGCTTCAGCATTTCCCGCACTACCATCTACTGAATACACAAATTGTGTGTGGTATATATTAAATTCAGTAGCATCTTCCTGAGCGTCAAATTCAAACCAAAAAGTTCTACAATTCACTTTACCTTGATTAATAGCTGTATTTACTTCTTGTAATCCTTTATAAGCTAAATATAAATATCCTGCTCCATTATCTAAAGACACTACTTCATTTGGATCAGAAGGATTATCAGCATTTAAACTAATTGGTACATGACTTACTATATTTACCGTATAAGTATTTCCAGTAGGCGTTGTTTTATAAATATTTGCTAATGGAGCTCCTTTAGAAACTTCACTTAAAGGAACTTTAGGTCCATTTATTTTATTACAAAAATTTACAGTAATTGTTACTCCATTAATCGTTGTACTCATGTTGTTTATTTATTGGTTAGGGTTTAAATCTACAATAAAAAATGAATCTAACTAAACTCTTATGTTAGAAAAATAATAAAAAAAGCATTTTATTATTCAATTTACTACATACATAAATGTCAGTTCACTATACTACAGTTGATTAATATATTTACAACTTGAAACTAACATTAAACAGATTGCTTCGTGCCTCGCAATGACGAGTTCTTAAATGTGACTCCTTTATACCCAGTAATAACAAACATACTCGTCATTACAAGGAAGAATGACGAAGTAAGCTCTTTGCAGCATTAAAACAAACATTAAAGAGATTGCTTCGTGCCTCGCAATGACTTTGTTATAAATCATTACTCTACCTTGTGGTGATACTTACACTAAAAAACTTTGCAATACATCAGCAATCTTACGATTGTCTGATAACTGTGGAATTTTATTTTGTCCACCAAACTTGCCTATCGATTTCATATACTCATGAAAGCCTCCTTTTTTAACGCTTCTAATTATTAACGGTTGTAATATTTTACCTGCAATTAAATCGAAATAGTATACATTTTGGCTTTGCATAGACGCATCTATTTTAGCTGCTAATTCCTCTAAGTTATCTGGTTCGTTTTCAAACTCTATAAACCATTCATGGTAGGGCAATCCACTTGCTGGGTTTACCTGTGGAGCTACTGTAAATTCACTTACATTTATAGCTGTTCCTACAATAGCATCATTTAATGCTTTTTCCACTTCCTTACCAATAACATGTTCGCCAAAGGCTGAAATAAAATGTTTTATACGCCCTGTTACTTTTATCCTGTAGGGTTTTAATGAGGTAAACTCTACCGTATCGCCAATATTATAGCCCCAAAGACCTGCAGAAGTATTTAAAATAATTGCATAATTAACACCTAATTCTACATCTTTTAAAGAAATACGTGTTGGGTTTTCATCAAAGAATTCTGTTGCAGGAATAAACTCATAAAAAATACCTGAGTTTAATTGCAATAGCATTCCTTTTTCGGTTTGCGAATCTTGATAGGCGATAAACCCTTCAGAAGCGGGATACAACTCAACATAATCAATTTTCTTACCTATTAAAGTTTCAAACTTATTTTTATACGGTTCGAAATTCACACCTCCGTATACAAAGAAGTTAAAATTCGGAAAAATCTCTGAAATTGTTTTTCCTGTTTTGTCTATCAACTTTTCAAAATACATTTGCACCCAAGACGGAATTCCGCTAATTACAGACATATCTTCATTAATAGTTTCTTCAACTACCTTATTCACCTTGGTATCCCAATCTTCAATACAATTCGTTTCCCAACTTGGCAAACGGTTTTTTAATAAGTAGTTTGGTACATAATGTGCAGCAATACCACTTAATCGTCCTAATTTTACGCCGTTCACCTCTTCTAAAACAGGGCTTCCTTGTAAAAAAATCATTTTTCCGTTTACAAAACTAGCATCATTTGTTTCTGCCACATAAAATAACAACGCGTTACGTGCTGCTTTTATATGCGTTGGCATAGATTCTTTGGTTATCGGAATATATTTTGCTCCTGAAGTAGTTCCTGAAGTTTTCGCAAAATACAAAGGTTTCCCTTTCCATAACACATTCTCTTCACCTGCAACCATTCTATCTACATAGGTACGCAATCCTTCGTAATCGTTTACAGGTACGCGTTTTTTAAAGTCTTCGTAATTATTTATAGATATAAAATCGTGATCTTTTCCGAAAGCTGTTTTACAGCCTTCAGTTACCAAATACTGAAATACTTTTTTTTGTGTTTCATGAGGCTTATTTGCCCATTTATAAACTCTTTTTCGTACTTGTTTAGCAAAGGGAATTGCCAATTTAGATTTGATACTCATTTTAAAATATTTAGATGTAAGAAACGACATCACTTTGCAAAAAGCAAATAATGTGCTATACTTTATTCTCTTTTAATTACTGAAAATCTATATAATCTGTCGGATTTACTGGAAATCCGTTATTCCATAATTCGAAATGTAAATGTGCGCCTGTAGTTAGTTCTCCTGTTGAGCCCACACTTGCAATGGCTTCACCCGATTTTACAACATCACCTTGTTGTTTTAATAAGCTTCCGTTATGTTTATATACCGAAATAAACTCATTGGGGTGCTGTATTGTTATTACATAACCTGTTTCGGCTGTCCACTCTGCCAAAATTACTGTTCCGTCAGCAATCGCTTTTACAGGAGTTCCTGTTTTTGCAACAATATCGAGCGCGTAGTGTTTATCATTCATATTAAACGCTTGCGATACAGTACCGGTTAATGGCGAAAAAAACACAATTTTGGCTCTACCTGCTGCTCCTTCAGATAAAGGAAAACGATCTTTACCTTCAATTTTAGCTCTAAATAATGAATCTTGTTTAGATGCTTGTAATTTACCTTCATTAAAAGTAAGGTTTTGAGCTTCTATTTTTATCGAGTCTATTTTTTCAGATCTTATCTCTCCTGTTAAAACTGGCCTTAATGCTTTTGTATAACGCTCTATAACCGCTAATCGAGTTTTTAACGAATCAGCTTCATACACTAATCGAGTAGCTTTCTTTTTTAATGATGTAGAAGCATACCCTGGTATGTATTCTCTTAACCCTGTAAATGCAATTAATAATGATGTTAATGCAATTAACACTACCGAAAATACGCCTCCAAAAACAAATACATTTAAACGCGATAACTTTAAAGAAAACTTTTCTTGAAAAGTATCTTCATTTAAAATTACCAATCGATATTTATCAATAAGTTTTTGCTTAAGCTTTCGCTTTTTATGAGTTTTAGCCACGTTAATACAGGTTTGGGATTCAAATATACAACGAAAAAACTTCGAAACTATTTTTTATACAAATTACACTTTGTGTTAAATAACTAGCTTTCTAGTTTAGAAAATTATTTTTCAGCCATAAAAAGCACTATCTACTTTTATATCAACTAAATATATTTTAAACAAAAAAACACCTACTAATAAGTGTTTTTATTTTTTATAGAAATTCATAGTATCTATATACTCCCAAACTTTAGTAGGCAATAAAGGCTTAATATTCTTCTGAGCCTTAATACCACTACGAATCATAGTTGATGATATTTGTACTACTGGTGCAGCTACCGTGTGAATTTTAGCATGTTCTTTAAATTGATTTTCTACAATTCCTTCTGAAATTCTCGGGTACACATACACATTATAATCGTCTAAAATAGCCTCATAATTACGCCATTTATGGAAGCTCTTTAAATTGTCTTCTCCCATAATTAAGTTAAAACTATAATCTGGGTATTTTTCTGATATGTGTGCTAATGTATTTATGGTATAATTAGGCTGTGGTAAATTAAATTCTATATCAGATGGTTTTATTTTTTCGTATTCTTTGGTTGCTAAATACACCATTTCTAAACGATGATGGTTATCTAACAAAGAGCTTTTCTTTTTAAATGGATTGTGTGGGGTAACAACCATCCAAATTTCATCTAAATCAGAATTTTCAACCATGTGGTTGGCTATAATTAAATGCCCAATATGAATAGGGTTAAAAGTTCCGAAATACAATCCAATATTTTTCATAAACCTTTTAAAATAACTGTTTTTATTCTTGAGTTATCGTTTAATTTAAACCTAAATAATTAGCGACCAAATCTTCTGCTTCTTGTAAAGCAACGGCTAAATCATAATTTTTTATAATTTTATCAAACTGAGGTGCCGTAGCTAATTCTACTGATGCTTTAGCAATACGCATGTTTATTTTATCTTCGCTCTCTGTACTTCTTTTCTTTAAACGAATTTTAAGTTCATCGATACTTGGTGGCTTTACAAAAACAGCTAATGTTTCTGTAGGAAATTTCTTTTTTATACGTAAACCTCCAGCTACATCGATATCAAAAATAACATGTTTCCCTAAAGCCCAAATACGTTCAACTTCGGTTTTTAAAGTTCCGTAAAAATTATCTCGATATACTTCTTCCCATTCTAAAAACTCATCAGCTTTAATTTTACTTTTAAAATCTTTTGTAGAAATAAAATAATAGTCTTCTCCATTAACTTCAACATTTCTAGCTTCTCTTGAGGCCGCAGATATTGAAAACTCTAAATTAAATCTTTCTTGTTTTAATAAGTGACGAACAATTGTTGTTTTTCCTGATCCTGATGGTGCTGAAAACACAAACAATTTTCCTTTAAAATCTTTAGCCATCTTATAAAACGTTTAAAATTTGTTCTTTAATTTTTTCTAACTCGTCTTTCATCTGAATTACTATCTTTTGCATTGGCGCAAAATTAGCTTTAGATCCAGTGGTATTTACCTCTCTACCTATTTCTTGAACTATAAATCCTAATTTTTTTCCATTAGAATCTTCAGTTGCTAATTGTTCTAAAAAGTATATTAAGTGATTTTCTAAACGAACTTTTTCTTCGTTTATATCTAACTTTTCTAAATAGTAAATTAATTCTTGTTCGAAACGATTTTCATCAATTTCAATTTTTAAGTCTGTTAAAGCTTTTTGTAAACGAACTTTTACATTATCTATTCGATCTCCGTCTAACTTCTTAACTTCTTCTAATGCTGACTGAATATTTGCTATTCTTAATTTAAAATCATCTTCTAATGATTTAGCTTCGTCAATTCTATATGTAATAATTTCTTTTAAAGCTTCGTCGATATGAGTATCAATCTGAGCCCATTCAGTTTCATCTAATTCTTCACGTTCAGTTTTTAATGCATCTGGCATTTTTATTGCCATTTTCAACAATTCTACATCATTATCAGACCCCGTAAACAATGTGTTTTTTAATTGCTGAATGTATTCTAGTACAACATTTTTATTAACTTTTGTTGAAGTTTCTTCTGCTGTCATTTCTATCCAAATAGAAAAGTCAATCTTTCCTCTTACCAAATTACTAGCTAGTTTTTTTCTAACGGCTAATTCTTTTTCTTTATAATAAGATGGAACTCTTGTATTTAAATCTAAATTTTTACTGTTAAGCGACTTAATTTCAATGGTTACTTTCTTAGAAGGCAAATGTAATACGGATTTTCCATAACCCGTCATAGACTGTATCATATCGTCAATTTAATGAAGCGCAAAGATACATTTATTTATTTTTACTAACCACTTGTTTTGTAACCAAAAAGACACCTAAAAAGATTAAAAGTGTTGCTATTATTTTTACTGTATTTAAAGTATCGCTTCCTACAATTAAAGCATAAATTGATGCGATAACCGGCTGTAAATAAATAAAAACACTAACTGTCGTTGGTTTTAATTTTGACAATGCAAACAGGTTAAATAAATAAGTTAAACAGGTTGTAAACAAAACAACAAACCCTACTTTTAAATATATTGAGGTTGGCATTAAATACCATTGAACTTCAGTAAGCTCTAAAAAACCAAAAGGAAGTACAAATAACAACCCAAATAAATACAACCATTTTACAAATACTATTGGGTTGTATTTTGCTATTAGTTTTTTTACTTGAACTAAATACATTGCGTATGATGCTGCATTAATAAAAACTAAAAAATTCCCTAACATCATATTTTTAGCATCTGCATCAGATGAACTACCGTAAACTATTAAAATAATTGCACCTATTAAACCGATAATGATTCCTATTATTTTTCGTAATACTAATCGTTCTTTTAAAAGTACGCTTGCAAATATTAAAACCAATATTGGTGCTGTAACCATCATTACTGAAGCACTAATTGGCGTAGTATAACTCAATCCTTTAAAAAAAGTAAGCATATTTAATCCTACCCCAAAGAATGCAGCCATTATAATTTTTTTATAATCTGATTTTTCTATTCGTTTTGCATTTACAAAAAGTCCTAATAACCAAAAAATAATCGCAGCTCCGCCTACACGAAGCACTATAAAAGCAAATGGTTTAATATACATTGGCATTACCTCTTTTGCTACCGTAAAGGTAACTCCGTAAATAAGTGTCGCAATAGATACTGCTATTAATGCCAGCGTTCTTTGATTCATTTTACTTTTATATTTAAAAATGCAAAGATGAAAAATATTATGCTCCTTTTTTAACTAAATAAGCGTTTAAAACACATGAATAAATACTGTTAAATTTTACTCATAAAAAAAGCACTGCTAATGCAGTGCTATATACTTTTATTGTAACAATCGGTTATGATTAATCCATTAAAGGTGGTACTCTTAATAATTGACCAGGATAAATTTTATCAGGATGTGATAACATTGGCTTGTTTGCTTCAAAAATTATAGTATACTTCATTGCATCACCATAAAATTCTTTAGCAATTTTACCTAAAGTATCACCGCTTACTACCGAATGAAATTGAGCCATTGCTGCAACTTCAATTACTTCTACCTCAGCAACAGTCATATTATCTTCTACAGATGCAATACCTTCTGTATTACCCACAACTAAAACAACTTTTTCTTTCGTTGCTAAATCTGAAGCTTCACCTGCAACAGTTGCTTTATCATCATCAATTGATACTGATAAATTTTCAACAGTTAATTCTAAACTATTTACAGCATCCACTAATTTTGCAGATTTTGCTGTAGCTTCTTCTTCAGTTGTTTTTCCGATACCAAATACTTTGGCTCCAGCATTTTTAATAAATGAAAAAATTCCCATTCTTTTTTGATTTTTTTAATTAATAATTTACGCTCTATTAGACCAAGATACAATTTTTATACCATTTTTTATTATTCTATAAAATGATTTTTTTAAAACGTTATTTCAAACCCAACAATTGGTGCAGAAATATTTTCTCCTGCTATTTGATGATGATGGTACCCCATAAAAAAAGATTTATTTTTAAAATGATATTTTAATTGCGATTTAAAAACACCTATATCACTCTTATTAACAAAACTTTCTTTCCATGATATATGAATACTAATTGGTTTAAAGGGATATATCTCTGCACCCAAACCATAAGTAAATCCTGATTTATTAACCTCGTTACCTACATGCGTGATACCTAAACCCCACCAAAGCGAAATGTTTTTTTCTCGTACTCTATGGTAATTTACCATTATAGAAGTAATATCTAAAGCATCATTATTTGTTCTATTCTTCTCTGAAAAATGAATATAAGAAGCATCTATTCCAATAATAGGTATTGGCTTATAAGTTGCATTAAGTTCAATTCCTCTAATTGTATTAAATAAATAGTTTGCGCCTAATTTTACACCTTGCTTCCTTCCTGTATCTGATAACTCAGCGGCATACTCACCTTCATTATCATAAAAATAAGGATACGGATTTAAGTCTCGCTCTTCAGCCTCACCTATTGCAATACCAGCAGTACCCCAAAACAATGTTTTCGCTATAAAAGAATAAAAGCCTAAATCATCAGGTAGGCTGGAATGACTCGTTGATTTTGAGTTTGAGGAAGATGAACTTTTTACAACTCGTTTACCCGAAGCGGTTGTTTTGGTTGAATTTTGATTTATATTTTGCTTCGCCTTCTTTAATTTCCCTTGAGAAAAGGAAACAAATGGAATTAACAACAATAGTAATAATACTTTTTTCATCGTAATTTTAGTTTAGCTACAAACATCAAGCTTTATGCCTAAAATTTTAGGCATAAAAAAAATCACACTTTAAAAAGTGTGATTTTTTTTATGCATTATAGTATTATAAACTTATTCTTTAAGAGAATTCCATCCTTGCGCTTTTAATTCAATTTCTTGATTTGCTCGAGTAACTAAGTTAAATCCCTGATTTTCTTCTACTATATGACCAATAATTGAAAAATTAGGATTGGCCTTTATCTTGTCAAACTCTGCAATAGGCACAGTAAATAGCAATTCATAATCTTCACCACCACTTAAAGCAATCATTGTACTATCCATTTTAAACTCTTCAGAAGCAGAAATTACTTGCGGATCTAACGGTAATTTATCTTCATAAATCTTACACCCTACTTTACTTTGCGTACAAATGTGCATAATTTCAGATGATAATCCATCAGAAATATCAATCATCGATGTAGGTTTTACCGCTATTTCTTTTAATAATTCATAAATATCTTTTCTAGCTTCGGGTTTTAATTGACGCTCAATTAAATAGGTATAATTGTCTAAGTCTGGTTGATTTTTAGGATTCACCTGAAATACTTGCTTCTCTCTTTCTAAAACTTGTAAACCAAGGTAAGCACCACCTAAATCTCCTGAAACAACTATTAAATCAGTAGCCTTTGCTCCATCTCTATATACAATATCTTCTTTTTTTGCAGTTCCTATTGCTGTAACAGAAATTAACATCCCTTTGGTAGACGATGTTGTATCCCCTCCAATTAAATCTACATTGTAAGTATCACACGCCAACTGAATACCAGCATACAACTCTTCTAAAGCCTCTAAAGAAAATCTATTTGAAACAGCTATTGACACTGTAATTTGCTCAGCAACTCCATTCATTGCATACACATCTGATAAATTTACCATTACAGCTTTATAACCTAAATGCTTTAAAGGCATATAACTTAAATCGAAATGCACACCTTCTACTAATAAATCAGTAGTTACTAATAACTCTTTATCTGACGGACTAATAACTGCAGCATCATCTCCAACACCTTTACTCGTTGACGAATTATATATTTTAAAATGCTTTGTTAAGTGGTTAATTAATCCAAACTCTCCCAGTTCAGCTAATGATGTTCTTTCTTGGTTTTTATCTTCTAACATCTTGCAAAGATAATAACAAGTACTTAAATAAGATAAATCTTCAACTCCTTTTAAAATAAATCTAAGATTTAAAATATTTCACCATTAAAGTTGTTCTTTATTTTAAGCGAACAAGTAATTCTAATAAAATTGTACTCGCAATTATTTTAACCATAAAACTAATCGAATTAACAGATTTTATCAAAATGAACAACTAGTTCCTTAATTAATTTTTAACTTTAGCTTTTTCAAAACTAATCATTATGAGTAATCACATTAAATCAATCATTTATCTTACTTTAATTTTATCGATATTTTCTTGTACTTCTACTATAAAAATAGACGACGATAAAGATGATGATAAAATAATTAATACTACTGATAACTGTCCAGACGTCGCTAATGAAGACCAATTAGATACCGACAATGACGGAATAGGTAATGCTTGTGATGATGATGATGATAATGATGGTATAAAAGATATTGATGATAATTGCCCGTTAATTGCGAACCCCGATCAATTAGACACTGATAATGATGGAAAAGGTAATGTATGTGACAATAATGACCCAGATAACGATTCAGATGGAATAACAAACGCTATAGACAACTGTCCTGACTTTGCAAACCCTGATCAGAAAGACAGTGATAATGACGGAAAAGGTGATGCATGTGACGATACTCCTATAGGGAATAAAGTTCCTTGTATTTCTGGTAAAGCAGGAATATATCCTTGTAATAATTACGACTTACTTTTACACATACCTCTAAGTACTTTTGGTGCTACTGAAGGAAATGATTCTTGGGGATGGACAGACGCTACAACCAATAAAGAATACGCAATAATGGGGGTAGAAAACGGAACTGTTTTTGTTGATATAAGCGACACTAATAACCCTACATATCTTGGTAAATTACCTACAGCAACGGTAAACAGTTCTTGGCACGATGTAAAAGTTTATAAAGATCATGCTTTTATTGTAAGCGAAGCGAGTAACCACGGAATGCAAGTTTTTGATTTAACAAAATTGAGAAATGTAGCGAACCCTCCAGAAACTTTTACTGCTGATGCACATTTTACAGAGTTTGGACGTGCTCATAATATCGTAATTAATGAAGATTCTGGTTATGCATACCCAGTAGGAACTAAATTAAACGGAACACCTTTAAACAATGGAGGCCCTTTATTTATTAATATACAAGACCCTAAAAACCCAATAAAAGAAGGGGAATGGGCAACCGACAATTATAGCCACGATGCACAAGTTGTTATTTATAATGGCCCTGATTCTGATTACACAGGTAAAGAAATTTTAATAGGTAGTAATGAAAATGAAGTTGTTATTGTAGACATTAGCGATAAATCGAATCCAAAAAACATCTCTAAAATATCGTACGCAAACGTTGGTTACACGCACCAAGGTTGGTTTACAAATGATAAAAAATATTTTATTTTAGGTGATGAATTAGATGAACAAAATTTTGGAAACAAGACAAGAAATATAATTTTTGATTTTACAGATTTAGACAACCCTGTTGAGCATTTTTCTTACACTGGCCCAACAGCAGCTATAGATCATAACGGATATATAAAAGATAATACTTTTTATTTAGCGAACTACACAGCAGGTGTTCGTTTTATCGACATTAGTGCTATTGAAAGTAAAACAATAACAGAAACGGGCTATTTTGACACTTATATAAATAATGATGCCGCAAACTTTAATGGCGTTTGGAATGTATACCCTTATTTTAATAGCGGTAAAATTGTAGTAAGTGATATTAATAGTGGTTTATTTATTTTACAAAAGCAATAAATGTTTAAAAAAATCTCAACTCTTTTAGTCATAATATTCACAATAATTAGCTGTAATAATGATGTTGATCAATTACCAAACGTTGTTAAAAATCCAACACTAGATTTTGTAAAAACTTTAGGAGGAACAAAAAATGAAGTAGCTAGAAGTGTTGTTCAAACTTCTGATAACGGATATGTAGTTTTAGGATTTACCCAAAGTATTGATGGTGATGTTTCAACAACAAAAACGAATGTACAATATGATTATTGGGTTTTAAAGTTTGATAAAAACGATAAATTACTATGGCAAAAAACATATGGTGGTTCTAAAGACGAAAAGGCATATCAAATAATTAAAACTAACGATAATGGCTTTGCTATTATTGGCTACAACAAAAGTAACGATGGCGATTTAAGCGCTAACAAAGGCTTTGAAGATATTTGGATACTAAAACTAAATAGTAATGGTGATATTCTTTGGAAAACAAATACTGGTTTTTCTGGCACAGATAAAGGTTTTAGTATTATTCAAACAAATGATAATGGTTTTTTTGTTGGAAGTCTTTTAGATGTAACCGCCTCTGGTGGATTAGGAAATGCCCGTTCTGCTGCTAGACGACACGCTGGAGGTGATTATTGGGGAATTAAACTAAACTCATCAGGAAATATTGAATGGCGAAAATATTTTGGAGGCACAAATACAGAAACTTGTTACGGGGTTACCGAAACTTCTGATGGCTATTTAATGATTGGCGCATCAGATAGTGTTGATGTTGACATAAAAAACAACAAAGGTTCTTATGATTTTTGGATTGTTAAAATTGATAAATCAGGAACACTTCTTTGGGAAAAATCTTTTGGAGGAAGTGAGATTGACGAAGCCAGAGCAATTACACCCACCAATGATGGAAACTTCATTATTATTGGAGATACCCGTAGTGAAGACAAAGATGTTTTAAAAAACAATGGTGGCGCAGACCTTTGGATTATAAAAATAAATACTAACGGAGATTTAATTTGGGAAAAAAATTATGGTGGCTCTAGTTTTGATGTAGGACGATCAGTTCATAAAACATTAGATGGTGGCTTTCTTATTTCAGGGAGTTCAAGAAGTTCTGATAATGGATTAACCAATAAAGGTCAAAACGATGCTTGGATTCTTAAAATAGACAACAACGGAAATCAACAGTGGCAACAAACAGTTGGAGGTACAGAAATCGATTTTTGTTATGATGCTATTGAATTGGCAAACGGAACGATTATTGCGGTTGGAGAAAGCAGCAGTAACAATCAAGAAATAACAGTAAACAAAGGTTTTTCAGACCTATTAATTATCAAATTAAAATAAAAAATGAAACAATATTTAATTCTTTTCTTAATAAGCCTTACTTTCTTTTCATGTAGTTCTGATAACGACGAACTAATTAAAGAAGTTTCTGCAAAAATAAAATTCTCTCAAAATTGGGATAGTACCACAATTGAAAAATCAGATTTAAGCAATACCAAATTCACTAATAAACTAGGAACGAAACTTACAATTGAAAAATTACGTTATTTAGTATCTAAAATAACATTGACTAATGGCTCTAATGAGGCAACTGTTTTTGATGGTTACAAATTAATTGACTTAAGTGATAGTGAAAGCTTAATACACAATTCAACATTAAAAATATCTGAAGGAACCTATAATTTATCAATGACTTTTGGTTTTAATAATGATGATAATTATAAAGTAGGAGGTTATCAAGATTTAAATTCAGCATCTTGGAATGTACCAGACATGTTGGGTGGAGGCTACCATTACATGCAAATGGAAGGTAAGTTTCTTAATAAAATTATCGAACAACAAGGTTTTGCTTACCATGCTATTAGAGCCGTAGATAAAACTGATCCTGCAAGCCTAAAGTTTGAAGACACTTTTTTTACAGTAGATTTAGGGGTGATTTCTATTAAAAACAATGCAACTATTGAGATTAAAATGAATGTTGCTGAATGGTTTAAAAATCCAAATGAATGGGATTTAAATGAGTTAAATTCTATGCTAATGCCAAATTTTGAAGCTCAAAAATTAATGTCTGCAAACGGTAAAAGTGGTGTTTTTAGCTTAGGTCCAGTTACTCAATAAATTTACATGATAAAAAAAAGCACATATATATTATTTTTACTTCTTTTAATGAACTGCTCATCAAAAGATGCAGAAGATATATACGTGCCAATACCTGCTTCTTTAAAAATACCTATCCTTTTTCAACAGAAATTAATTGCCCCTGTTATTCCCACAAACAATACTTTAACTGAAGAAGGAATTACACTTGGTAAAAGATTGTTTTTTGATAAAATATTATCTAAAGACAATACACAATCATGTGCCACTTGTCACGACCCCAAAAAAGCATTTACCGATAACGATCGATTTAGTGATGGTGTTGATGGTAAACTTGGTACTCGTAACTCAATGCCTTTATTTAATTTAGCTTGGAATTTCGATGAGCGATTTACTTGGGATGGCAAAGAACTAAGTCTAGAAAGACAAGCTTTAGAGCCTGTTAGAAACCTTATTGAGATGCATAGTAAATGGGTTAATGTTGCTCAAAAAATTAAAGAACACCCTGAATATCCTACTCTTTTTAAAGAGGCTTTTGGCAGTGTAAAAATCGATTCTACTTTAATTACTAAAGCGCTCGCTCAGTTCGAGAGAACATTAATATCAGGGAATTCAAAATTTGATAGGCACCTATTAGGAACAACACAATTAAGCCCTGAAGAACAGAATGGTTTTGATGTTTTTATGGATGAAACTCGCGGAGATTGTTTTCATTGCCACGGAAGTAACAACAACCCATTATGGACAGATAACAAATTTCATAACAATGGTTTAGACGCTATATTAACAGACTTAGGTTTAGGTAAAGTTACTGGAGACCCAAATGACAATGGAAAATTTAAAACTCCATCAATTCGTAATTTAAAGTTTACAGCACCTTACATGCACGACGGTCGTTTTAATACGCTAGATGAAGTAATTGATCATTATTCAACAGGTTTAAAATCTTCCCCTACAATAGACCCTTTAATGAAAAAAGTAAAACAAGGAGGTGTAAACATTTCTAATAAAGACAAAGCAGACTTAAAAGCTTTTTTACTTTCTCTTTCTGACAACGACTTTGTTAATAGCTTTAATTAATTCAAATTATTTTGAAGAGCAAATAATACTTTTCTTAGAAATTTCATTCCGTATTTCACATCTTAATTTATCTACATCTTCTTTAGTATCATATTTTACTTTTAACTTAAAATAAGCTGCATTTGTTTACTCTTTTATATTTTTTTTGAGCGGATAAAGAAAATAAATTTGTTAAAATAAAAGTTACGAATAATTATTTTGTCATTGTAAAATTTAATGATGGTCGTTGTTATTTTTCATAATAATTAAATAAAAACCATAAATGCGAAAAAGTTTATTGGTAAAAAAACTGATAAAAATCATATATTGTAATTATCTTTGCAAATCATTTAGATTTAATCTATTTAAAATTATGATAAAAGTTTCAGACACAGCAAAAAAGAAGGTCGTTGAATTAATGACAGACGACGGATTTGATGCTACAAACGATTTTGTTCGAGTAGGTGTTAAAAGCGGTGGTTGTTCAGGCTTATCATACGACTTAACCTTTGATAAAAGCACTCAAGAGAACGACAAGGTTTTCGAAGAGAATAATATAAAAATTGTTGTAGACAAAAAAAGTTTTTTATATCTAGTAGGAACGACCTTAGAGTATTCTGGAGGATTAAATGGAAAAGGATTTGTATTTAATAACCCTAATGCAAACCGCACATGTGGTTGCGGAGAAAGTTTTTCTTTATAATATTATAACTCTATTATGAGCAAATATACCGAAGACGATTTAAGAGAAGAGTTAAAAACCAAAGAATATGAATATGGTTTTTATACAGACATAGAAAGTGAAACCTTTGCAAAAGGGTTAAATGAAGATGTGGTTCGTGCTATTTCTAAAAAGAAAAACGAACCAGAATGGATGACTGAATGGCGTATAGAGGCATTTAGAGTTTGGGAAAAAATGGAAGAGCCAGAATGGGCTAATGTTCATTATGAAAAACCAAAATTTCAAGACATTGCATACTATTCTGCGCCAAAAGAAAAACCAAAATTAAATAGTTTAGATGAAGTTGATCCAGAATTGTTGGACACTTTTAAAAGATTAGGTATTTCTTTAGATGAGCAAAAGAAATTAGCCAATGTAGCTGTTGATATTGTAATGGACTCTGTTTCTGTTGCAACAACATTCAAAGAAACATTAGGTAAAAAAGGTATTATTTTTATGCCTATTTCTGAAGCAATTCAAGAACATCCTGAATTAGTAAGAAAATATTTAGGTACTGTTGTACCAACTACCGATAATTTTTATGCAGCATTAAATTCTGCAGTATTTTCTGACGGATCATTCTGTTACATTCCTAAAGGTGTTCGTTGCCCGATGGAGTTATCAACATACTTTAGAATTAATGAAGGTGGAACTGGTCAATTCGAAAGAACTTTAGTTGTTGCTGACAAAGGAAGTTACGTTTCGTATTTAGAAGGTTGTACAGCACCAAGTAGAGATGAGAATCAATTACACGCAGCTGTGGTTGAATTAATCGCTTTAGATGATTCAGAAATCAAATATTCTACAGTTCAAAACTGGTACCCTGGAAACAAAGAAGGGAAAGGTGGTGTTTACAATTTTGTAACTAAAAGAGCTATCTGTGAAACCAATGCAAAAGTATCTTGGACACAGGTTGAAACAGGATCTGCTGTAACTTGGAAATATCCAAGTTGTATCTTAAAAGGAAACAATTCAGTTGGTGAATTTTATTCAATTGCTGTAACGAACAACTATCAGCAAGCAGATACAGGAACTAAAATGATTCACTTAGGAAAAAACACTAAGTCAACCATTATCTCTAAAGGAATATCAGCAGGAAAATCACAAAACAGTTATAGAGGCCTAGTTCAAATTGGACCACGTGCAGAAAATGCTCGTAATTTCTCTCAATGTGATTCTTTATTGATGGGTAATGAATGTGGAGCACACACGTTTCCATACATTGAAACTAAAAATAAATCGGCACAAATAGAGCACGAAGCAACAACAAGTAAAATTGGTGAGGATCAATTATTTTATTGTAATCAACGTGGAATTGATACTGAAAAAGCAATTGCTTTAATTGTTAACGGGTTTAGTAAAGAGGTACTAAACAAATTACCAATGGAGTTTGCTGTAGAAGCTCAAAAGTTATTAGAAATATCTTTAGAAGGTTCTGTAGGATAATCAATAAAAGTTAACAAATGAAAAATGTATTTTTATTATTTTTAGGTTTAGCAATTATAGGTTGTAAAAACACAGAAAAAAAAGAAGAGAAAAAGGTTGAGAAAAAAGCAAAAGTAGCTTTACATCAATTAGTAGGTGGATCTATTCTGGTTAAAAAATTAGAAGTTTTTTCTCAAGATACAACTTACACAGGGCAAACAAAGCAATTTACGGATGCTTATTATGTAATTTCTCACCCAAAAGGGAATTTAATGTGGGATGCTGGTTTACCTGAAAACTTAGTAGTTTCTGAACCTTTTCATGAACCAAGTGGTGTTTTTGTAGTGCAAAGACCTGATTCATTAGCAAACCAATTAAAAACTATTGGATTTAAAATTGAAGATTTTAAATATTTTGCAATGTCTCATTCTCATTTCGATCACACAGGGCATGCTAATTATATGAAAGAGGCTACATGGTTAGTGCAAGAAAATGAATACAATGCTGTGGCTTCTGACACGTTAAAAACTAAAAACCCTGCTGTTAGCGCACTTAAAAATGTAAAAAAACTAAATGGTGATTATGATGTTTTTGGAGACGGAACAGTTGTTATAAAATACATGCCAGGACATACAGTTGGTCATCAAGTATTATATCTAGATTTAGGTTTAGAAAAACCAATTTTATTAACTGGTGATTTATATCATTTTGAAGAGAACAGAAAAAATAAAGGAGTTCCTTCATTTAATTATGATGTAAAACAAACATTAGAAAGCATGGATAAATTTGAAACTTTTGCAAAAGAAAAAAATGCAGAGGTAATTATTCAACACTCTCCAAAGAGCTTTCAAAGACTAGAAGAAATATTAAAAAATTAAAACCACGCTTATAGCCAAAAGCTAAAAGCAAATAGCATATCAAGAATGTTAAAAATAGAAAACTTACACGCTAATATAGAAGATAAATCAATCTTAAAAGGATTGAATTTAGAAGTTAAAGCCGGTGAAATTCACGCAATAATGGGACCGAATGGTGCTGGAAAAAGTACTTTAGCCAATGTTATCGCAGGGAAAGAAGAATACGAAGTTACTGATGGTTTAATAGAGTTAAATGGAGAGGATATTAGCGAACTAGCTCCTGAAGAGAGAGCACATAATGGTGTGTTTTTATCATTTCAATACCCTGTAGAAATCCCTGGAGTTTCTGTAACCAACTTTATTAAAACTGCAATTAACGAAAATCGTAAAGCAAAAGGTTTAGAAGACATGCCTGCAAAAGACATGTTAAAAATGATTCGTGAGAAATCTGAATTATTAGAAATAGACCGTAAGTTTTTATCTCGTTCTTTAAACCAAGGTTTTTCTGGTGGTGAAAAGAAACGTAATGAGATTTTTCAGATGGCAATGTTAGAGCCTAAATTAGCAATTTTAGATGAAACAGATTCTGGTTTAGATATTGATGCTTTACGTATTGTAGCTAATGGTGTAAACAAATTAAAATCTAAAGACAATGCGGTAATTGTAATTACACACTACCAACGTTTGTTAGATTATATAGTTCCTGATTTTGTACACGTATTATACGATGGTAAAATTGTAAAGTCAGGAGATGCTTCTTTAGCTTTAGAGTTAGAAGCTAAAGGATATGATTGGATTAAAGAAGAAGTTAATTCTTAAGAAGCAATGGAATTAAAAGAAAAACTAACCGCATCATACGTCGCCTTTGAAAATGGCGTAGACGTTAATTCTGATGTGCACGATATTAGAACTAAAGCGTTACAAAATTTTGAAGAACTAGGTTTTCCTACTAAGAAATTAGAAGCATGGAAATACACTTCTTTAAAATCTGTACTAAAACAAGATTATAGTATTTTTCCAAATTCGGAAGCTGCTATAGACTTAGCTGATGTAAAGAAGTATTTTATCCACGATATTGATACTTATAAGATTGTATTTATCGACGGAAAATATAGTTCTTTCTTGTCTGATACAACACATGACACTGTAGATGTTTGTTTAATGTCTTCGGCATTAGCAAAGCCAAAATACAAAGCTATTATTGAAAATTATTTCAATAAAATTGCTAAACAAGACAATTTAACTTCGCTAAATACTGCATTTGCAAACGAAGGAGCATACATATACATTCCTAAAAATGTAGAGGTTGAAAAACCTATACAAATTATTAGTTTTACTACTGGTTCTGAGGATGCTATTATGACGCAACCTCGTAATTTAATTGTTGCCGAACAAAACTCACATGTTCAAATTATTGAACGTCATCAGAGTTTAACTTCTAACCCTGTTTTAACAAATTCAGTAACCGAAGTTTTTGCAGCAAAAGATGCAACGGTAGATATTTATAAGATTCAAAATGATCATGAAAATGCTTCTTTGGTAGATAATTGTTACATAGAGCAAAAATCAAGTAGCATCGTTTCTGTTCACACTTTTTCTTTCGGAGGAAACATTACACGTAATAACTTAAACTTTTATCAAAGAGGAGAGCATATCGATTCAATTTTAAAAGGGATTACAATTACCGAAGGAAAACAACATGTAGATCATCATACGTTGGTACATCATATTGAGCCAAACTGTGAATCTCATCAAGATTATAAAGGAATTTATGATGATCGCTCTACAGCTGTTTTTAACGGTAAAGTTGTTGTTGAAAAAGAAGCTCAGAAAACAAATGCTTATCAACAAAACAATAATGTTTTAATAAGTGACAAAGCTACCATTAATGCAAAACCTCAATTAGAAATTTTTGCTGATGATGTAAAATGTTCTCACGGTTGTACTATCGGACAACTAGATGAAGATGCTTTATTTTACATGCAACAACGTGGAATTCCAAAGAAAGAAGCAAAAGCACTATTAATGTATGCATTTGCAAATACGGTCTTAGAAAGCGTAAAAATACCAGAAGTAAAGAAACGTATTAATAAATTAATAGCTAATAAACTTGGTGTTAATATTGGTTTTGACCTATAATATTAATTTCTATAAATAAATAAAACCCCTTCTTGAAAATAATTCAAGAAGGGGTTTTTATTTATATAAATTTTAAGTTAAACCTACTCTATAATAAATCGTTTACTTGATGTAGTAAATTCATTTTTAATTCTTAGTATGTATATACCAGAATTAACGTTATCAACATTAATAGCAGTATTCTCAGTAATACTACCATTTTTAACAACTTGACCTAACATATTTATAATAGTGTATGAAGCTCCTGACAGATTTCTCTTAGGGCCTAAAACTCTTAATAGAGTTCCTTTTTTAAGTGGACTTGGAGCTATTTTAATAGAAGTAAATAAACTTTCATCTTCATCTCCTAAAACATCTATTCTTGAAGTAAGTGATTCAGTTAAAGCGATAGTATTACCACAAGACCCTTCATATATTTTAATATTTGAAAAAGTAGAATTATTTCCTGATCCACTATCATTATCATTAACAAATACTAACCTATCCATACTCCCTGTATATGAACTTCCTATAGGAATTATATACGTTTTGTTACCACTCGCATAATTATCAAAATTAGTAACACCATAGTTTTGTGTACCATGAACTTTAAAGTATCTACTTGATGTTAAGTTATTATCATCTTCAAAACCAATTCCATGAATTTCACCTTCTGAAGTACTACTGAATTCAAATTCAATTACTGTAGATGATGTAACAGTATAGTTAAGTGGAATATATTTCCATGTATTATTGGTTAATACTAATGTTTTTCCATCAGAGCTTACTGAAGAATTACCTGATGAATCTTGATTTGAAAATCCAGTAATAGTGAAATCATTTAAATTTAATGCTGCACATATAGGATCAGGAACAGTTCCTCCTGAAGACAATGATACGTTATCAATAGCAATATCACTAGACCAGCCAGAACCTGTAGTTCCTACAAACCTTAATATAACTTTAGATTCTCCTATATATGAATTCAAATTAACAGATGCATCATTCCATTGATTACCTTTATTACCTGAATCATTCCATACATTAGTCCAGGCTGTTCCATTAGTAGATACCTCTAATTTTAACGTTCCAACATTAGTACCAAACATATGATTATTAAAGGAAAAAGTAGCCGAAGATAATGCTGAAAGATTAAAACAAGGACTTTGTAAAATTGCCGTTGCGTTTGATCCTATTTGACCTGTACTACTATTTGATGAAGCTTCTAAAAACATGTAATAAGAACCATTAGAACCTGAACTTGGTCCTGTTCCTGAAGATGGAGTTCCAGATGCATCCCTTGTCCAGTTACCATCATCACCTGTTACTTGAGTCCAAGCATCACTTGATTCAAAGCTTTCAGAGTAAGGAAAAGAACTAACTGTTGAACTACAAGTAGGGTCTGGATCTGGATTACCGCCTCCATTATCAACACCATCATTTGGCATAGCGCTTCCAATAGAACTTATTATATTATCAGATCTACCATTAGACCCATTAGGACAACCACCAGTATTATGTATTCCTATTACTAAATTAGAATTATAATCTAAAACAGGTGAACCTGAACTTCCTCCCTCTGTATCAGCAAAATAAGTCACTTGCCTTCCTGAACCACTAGAACTTGATGAAACTCTTGAAAATCCACCAGCACTTGGGTCTGTATCTGTCTTAACAGAAATTTCTTTTCTTCTTCCACCAGGGTGTTGTGGAATGTAAATTCTATCTCCTACAGAAGTAGCTACAGAACTTAAACTAAGATATCCATATGTATTGGTAGGGTTAACAGGTAACTTTACCAATGTATAATCTAAGCTAGAACTAGTTTTTATAAATGTAGATGATGAAGCAACAACGTCACTCGTTGCGTTAGTACTACCTGTACAATTTTCATATTGATAATTGAAGATAAAATCGGTATTCTGAGCATCAGAAGCCGATCCTATACAATGATTATTTGTCATTAGATTTCCCTCGCTACCAAGTAACCATCCAGTACATAATGAGCTTCCTCCTATTAACAATCTACAAACAGCCTTGGCTTTTTCATACATTTCTGTTCCTTTGTAACAAGCAATTCGTTCCTTATTATCAACTGAACAGATAGACCTATTAAGATCCGTATTATCCATAACTATTCTCATCATTTTCTTTTCACTATATCCATAAGCTACTTTTGAGATTTCGAAACCATGGTGCTTACCTGATTTACCAAAAGAATATAACTTAAGGTCTATTTTCTCCTCAAATAATACTTTTGACCAAAAATTGCTGATCATTGTATTTTCACTATCAATGATTTTTCCTTGTTCACCATAAATTAGAACCTCATCTTTATTGCTACCTGTAATTTCAATGTAATCACCTGGAGCAAGGTCAAAGCTTTCAAAATATAATTTGATGTAGGACGCATTTTTGGAATAAAATTCTTTCTGGTAAACTAATTCAGCTTTTTGTTGCTGTTTTCGAGAGAGACTTCTCTTAAACTTTTGATAAGTTTTCGTTACTTTGATATCAGAGTCAAACTCATCACCAATTTTAATTTTTTTCTGAGCACTTAAATTTATTGCACAGAGGGAAATAGCAGTGATAAACACTGCATTTAGAAAATAATTTTTCATTTTGAAGGGTGTATTTAATTAATAAATTTTAGCTAAGTTACTAAAAATCAACACACAATTAAACTAAAAAATTAAAATTATTATTTTACATCGAATAAATTTTAGCATATTTGTAAATAAATAAAATAGCGAATAATAATTTTTACTTATTATTACTGTAATGTTTTAAAAAGTATTTCGTCCAAGCTAATGAAATGATTAAAATGTAAAACTAGAAAAAATGCGAAAAACTATTATACTCTTCTGCTTACTATTTATTAGTATTCAATCAGAAGCACAAACAGATGTATTTAATGCGCTTCTTAAAACTTATGTTAGTAAAGAAGGTAATGTAGACTATAAAGGCTTGCGAAAAAACCGTGCTTTATTAGACCTATATTTGAAGCATTTAGAAAAAACCGTACCTGGAAAAAAATGGTCAGCTACAAAAGCAAAATCTTTTTGGATTAATGCATACAATGCGTATACAATTAAACTAATTTTAGATAGCTATCCATTAAAAAAGATAACAGATATTAAAAGAAAAGGTAGAAATGCATGGAAAATTCCTTTTGCTGTTATTGGGAAAAAAACATACTCTCTTGATTATATTGAGCATAAAATATTACGTCGTTGGCATGATGACCCTAGAATTCATGTAGCAATAAATGCAGCTTCTAAATCAGGGCCTCGTTTTGCGAACTATGCTTTTACATCTAAAAACATTGAGTTGAAATTAGAAGCTTTAATGAAAGAATTCATCAACGACACTACTAAAAATAAAATATCTTCTGGTAAAATTGAAGTTTCTAAAATGTTTGAGTGGTATCAAGAAGACTTTACAATAAAACACTCATTAGTCGATTATGTAAACAAATATTCTGATATTCAAGTTAATGATGGTGCTGAAGTTGTTTACATGCAATATAACTGGGATTTAAACGGAAAATAACACGTTATCTCCTCCCCTAATTCCCTAAAAAAGAACGAAGAACCTTTAAAGGTTCTTCGTTCTTTTTTTAAGGATTATATATGTTTTACAACTCTAAAGACATTAAAACCATCTTTAATTCCATATAACTATAACTTTTAGAAACCTTTTCTTTTAAATCTGTTAGGCTTTTAAACTCTACACTTTCAATAGATTTAACCATTTTAGTATACTTTTTTAAAGGAATAATTTCAAGTACATCAATATCTCCTTCAGTGATAAAACTAGCCAAGTGACTTTCGATGGTATTTACCGTTAATCCTCTTTTGCTTGCAATTTCTTTAGCAGACAAACCTTCTTTAAAAAGCTTAAAACTTACTTGTCTTGTTGGTATTTTATCTTCTTTTGGTTTTTCTTTTTGCTGCTGTTTAATCCCTTGTTTTTTACAATAGCTAGTTACTGCGTCTAAAATTACACCTCCATATTTCTGAACCCTAATTTTCCCCATTCCATCAACTTTCAATAACTCTTTAGCTGTTTTCGGTAACGTATCACAAATAGCATATAACGTTTTTTGGGTAAATATTTGAAAATGTGGAATCCCCTCCTTTTTCGAAATTTCGTCTCGTAATTCACGTAAACTTAGTGCCAAAATAGGATCTCTAGAAGATGTAATTTTCTTTTTCTTAGGCTTTTCTACATTTTGTAAAACAGCATTTGCTCTAACCTGTAAATAGTCTTCAACTTGAAAACCATCCTTTAATTTAAGAAAACAAAATAGTTTTATAGATAATAAATCTTGCAGCGTGTAAATTTGTTTCTCTAAATCTTTTTGAACTGCTTTATTATCTGTAGAAAATGAAATTCCATTTAGAGGTTTTTTAATAAATTCTTCAGTTTGTTTAATAAAATAATCAATAGCTTTTATAAACCGTTCATTGATAGCATCACTATTTTCAGCTAGAATATCATCTTCAGAGAGTTGTTGCAATTGAATTTTAAACCCATTAGCAATTTTTAATAAAGGAATAATCCCGTTATCTTTAATCGTTTCTAAATGGTTTATCATAACACCATTTAAACTCGTTTGGTTCTTATAATATATATCAATAGCTCTTGTTGTTGGGTATAAAAAAGCTCTAAAATCAAATAATTCTGATATTAAATTAAGCTGATATTTTTTTTCTGATTCACTTAAAACTGTTTCATCAGGAACATTTTCATGTACATTCTTATTAAAAGAATCAACCGTTCTATCATTTATAATTGAACTGTTTCTAATCTGAGTTTTTAAAACAATACCTTCTAAAGAAGTACATCTACTTAAAGCAACGTACGTTTGCCCGTGCGCAAAAGAAGCTTCCGCATCAATAATAGCTTTTTCGAAGGTTAAACCCTGACTTTTATGAATCGTAATTGCCCATGCTAATCGTAATGGAATTTGGGTAAAAGAACCTGTAACCTCTTCTTTAATGTCTTTCGATTCTTCATCAATCGAATAATTAATATTCTCCCAAATCTCTTTTTTGGTTTCAATCTCATCATCATCATTCGGACATTTCACATAAATAACATCATCATCAATCAATGTTATTTTACCAATTTTTCCGTTAAAATATCTTTTTTCAGGTGAGCTATCGTTTTTAATAAACATTACCTGAGCACCAACTTTTAACTCTAACTTATCACTATTGGGATAGGCGTTTTCATTAAATTTACCAGATACTTCCGCTTTAAAAAAGCTACTCTTTCTTTTTAGTTTTTCTAATTCTAGCGTATTAATTGCATCCGCTCTTTTATTGTGAGTTGTTAGTGTAATGTACCCATCGTTTTTTTGTGGCTCAAAATCTGGATTATATCTTTTATTTAAAATTGCAGCGGACTTTTCAGATAAAGAATCGTTTCTAATTTCATTTAAAATTTCGATAAACTCTTCATTATCCTGTCTGTAAATTTTCTTTAACTCGATACTTACCGTATTCGATTCTTGAAATGCTCTACTACTAAAAAAATATACCGATTTATAATGTTCTTGTAACAAGCTCCATTCATTAGGTCTCACAACTGGTGATAATTGTTGCAAATCTCCAATCATTAAAACTTGCGCTCCACCAAAAACTTTGCTTTTATCTTTATACCTTCTTAAAACCTGATCTATACCATCTAATAAATCAGCTCTAACCATACTAATTTCATCAATAATTACAAGATCTAAAGACCTAATAATGTCAATTTTTGCTTTACCAAATTTTCGTTGTTGGTTAGATGTATTTGCAATTTGATTTGGTAAAATAGGTCCAAATGGCATTTGAAAAAAAGAATGAATCGTAACTCCTTTTGCATTAATTGCAGCAACACCTGTTGGTGCTACAATAACCAATCTTTTCAGCGATTCATTTTTTATTTTATGTAAGAAAGTAGTTTTTCCGGTACCTGCTTTCCCCGTAATAAAAAGGTTTCTATCTGTTTTTTCTATAAACTGAATGGCAAGGTCTAATTCTTTATTTTCTATCATCACAAAAGGCTACTACAATTTTTCACTAATAAATGTAAAAGTAGTTTTTTTAGCATAATATGTTGCTAAAATTGAGAGTGATCGATATGATTTTTTATAACTGATATTAATAATTTTATTTCCTAAACTTTCTAAATGAAACTAAAACATGGTAAATACCAATTCCAATCAATATTTTTCCAAAAACAAAAGGAATCCATTCCCAAAAACTAATTAAATATTCTCGGTTACTTATTAAAGGGTTATGAAAGTCTGTCAATAGAAAATACCGAAATAAACCAATCATATATTCATTAAAACTAGACATACTAAACAACTCTATTTCTCTAGAGTGATTGTGTATCCCATAAAATATAGAATAAAATAACACAGCCACAAACATAGTTCTTTGAGTAGCTTTAACCCAATCTGTGCCGTTATTGGAAAAGAAAGAATTAATCCTTAAAATTGTTAAGTCTCTACAAAGTTTCTGACGATTAATATTAGATTTTGATTTTAGTTTATTTTTTAATTCTTCTTTGAAAGAGTTTAGTTCATGAGCACGAAAATTATCGTAATCTATTTTATTATCTGCCCGTAACAATTGCTGTTTAATATTTCTTAAGGTTCTTTTATTGCATTCATTAAATTTATGAATCACAATATCATCAAAGAAAACAATTTTCTCAAATATTGTTCTATCTAAAAAAATTGAATTAAGTTCTAACTCTTGAAAAGAAGTTAATTCTTGAAAATTTGAATCGCCAATATGTAATTCATAAAGGTTAGAATTATTAAAATTTGTATATTTATAAAAATTACAATTTACAAGCTTTAATTTTGTCTGGCTCTCATTTTTTAATTGTTTAAATAATGTAACTCCTTTAAATTCATTAAATCTAAATTTTGCATATATTCCAAAATTAGTTGAAGAAAAGTTGGATTTTTCAAATTCATTATATTGAATGTAACTGGTTTCAATAATATTTGAAGTGAAGAGAAATTCTTTTGAAAATTTGCTATGGATAATATCTATTTGATTAAATGCGCAATCATTAATTTCTAATATATTTATATTACATCCATCAATCATTAAATCTCCTGTCGATTTTAAATGTGATAATTTTAAATGATTAATACTTTCAATATTATGTATTTTAATATCGATTAATATTTTTTGTTTCAAATTCTGAGCACATTCAAAAGTAAAACTGCCTAGTTTTTTTGGTGATAAGTATACTTCTTTAATTGGTTTTGAAATATTTAAAAATTTAATATCTTTCAAATAACAATTAACAAAACAAATTTCATTTTCAAATTCACAATCATCAAAATAAAAAACTTGAGTCAATTCATTTATTTTTAAAGAATCCGAGTTCATAAAAGCAACTCTTTCTCCTATAAAATTACAGTTTATAAATTTATTAGAAGTAGTAATCTCATTCAAGTTTATGATTGTATAATTTTCGAAATTTATTAAAAAATTTGTATATTCAGTACTTTCTGCAGAAGTAAGTAATTCTAAAAATCGTATTTCATTTATTTCTTCCATTTAGACTATCTTTATTTCAACTTGTAGCCAAGATAAGATTATCTCCTATTATAATTAAATATAATACTAGCCAAACAATCTAAAATATTTCACAAAAAATCCTACACAAAATGTGTAGGATTTATACTTTAATTAAATTGAAAATCTAAAATTAAAACTTTCCATTTGTATGCGCCATTTCAGCAGGAATTTCTTGAATTACATCCCAGTGTTCGACTATTTTATTGTCTTTTAATCTAAATAAGTCATAAAATGCTTGTGGTTTTCCGTTCCATTCACCTTCACTCATAGTTAAAACGAAATTACCCTCACCTAATACTTTATGCAGTTTTTGATAATTAAACATATTATTTTGTGATGTTAAATACGCAATTGCTTCCCCTAAACCATCCAAACCGTCTTTAACCATAGGGTTATGCTGATGATACTCTTCAGTACTTACATAGTTTGTAATTTTTTCAGGTGCTTTACCAAACAACACATCGTTTACAAAGTTTTTTACAATTTCTTTATTTGCAGCTGTTTTATTTACATCAGTAATATCAGTAACACCATCAACTTGAGAACGTCCACTAGCTGTTTGCTCAACTTTAGTCGTTATATTATCCCAATGTTCAGCAGCTTTACCATCTTGCATTCTCCAAACATCAAACGCCACTACCTCTTTACCTCCTAAAGCTTCAGCATTATGATATGAATTATGTAAAATAATAAATTCACCATCTTGTAAAATTCTATGCGTAGTATAAGTTGTATTTGCTTTTTTTAAGACAGGAAGAAACCCCAATACTGGTGCTATTCCTGTTGGCACATGAGGATTATGTTGAATATAATCAGTTGTAAAATATTTTTTAATTCCTTCTGAGCTATACTCTTTAAAAAAAGCCTCTTGTGCTTCTTGTGCAATTGTTTTTAAATTTTCCATTTTAGATTCTTTCTTTAATTTATTTCCTTTTATTGTTGCTTTTTTTTGAATTGAATTACAGCTTGTAAAAGCTGCGATGCTCAACACAATAATGATTGCTTTTTTCATCCTATATTTAATTTTAAATGATAGGACAAAATTAAGAGGAAAGGAAAACGTACGATAGGTAAATCTGACGAATAAAATGGTAAATATCGAACCTAAAAACCTAAATATTATTATTTTTAAAAGTATTTGGGGTAAATCCTGTATGTTTTTTGAAATATTTCACAAAATTAGTTGATTCTTCAAAACCCATTAAATAAGCTAACTCTGTACTTTTAATGCTAGAATTTATTAAATTTCTTTTAGCTTCTAAAATTACAAACTCATCTATATATTGTTTTGCGGTTTTATTAATTATTTCTTTACAAACTACATTTAAATGCTTGTAGGTAATATTTAATTTCTCAGCGTAATAATCCGCATTTTTATTGAATACAAAATCATTTTTTAAAAAGGTTTGAAAACTTAAAAAGAGTTTAAATTTTTCGGACTCCTTAATATAGTCTGTTTGATTTTTTTTAATTTCTTCAAGCTTAGAAAAGATGATATTAAATAAAGAATCTATAATGTGCTTTTTATTAAAGTTTTCAGATACCTTGTAAAACTCATTAAAAAAAAGTTGAATATACGTTAGGATATTAGAAGCTTCAGGAACTTGAACTTTTGGAGAAAAAAGTTGAGGAGTTAATAATCTAATGGCTGTATTTTGAGGAATATTAGCAAGCTGGTTCTTAAAGTACTCTTCAGTAAAAAGAAGTAGATACCCTTTTACACCTTTATTAAATTTAAAAGCATTCACTTGTCCTTTGGAGACATAGATAATAGCATTACTTTCTACTGTATGCCATACAAAATCGACTAAATGTTCAGTTTTTCCATTTGTATAAAAAGCTAGTTGATAAAATTCTAATTGATGCGCTCTTTCTGGTAAATGATCAAAAATATCTTTTTTACTTTCTAAATTCTCTAAAGTAATTATTTCTATTCCTTTTATTTCAGAAGATTTAGATTCAAATAGTAAGTGAGGTATTTCTTTACTCATATGGTAAACGACAGTAAGCAATGTTATTTATAGCTAAGTGAAAGATAGTAGATAATAAAGGAAAAATCAAGTTCTTTGTTAAAACAACTTGATTTTTCAAAGGGAATCTATTTCTGAATCTTAAACACTTTCATCAAAATGGTCTCTAACAAACACCATTTTGTAAATGCTGACTGAATTAAATTCAAGCCAATAAACACGGTAAACCATATCCAATTAGGATTTACATAAACCGTTAATACTACACTTATTAAAACAAAAGAACCAACGATAATTCTAAAATATTTATTTAACATCTTATTTAGTTTTTAATCAACACTATTTATAATTCTTCTTTTCAATCATATAATACACTAATGGCACAACCAATAATGTTAATACAGTTGACACAATAGTTCCGCCCATTAACGAAATTGCCAATCCTTGAAAAATCGGATCAAATAATATTACAAACGCTCCAATTACAACAGTTCCAGCAGTTAATAAAATAGGCGTTGTACGTACTGCCCCTGCTTCAATTGCCGCTTGTTTTAACGGAATTCCTTCGGCTAATCGTAAATTGATAAAATCTATTAATAAAACAGAGTTCCGCACCATAATTCCTGCTAAGGCAATCATACCTATAAATGAAGTTGCTGTAAAAAATGCGCCCATAATCCAGTGCCCTAAAATGATACCTATTAACGATAATGGTATTGCAACCATCATTACAATTGGTGCTTTAAAATTTTGAAACCAACCAACAATTAAGATATAAATTAAGATAATTGCTCCTAAAAAAGCGATTCCTAAATCTCTAAAAACTTCTAGTGTAATTTGCCATTCACCATCCCATTTAACGGTATAATCATCTTCAAAATCAGGTTGACCTAAATACATTTCGTTCAATTTATAACCTTCAGGAAGTTTAATTTCTTTTAATTTCTCTTCCATTCCTAAAATTGCGTAGGCTGGACTCTCTAATTCACCTGCCATATCAGCCATTACATACACCACACGTTTCTGATTTTTACGGAAAATACTTTTTGCGCTTACAGTTTCAGTAATATCAACTAAATCACCAATAGAAACCATGTTACCATGTTTCGATTTTATTTTTAATTGTGAAATATCAGAAATGGTAGATTTTTCTTTTTCATCTAAACTCAGTACCAATCCGACTTGATCTACAGCATTTTCATCATACAAACTCGTAATCGGGCTGTTAGATAATGCCATATTCATGGTATATGCAATTTGTTGTGGCGCAACTCCATACAACATTGCCTTCTCTTTGTTTATTTCAAATTGATATTCAGTTTGATCATCTTCAACCATCCAATCAATATCCACAACATCTGCTGTGTTTTTTAAAATATTTTGAACGCTATTCGCTATTTTAATTTGCTCGTTATAATCAGGCCCATAAACCTCTGCAACAATTGTTGATAAAACCGGTGGTCCTGGTGGTACCTCAACCAATTTTACATTTGCATTGTATTTTGCTGCAATTTTTTGCATTTCAGGGCGTAGTAATTTTGCAATCCCATGGCTTTGAATTTCACGTTTCCCTTTATCTACCAAATTCACTTGAATATCTGCCATATTAGATCCACCACGTAAATCGTAATGACGAACCAATCCGTTAAAAGTTATCGGAGCAGAAGTACCAATATAATTTTGGTAATTCACCACTTCTTGTCTTGTTGCTAAATACTGAGCAATTTCCTGCGTTACAACCGCTGTACGTTCTAAAGTTGTGCCTTCTGGCATATCAATTACTACTTGAAACTCGTTTTTATTATCAAAAGGCAACATTTTTACCGCTACCGATTTTGTAAAAAACAACACCATCGTTGCCATTAAAACAACAAATGTTCCTCCTAAAAACACCCATCTTTTTGTTTTATTTTCTAATAAAGGTCTTTCAAACTTATTATAAACCCTGTAAATAAATGTTTCTTCTAATGGTTTTTCAACTTTTTCTACACCTCCTTTTTTATCTTTTTCGCGCAAGAAAATATATCCTAAATAAGGTGTAATTGTTAAAGCTACAAATAATGATAAAATCATTGCAATTGATGCTCCAATTGGCATTGGTGCCATATAAGGTCCCATTAAACCCGATACAAAAGCCATTGGTAAAACAGATGCTATTACCGTAAATGTTGCTAAAATTGTTGGATTACCAACCTCATTAATCGCATATAAAGCAGCTTGTTTAAAGGGCAAACGTTTCATTTTAAAATGTCGATGCATATTTTCGGCAATAATAATTGAATCATCCACCACAATACCTGTTACAAAAACCAAGGCAAAAAGTGTAATTCGGTTTAACGTATAATCTAACATGTAGTAACTTAACAATGTTAAAGCAAACGTAATTGGCACCGATAAAAACACTACTAAGCCACCACGCCAACCCATTGCCAACATTACTACTAGAGTAACCGCAATGATAGAACCAATAAGGTGTAATAATAATTCAGATACTTTATGTGCCGCCGTTTCTCCGTAATTTCGGGTAACTTCTACATGTACATCATCAGGAATTAAAGTAGCACGTAAATGCGTTACTTTCGCTAAAATCAACTCTGCTATTTTCATTGCATCTGCCCCTTTTCTTTTAGCTACAGAAACAGTTACTGCTGGATATTCCGATTTGTAATCTGATGATTTTACACTTCCTTTCCCAAAACCTAAAGACACATAATTTTGTGGTATTTCTGGTCCATCAACAATTGTAGCAATTTGTTTTAAATAAATTGGTTGCTCTTGTTGTACTCCAACTACCAAATTCTCAACATCAGCAACTGATGCTAAAAACTTACCTGCGTTTATTAAAAACTCCGTATCGTTTTTATCAAAACTTCCCGATCTTAACTGGGTGTTATTGGCTTTTATCATTTCTGAAACTGATAAGAAATCTAATCCGCTTGCAGCCAATTTATCCTTGTCTAAAACTACTCTTAACTGACGATTTCTTCCTCCAATTTTATGTGTAATAGAAACGTCATTTATCTTCTTAATTTCAGTTTCTAATTCTTGCGCCATTTGATTCAACTGAAAATCGTCATAACTTTCACTCCACAAGGTTAACCCCAACATTGGCACATCATCAATTGCACGTGTTTTCACTAATGGAAACGTAACACCTTTTGGCATTTGATCCATATGTTTATTAATTTCATTATACAATTTTACAAACGAACGCTCAATGTCTTCGCCCACATAAAACTGTACAATAACCATTGCTTTTTCGTTCATCGAAGTAGAATACACATATTCTACACCTTTAATGTTCGAAATTAATTTCTCTAAAGGCTTTACAACTCTAGACTCTACTTCTGTAGGACTCGCACCTGGATATCCAACAAAAATATCTGCCATTGGCACATCAATCTGTGGTTCTTCTTCTCTTGGTATTAAAAACGAACTGTACACTCCAATAACCATAAAAACGATCATTAAAAGCACTGTAAGCTTAGAACCAATAAAGACTTTTGCGATTTTTCCAGCTAAACCTTCTTTCATTTTTTTATATTTTTTTGGGCGCTTTAACAGGCTATCCGTTTCAATCTTTTTAAGCTGTTCTCAATACAAATTTGCTTAGGCAAATTCACTCGAACTGACATAAAAAGGATTTTCACTACTATCCCTAACGCGAATTTTTAGTTATTGAACTGTAACTTTTACTCCATTAAATAATTTTCCTTCTGCTGAAACGATATATGATTCATCAGAATTTAAACCTGATAAAACCTCAACTTGATGACCATAAGTTCTCCCTAAACGTAACCAACGTAACAAAGCGGTATTACTTTGACTTACCGTATAAATACCTGATAATTGACCTTTTTTCACAATTGCTTCTTTAGGAATTAACACCAATGCTGATTTTACTTTTCTTTCTACAGGAAACTGAACTGTAGAAAACATACCTGATAAAATATTTACATTCGTTTTTTCTAGTGCTATTTTCACTAAATATTGACCACCAGTATTTTTAGCTGAAGTACTTACCTCACTAACTTTACCTTTAACTGTTTTAGCAATCGATTTTACTAAAACAGTAACTGCTACTCCATTTTTAATTTGTGAAATTTCTGTTTCAGGAACCATTGCTATTACTTCAAAATCTTTCGGTTTTTCTAAACTAATTAAAGGTATTCCTGGGCTTGCCATGTCTCCAGATTCGATATTCTTACTTGTAATTACACCAGTAAAAGGAGCTTTAATATTCGAATAGGCAAACTGTGCGTTAATTTCGTTTTTTTGTTGATTTGCAGCTTCTAAACTCGCTTTTGCCATTTCGTAGTTAGCCGTCATATCATCCATTTCTTTCTGAGTAACACTTGTACTTTCAAATAAATTTTTAAAACGATTGTAATTCTTTTCAGCATTATTAAAAGCAGTTTTAGCTTGTGAAATCCCTGCATTTACCTGTCCTTTTTTAGCCTGTAAATCAGTATTATTAATAGAAACTAACAACTGCCCCTTTTTAACCTTATCACCAACATTTACGTGTACTTTTTTAACGTATCCCATCATTCTAGTACTTAAATTAGCACTATTAACAGCTTGTATTTTTCCACTTACTGATAAAAATTGACCATTATTACTTTCAGTAATCTTACTCACTTGAACTTTAATCGGTGGAGAATTATCTACAGCTTCTTTTTTATGCTCTTTACCACAATTTGCAAATGTTAATGCAACAGATAAAATTAGAATTGTATATATATTTTTCATTTTATAGTTTATTTATAATTTTAGGTTTCGACTGCGCTCAACCAGACATTTTTTTTAAGGTTATTTTACTAAGAACTGCAACTGCTTACTGGCAATTATTTTCATTCTTTAGCTAAAAAATCTAAATACACTTGTGTAAAATTGTATTCGAAAATAGTTTGGTTATACGCTAACTCTTTTTGCAAAAACTGTGTTTCTGCGAGTAACAAATCAGCTGTTTTTTCTAAACCTTCTTTAAACCTGTTTTTTCTAATTCTTAAAGACTCTTTAGACTGCTCAACCGCTAAAGCTGTTAATGTTAATTTATTTTTAGCATCTACTAATTGGCGTTTTACTTTATTTAGCTCCAAATTACTTTTAGACACATATTGATTGTATGCTAACTTAGATTTCTCTAATTCAGCTTTACTCTTTTGTATTTTTCCAAAACGTTTTGCCCCTTTAAAAATATCCCAACTTAATTGTGCACCAATTAAATAACCATTTGCACTTCCTTGAAATATTTTATTATCATACATTTCATAACTTCCAAATGCGTTTAAACGTGGTAAAAAAGCCATTTTATCAGCCTTATTCATTGCCTCATATCCTTTTAAAGCTAATTGCATTGCCTTTATATCTGCTCTATTTTCTGAAATAACTCTTTCATCAATATTAAAACTAGCCACTAATAAACGCTCAGTAGGTTCATACACCACATAACTCTTATCGTTCATTAAAAAAGAAATATAATTCGATGCATTTTGCACATTACTTTTTGCCACCTGTAACTGATTTTTAACCTCTGTTACTCGTACTTCAATATTTAAAACATCTGTACGTTGTAAAAAACCTTGTTCATAACGATTATCAGCCATTTCTTTATTAATCATTGTAGTTTCTAAAGCTTTCTCTAACACACTAACTGCTTTATATGCGAGTTGTAACTGCATGTATGATTTCTCTACCTCTAATAACAAATAATCTTTCGTGCGCTGAGTTTTTAAAGACATTGCTTCCATTTTAGATTTGGCAGCTTTTCTTTGATAAAGGCCATCTAAATTTATTAATGGTTGTTGAATTTCTAATTTTGTTGCAAAATTTTGAGTTCTTTCAGGATTATTTAACAAAGTTGGATTAAAATCATTTTGTGTTAAAATTTCTTGATTCAATTTAGAACCAAATGTCATTAACGGGTTTGTAGTTGAAATACCTGTATGACTTGCTGTAATATTTGGTAAAAACACCGCATTTGTTTGGTTAAAATCTGCTTTTGCTACTAAAAAATCTTGTTGAGACATTTTAATAGCGTCGTTATTCTCTTTTACTTTAGATATAACATCTTCTTTAGTAATAACTATTACCTCTTGTGCTTTTGCAAAAAGAGTAAATAATATAAAAAACAGTATTAATACTTTATTATTCATGCTACAGTTTCATTAAGTTACTGCAAACTTAGCTGCATAATAAATAATTGTTAGTAACATTTGTTACCATCTGATTTGCTTTCTATAAAGACTCTTTGAATAAAATCTTATAATTCAAAAATAAAGGAACCCCATTGCCATAAAGTTTAATAAAAAACTTAGCTGAACTTCTATACTTTATTTAACCTGCTTCGTTTATTTTTGTGAAACATATGGATTCATTAACTCAAATTGTATTAGGCGCCGCCGTTGGCGAAGCCATTTTAGGTAAAAAAATTGGAAATAAAGCAATGCTGTATGGAGCAATTGCTGGTACTATTCCCGATTTAGATGTTCTTGCTTCATTTTTCACAGACAAAGTAACGGCACTTTATATACATAGAGGATTTACTCATTCTATTGTGTTTTCAGTACTTTTCGCACCCATTCTCGCCTGGATTGTTTCACGTTACGAAAAGTATAAAGATTTTAAAAATTGGACATTACTATTTTTCTTGTCATTTGTAACACATCCTATTTTAGACGCGCATACTACTTGGGGAACTCAATTGTTTTGGCCTTTTGACATCCGATTAGCTTTTAAAAACATATTTGTAATTGACCCTCTTTATACATTGCCTTTTTTAGTGTTTTTAATTTTTGCAATGACACAAAAACGTACTTCTGAGAAACGTCGTTTTTATAATAAAATGGGACTAATAGTAAGTTCATCATACTTAGTACTTACACTTCTCTTAAAATGGATAGCCTTTAATCAATTTGAAACAGCTTTAAAAACTCAAAATATTACTTACTCAGAAATAGACACGAGACCTTCACCTTTAAACACCATCCTTTGGAGTGCCAACGTACAAACTGAAGATTCTTTTTTATTGGGTAATTATTCATTTTTTGATACGCAACCCATCTCTTTCACAAAATACCCAAAGAATCATAATTTATTAGGGAATCTTACTGAAAACAAAAGTGTTAAGCGTATGATTTCAATTTCCGAAGGTTGGTTTACCATCAATAAAAAAGATGGGTTGCTTTATTTTAACGATTTAAGATTTGGCCTTTTAAGTGTTAAGCCAAAAGCTGAAAATTTTGTTTTTAAATATAAAATAACGGTAGACGATGTTGGAAATGTAACATTCACCGAAGAACCAAAAGATAAACGTGATGCTAAAAAATTAGTGTCTGATTTATGGGTTCGTTTAAAAGGTAATTAAATTACCTTTTAATCTAAAATCTAGTTAAACAACTTAATGTTTACGTTTTATAAATTTGATAAACAGTTCCATTTCTTGCCTGTTATGGTATGAATTATAACAGTTTTCAAAAATATTAAAAGTAAAATACGGTTCAAAACACCCTCTATACTCTTCTTTATCCCCTCCAAAAGGTGGATGATCTTCATTTAATTTAGCATTAAAAAGAAGTCCCACTAATTTTCCGTTTTCGTTTAGTATATCATACATTTTTTCGGCATATTTATTTCTCAAACTGGGGCTTAATGCACAGAAAAAAGTTTGTTCAATTACCAAGTCAAATGTCATCTCTAAATCAAAAAAATCGCCTAGAATTAATTGCTTTTGGGGAAAACTTGGAACTCTTTTTTTTATATTCTCTAATGCTGATTTAGATAAATCGACAACAGAAACATTCTTAAATCCCTTATTAAAAAGATACTCTGCTTCATAGGAATTACCTCCTCCAGGGATTAATATTTTCAATTCTTTATTTTCTAACTGATCAAAATAACCTTTTAAAGGCGGTGAAATTTCTCCTAAATCCCAACCTGTTTTATTAGCTTTATATTTATTCTCCCAAAAATCTTTAGACAAATTCATTTTTTCTTAGTTATAATCGAAAATAGCATGACATTAATCATTTCCCTAGGAACAAAATAGAACCTATATTTGTACCATAGTTTAAAATTAAACATTTTTTATGGAAACTTTAGTTGCTGCAAAAAAAAATCTTGATAAAAGAGGTTTTTTAGATATCGATACACCAAACATTAATTATGTTGAGGAGATTTTAAAATTGAAAAAAGAAAAGAATGCAGTTATACTTGCACATTACTACCAAATAGATGAAATTCAAGAAATTGCAGATTTCGTAGGCGATAGTTTAGCTTTGGCTCAAAAAGCTGCTGAAACAAAAGCTGATATGATTGTTTTTGCTGGAGTTCATTTTATGGCAGAAACTGCAAAAATATTAAACCCAAATAAAAAAGTATTATTACCCGACCTCTTAGCAGGTTGCTCTTTGGCAGATTCATGTCCGCCAGAAAAATTCGCTGATTTCAAAAAGAAACACCCAAATCATAAGGTAGTTACATACATTAACTGTTCTGCAGACATCAAAGCATTGAGTGATATTGTTTGTACTTCATCTAATGCTAGAAAAATAATAGATTCTTTTCCTGAAGATCAGCCGTTAATTTTTGCTCCTGATAGAAATTTAGGAGATTATTTAAATAAGGAAACAGGTAGAGATATGCTTCTTTGGGATGGAGCCTGTATGGTTCATGAAGCTTTTTCTATGGAGAAATTGATTGACCTTTACAAAGATCATCCAGATGCAGAATTAATTGCACATCCAGAGTCGGAAGCTCACATGCTTAAAGTTGCCAAATATATTGGATCTACTTCTGGCTTGTTAAATCATGTTAGAAATAGCAAAAAAGAAAAATTTATTGTTGCTACTGAAGCTGGTATTCTCTTTCAAATGATGCAAGAAAATCCAGATAAAATAATTATCCCTGCTCCAGCAAAAGATGATAATACATGTGCTTGTAGTGAGTGTGCTTATATGAAATTGAATACAATGAAAAAACTGTATTTATGTTTAAAACACGAATTACCGAACATTGAAGTTGATAAAGAATTAGCTAAAAAAGCAATTTTACCAATTGAAAGAATGCTAGCGCTTTCTTAATAAGAATTTAAAAGATGCTGTCAGATAAAAAAGTAATTACAACTGATTTCCTCGTTATTGGTTCTGGAATATCAGGATTAACCTTTGCTCTAAAAACGGCTACGAAGTTTAAAGATGCAAAAATTACCATTGTTACAAAAGATGAACAGAGCGAATCTAACACTAAATATGCACAAGGTGGAATTGCAACTGTTTATGACAAAACGGTAGATAGTTTTGAGCAACATATAAATGATACTCTAATTGCTGGAGATGGTTTATGTGACAAGGAGGTTGTAAAAATGGTTATTGAAGATGCTCCTGGTAGGTTACAGGAATTAATTGATTGGGGTACAAAATTTGACAGAAACGAAAACAAAGAGTATGATTTAGGTCGTGAAGGAGGTCATTCACAAAATAGAGTTTTACATCATACAGATATTACTGGTGCAGAAATAGAAAGAGCGCTATTAGCACAGGTTAATGCTTTACCAAATATAGATTTTTTAACACATCATTACGCAATTGACTTAATTACTGAGCATCAAGTAAAAAATAAAAAAACAAAACGAAATGGAAAAATCTCATGTTTTGGCGCTTATGTTTTAAATATTAAAGAATCTAAAGTTAAAACCTTTGTAAGTAAATTTACGATTTTAGCCTCTGGAGGTAATGGTCAAGTTTACGAAACAACGACAAACCCAACTGTTGCCACTGGTGATGGTATTGGTATTGCCTATAGAGCAAAAGCTGAAATTTCGGATATGGAATTTATTCAGTTTCACCCAACAGCTTTATACAACCCCGGTGAATATCCAGCCTTTTTAATCTCTGAAGCTGTTAGAGGTTTTGGTGCTAAGCTAAGAGATTTCAATGGAAATTATTTTATGCATAAATATGATGAACGAGAAGAACTAGCTTCTAGAGATATTGTTGCCAGAGCCATAGATAACGAATTAAAAAAGAGCGGTAGTCCCCATGTATATTTAGATTGCACTAATCTTGACATAGAGAAATTTAAAGAACACTTCCCTAATATTACAGATAAGTGTGCTTCTTTAAATATAAATGTTGAAAAAGACTTTATTCCTGTTGTTCCTGCTTCTCATTATATTTGTGGTGGTGTTAATGTTAATAAAAAAGCCAAGACATCTATAAAGAAGCTATATGCTATTGGTGAGGTTACAAAAACAGGTTTGCATGGTGGAAATAGATTAGCATCTAATTCTTTACTAGAAGGTATTGTATACGCTCATAAGGCTTTTTTAAACATCTCTAAAAAATATAACAGTACCAAGACACCTAAAAACATACCTGAATGGAATGATAATGGCGTAATTAAAAACATGGAAAAAATTTTAATTACACATGATAGAAACGAAGTAAAAACAATAATGACTAATTATGTTGGTATTGTTCGTTCTAACGAACGTTTAGAACGTGCTGAAAAAAGGTTACGTGCTCTCTATGAAGATAATAAACGTTTGTACGATTATTCTGAACTTTCTGTTGATTTATGTGAATTAAGAAATCTAATTACTACCGCTTATTTAATTACCCAATTTTCTAAAAAAAGAACAAAAAATTGTGGTGGTTTTTATAGTTTAGATTGTAGTTAAAATTAATGACGCACCTCTTTTATGGCTATAAATAATTAAGAAAAACTATTTATAATAGAAACCAACTCTTTTTTTTGTACTACTCCTGATTGTCTCCAAACTTGTTTACCTGATTTGTATAAAACTAATGTTGGTACCCCTCTAACTTGATATTTTGCAGCTAAAGATTGGTTTTTATCAACATCAATTTTAATAATTGAAACTTTATCTTCTAAAGACTCTTTTACTTCTTTTAAAATTGGATTCATCATTTTACATGGCCCACACCATTCTGCAAAAAAATCTACTAAAACTGGTTTATCTTGATTAATTATTTTTGAAAAATTGCTCATGCCTAAGAAAATTTTTATTTTTTATTTTTTATTTTTTATTAAATTTTATACTCCATATTCCTCTCACTTCATTCTCTTTATAACCTATAGCTTTATCTTTCGGATACAAGTTTTTAATTTGAGTTAAAGTATTGGTTTTTATATCTGAAACTGGTTTACCATGACATTGTAAACACATAGAGTTCGTTTTAATCGGGTAGTAAAATTCTACACTCTCACCAGATTCTACAACAATTGCTTTAGATTCGCTCCTATTTTTAATATCGTTTTTAAAAACAGCGATATACCCTTTTTCTACTTCATTAGCTGTATTACTATAGTTTCTAGGTTTATCAGAAACTCTTTTATTGTTGCCTTATGAATAATAGACATACTGTCTGTTAACGGATATGCTCTTTCATTACAAAAATTTAAAGCAGCTAAAGTTCCTTCTTTTTGAATTGTACTCATTAAATTTTTTCCTAAAACAGATTTGGTCGTTAGTGCATACTTTAGTCCTCTTTCATTATATGGTAGGTTATTAAAGCTATTACGCTCTCTTTCCTTTTGTTTGCCTTCTTTATTTACGACTCCACTTCTTTTACCTTTTTCTTTATTATAATGATTTTCAAACCATGATGGCTGTTTAATCTCATTATCAAACATATAATCAGAAATCACCTTTATAGTTTCATCAGGAAAAGTTTGTTTTGGCATTAATCCAAAACGTTTTACTGCTTCAAACATTTTAACATTCTCTTTAGTAGGGTTTTCAATCCAATTTTGCATTGAGTTTATAAACTCTTCTTTAGTTGTATTATTTTTTATATAGTGTTTTTTTATAGCAACCATAGGAGGTGCAATTCTATCTTCGCTTGTAGCTGTAGGATTATGACATACATAGCAATTTGTTTCCATTAACTTTTTACCAGGATGTTCTTTTTCTTTTCTATCTAAAACCGTTTTATCTTTAGACAATAATTTATTTTTAGAGTTTTTACAACTAAATATAAAAACAATCATTAATAGTAATGCGAATGGCTTCATCTTTTTTATTACAAAAATAAAGCCTGTTTAGCTCATAAAAAGTAACCTATGTTACAATACACAAACTTTAATATTCATAAGTACTAGCAGACACTTTAAAGTATAGTTAAGAATTAACAAACCAAAAAATTCTTCTAAACAAAAAATCCTGCACAAAATGTACAGGATTTATATTTTATAGAAAAAGTAATTAAAATTACATTTCTAATGTTTTCTTAATATCATTGTTCATTAATAACTCAACAGGGTTTTCTAATGCTTCTTTAACAGCAACTAAGAATCCAACTGATTCACGACCATCAATAACTCTGTGATCATAAGATAATGCTACATACATAATTGGTTGAATTACAACTTCACCATTAACAGCCATTGGTCTGTTTACGATATTATGCATTCCTAAAATTCCACTTTGTGGAGGGTTTAAAATTGGAGTTGATAACATAGAACCAAATACACCACCATTTGTAATAGTAAATGTTCCTCCAGTCATTTCATCAACAGTAATTTGTCCATCTCTTGCACGTAAAGCTAAACGCTTTACTTCGCTTTCAACTCCTCTAAAAGATAAATCTTCAGCATTTCTAATTACAGGAACCATTAATCCTTTAGGACCAGAAACTGCAATAGAAATATCTTGAAATTCATTTTTAATTTGGTAATCTCCATCAATCATAGAGTTTACATCAGGGTATAATTCTAAAGCTCTAACAACTGCTAAAGTGAAAAAAGACATAAATCCTAATCCAACACCATGCTTTGCTTTAAAATCTTCTTTATACTCTTTACGTAAATCGAAAATTGGCTGCATATTAACTTCATTAAATGTAGTTAACATTGCTGTTTCGCTTTTTACTGCAACTAAACGTTGTGCTACTTTTCTACGTAACATAGACATTTTCTTACGCACAGTACTACGAGAGCCATTTGCTGGTTGTGTACCCATAGAAGGAACAGCTTTAACAGCATCTTCTTTAGTTACACGTCCATCTTTACCAGTTCCTTTTACAGATGCAGCATCCATTCCTTTTTCTGCTAAAACTTTCTTAGCAGCAGGAGAAGCAGTACCAGTTGCATAGGTTGCAGCTTTTGCTTCTTCTTTTTTAGGAGCTTCTACTTTCGGAGCTTCTGTTGTTTTTGTTTCAGTAGAAGATCCACCAGCTGGTTTTTCAGCACTCATGTCAATAAGACAAACTACTGCACCAACCTCAACAGCATCACCTTCTTCTGCTTTTAAAGTAATAATTCCACTTTCTTCCGCAGGTAACTCTAGCGTTGCTTTGTCAGAATCTACTTCGGCAATTGGCTGATCTTTTTCAACATAATCACCATCTTCAACTAACCAACTTGCTATTTCTACTTCTGTAATTGATTCCCCCGGAGAAGGAACTTTCATTTCTAAAACACTCATGTTTTTTATTTTTATTCTGAAATACTTTCTTTCTTAATTCACGTTTCCCTATCGGGTTGAATTTTAGACTAAATCTTTAACTTATTTTTATTCTATAAAACTTACTCGAACAAATAATAAAATGATTTAACTATAACACCTAACGCATACTCTTACTTTTTATTAATCGAAAACCTTATCTAATACTTTTTGGTGACGACGTTTATATCTAGCACTTGAACCTGCTGCTGGTGCCGAATGATAATCTCTCGATGCACATTCTAACTTCGCTAATTCAAAGCGTTCTAACATATAACTCCAAGACCCCATATTCTTAGGCTCTTCTTGTGCCCAAACATAACGTTCTACATTCGGATACTTATCCATTATTTCTTTTATCTGATCATTATGTAGCGGGAATAATTGTTCTATTCTAACTAAAGCTACATCTTCTCTTTCTAACTGCTCACGTTCTGCTAATAAATCATAATAAAATTTACCTGTACAGAATACCATTTTCTTTACTTTAGAAGTATCAATAGTATCATCAATTACTTCTTGGAAGCTTCCATTAGCTAACTCTTCAATAGTATTTACTGCTTTTGGTAAACGCAATAAACTCTTTGGAGTAAAAATAACTAAAGGTTTTCTAAAATCACGTTTCATCTGACGACGTAAAATGTGATATATATTTGATGGAGTAGAACAGTTTGCTATTGTCCAGTTATCAATTGCTGATGATTGTAAAAAACGCTCTATTCTCCCTGATGAATGTTCTGGTCCTTGACCTTCATATCCATGAGGTAATAACATTACTAACCCGTTCTGTAATTTCCATTTAGATTCTGCTGAAGAAATATATTGATCAAATACAATTTGTGCACCATTAGCAAAATCACCAAACTGTGCTTCCCAAATTGTTAATGTGTTTGGAGCTGCCATAGCATATCCATAATCAAAGCCTAAAACACCGTATTCAGACAAATGAGAATTAAAAATTGTCATTTCTCCTTTATTCTTAGCATTTGTGTTTAATAAATTAACACGCTCTAAAGTTTCTTCATCTCGCATAATAGCATGACGGTGAGAAAACGTTCCTCTTTCTACATCTTCTCCAGAAATACGAATATTAAATCCTTCTTCTAGTAATGTTCCGTATGCTAAATTTTCTGCTGTTCCCCAATCTAAAGCATTTTCTTCAAAGACCATTTTTTCACGGCCTTTTAAAATACGTTCTGCTTTACGAACGAACTTATGTCCTTCTGGAGTATTAGAAATTACTTTTGCTATATTTTTTAATGCTTCAACCGAATATGTAGTATCTATTGGCTGCAACATATCTTGTAATTGCTTACGTACAAACCCATTCCAAACTTCTGGCATGAATTCTTGAATCTTAGAAGTTGTTTTCTTTTTAGATTCTAAAAACTCAGCTTCTAAATGAGCTTTAAACTCATCTGTAATTTCTTTTACAAAATCAGCAGAAATACTTCCTTCTTTTATTAATTTTTCAGTATAAATTTCTTTTGCATTTTTGTGCTTAGAAATTGCTTTATATAATTTTGGTTGTGTAAAACGAGGTTCATCACCTTCGTTATGCCCATATTTACGATATCCTAATAAATCAATATAAATGTCTTTTTTGAATTTCATTCGATATTCAACGGCCATTTCCATTGCATAGCAAACTGCCTCTGCATCATCTGCATTAACATGTAAAACTGGAGACAATGTTACTTTAGCTACATCTGTACAATAAGTACTTGAACGTGCATCAAAATAGTTCGTTGTAAAACCTACTTGATTATTCACTACTACATGAATAGTTCCACCAGTTTTATAACCACTTAAGGTCATCATCTGAGCAATTTCATATACAATACCTTGCCCTGCAATTGCAGCATCACCATGTACTAATATTGGTAAAATTTTACCATTATCACCATTATAATCTAAATCTACTTTGGCACGAACAATTCCTTCAGCAACTGCATCAACAGTTTCTAAATGAGATGGGTTTGGAACCAAGTTCATCTTCATTTTTTGTCCGCCCTTGTATGCTTTACTTAATGTTAATCCTAAGTGATACTTTACATCTCCATCAATATCTTGATCTTCAAAATCTTTTCCTTCAAACTCACTAAATAAGTCGCGAACAGGTTTTTTAAAGATATTTACCAAGGTATTTAAACGACCACGGTGTGCCATTCCTAAAACACATTCTTCAACTCCATATTTCTCAGCGGCATCGCGAAGTGCAACACTTATTCCTGGAATTAATGTTTCTCCTCCTTCAATAGAAAAACGTTTTTGACCAACGTATTTCGTTTGTAAAAAACTTTCGAAGGTAGCTGCTTGATTTAATTTTGTAAGAATATATTTTTTTGCTTCAACATCGAAATTCAATTGTTTAGCTTTTATATTCAAACGGCTTTGCCACCATTTTAACTCCTCAGGATTTCGTACATACATGTACTCAATACCAATACTATCACAATAAATTAACTCAAGGTGTATTATTATTTCAGATAATGAGCTAGCACCCATCCCTAAAATTTCACCCGCATTAAATACTGTAGATAAATCTTTATTAGATAAACCGAAGTTATCTATATCTAGCGTTGGTTTATATTTTCTACGCTCACGCACAGGATTCGTCTTTGTAAAAAGATGTCCTCTTGTTCGATACCCGTTTATTAAATCTATTACTAAAAATTCTTTGCGTACTTCTTCAGGAATTTCAACAGAAACTTCTTCATCTGTCAACGAATAATTTTCATTTGCTAAATCGTATCCTTGAAAAAAACTTCTCCAACTTGGTTCTATTGCATCTGGATTTTTTTGATATTGTTCGTACAAATCACTTATAAATCCGGTATGTGCTGCGTTTAAGAACGAAAATTTGTCCATATATTTTACTATGCTTTTCTATCAATAAGAATAATGGTGACAAAAATACAACTTTTACTAAAAATAAAACTTTTTTTCACGCTTAATTTGCTTCTTTAAATTACTAGAACAAGACCAACGTAACGCTTTTACAAACATTCACTCAATAACCATAAACACCTAAAAATCAATCAATAAAAAAAAATATTCATTTTTTTATCAAAAAAAATTTGTAGATACAAAAAAAGCCCTTAAATTTGCACTCGCTTTTAAAGCAAGTCCGCTTTAAATTCCTCCTTAGCTCAGTTGGTTAGAGCATCTGACTGTTAATCAGAGGGTCTTAGGTTCGAGTCCTAAAGGAGGAGCAAAATAGACAAAGGCAACGTAGAAGCCGATAATTTCTACAACATACATATTTGTTCTATATGAACATTCCTCCTTAGCTCAGTTGGTTAGAGCATCTGACTGTTAATCAGAGGGTCTTAGGTTCGAGTCCTAAAGGAGGAGCAAAAAAAGACTTACATATTCGTAAGTCTTTTTTATTTTTACACAATGCAACTTTCAAGAAAACTCAAAAAAAAACTACAACATCGTAAAGAAAACCAATCTTTAAGAGCACTTGGACAAAAAACCGCTTTAATAGATTTTTCTTCCAACGATTATCTAGGCTTCGCTAAATCTGAAATAATTTTTAATAGAAGCCACCAATATCTAACAGAAAACAATTTTAAACAAAACGGAGCAACAGGTTCAAGACTTTTATCTGGAAACCATAACCTATACAATAATATAGAAAAAGAATTATGTCAGTTTCATAATTCTGAAGCTGCTTTAATATTCAATTCTGGCTACGATGCTAATATTGGCTTTTTCTCTTCAGTACCCCAACGAGGTGATGTTATTTTATATGATGAATTTATTCATGCTTCTATTCGTGATGGCATTCAACTATCAAATGCTAAATCTTTTAAATTTCAGCACAATAACACAGAAGACCTAGAGAATAAAATTCTAAAACAAATTAAAAATAGCAATTCTGATATATATATAGTTACAGAATCTGTTTTTTCTATGGATGGTGATTCTCCTGATTTAATAGCAATATCATTAATCGCAAAAAAACACAAAGCTTTCTTAATCGTAGATGAAGCACATGCCATTGGTGTTTTTAATAAAGGATTGGTTCAGGAATTTAATTTAGAAAAAGCTGTTTTTGCTCAAATTATCACATTTGGAAAAGCACTTGGCTGCCATGGAGCTACCATTTTAGGAACTGACGAACTAAAGCAGTATCTAATTAATTTCTCTAGAAGTTTTATTTACACTACAGGTCTTTCACCTCATTCTTTAGCTACTATTAAATTTGCGTATTTGGAGCTTTCAGAAAGCAAATCTGAAAAGCTACTTAAAAAGAATATCTCATTTTTTAAACAAGAAATTAATAGACTACAACTTAATTTTATAAAAAGTAATTCAGCTATTCATTGCTGTGTAATTCCTGGTAACGAAAAAGTAAAAAAAATTGCGAATCAATTGAAGAAAAAAGGATTCGATGTAAAACCTATTTTATCTCCTACAGTAAGGAAAGAAGAAGAAAGATTACGTTTTTGTTTACATTCTTATAATTCTTTTAAAGAAATTACGAGTGTTTTAGAGAACCTTGCTACATTTGTTTAAAAAACATAATGCGCCATAATTATACTATTCTAACAGTTTTCGAATATTCTACTGAAGCTCACGTAATAAAATCTAGGTTAGAATCAGATGCTATTAGAACTTTATTAATGGATGAAAAGACTATTGACTCTGATCCTTTGATAAGTCAAGCAATAGGCGGTGTAAAATTGCTAGTACATAATGATGATTTAGAAAAAGCATTAGAGATATACAATGAAGTAAGAGCATATGAAAAAGATGATAGTGGAGAATCTATACATTGTAAAAAATGTAATTCTACAAGAATATTAGTTGCTCCACCTCAACGCAAAAGTATTTTCTACATGTTATTTCCTTTTTTTGAAAGCAGAAAATTAGTTTGTAACGATTGTAAAACAATCTTTAAATGAAAAAATATTTTATCACAGGAATTTCTACAGAAGTAGGAAAAACTATAGCATCGGCAATTATAACCGAATCTTTAGAGGCTGATTACTGGAAACCAATACAAGCCGGAGAACTAGAAAATTCTGATTCTCATAAAATAAAACAATTAATTTCTAATTCAAATACTGTAATTCACCCGAATTCATATGCATTAAAAACACCTATGAGTCCTCATGCAGCTGCAGAAATTGATAAAGTAATTATTGACTTATCTAAAATCACCGAGCCAAAAACCAAAAATAATTTAGTAATTGAAGGTGCTGGTGGGTTATTAGTCCCTTTAAATAATTCTGAAACAATTTTAGATATTATCAAACCAGATTACAAAGTAATTGTAGTCTCTCGACATTATTTAGGTAGTATAAACCACACTTTATTAACCGTAAATTTATTAAAAGAAAAAGGCTTCGACGTTGCTATCATTTTCTCTGGAGAAGAACACAAAACCACTGAAGAAATTATCACAAAAATGACAAATGTTTCTGTTATAGGTAGAATTGACGAAGAACCTTATTTTGATAAAAATGTAATTAGAGAATATGCTGAACTTTTTAAAGAGAAATTATAACGTTATTTTGAGTTTGTTTTCGAAATCTCATAATGTGATACTGAAATAAATTCAGCATGACGGAAACATGAATTTCAACTATCTTTATAGATAAATTATAACGTCACCCTGAACTTGTTTCAGGGTCGCATAATCTTATGAAGCATAGCTATACTTATATCTTGACGAATAAATACAGAACTACATTTTATATTGGAGTGACAGCTAACCTATCAAAAAGATTAATTGAACATAAGGAAGGTAAAGCATCTAAATTTACAAAAAAATATAATGTTACTGATTTAATTTATTTTGAAGAATTCACAGATATAAATCAAGCTATTTCTCGGGAAAAACAATTAAAAAATTGGCACAAAGAATGGAAAATTAATTTAATCAAAAAATTAAATCCAACTTTAAAGACTTTAGATTATTAACTATTTTTAATGCGATGCTGAAATAAATTCAGCATGACAGAATTTATGACATTACAAGAAAGAGATAAAAAACACCTTTGGCATCCTTTAAAACAACATCAAACACACCCAGATAGCTTAGGTATTGTAAAAGCAAAAGGATGCATTTTAACAGATGAAAGTGGCAATGAATATATCGATGCTATTTCGTCATGGTACACTTGTATGTTTGGGCATTGCAACGATTTTATTACCAGCCGTGTTTACAAACAAATGCAAACATTAGATCAAATAATGTTTAGTGATTTTACACATGAACCTGCCGTAAAATTATCTGAAGAATTAATTAAAATTCTTCCTAAAAATCAAAACAGAATTTTCTTTAATGATAATGGTTCAACAGCGGTAGAAGCAGCCATTAAAATGGCATTACAATATTATTTTAATAAAGGCGAAAAACGAAAAACGTTTATTGCTTTTGAAGATGGTTTTCATGGAGATACTTTTGGGGCTATGTCTGTTTCTGGATTATCAGCATATAATGGCCCGTTTGAAGATTTCCTAATGGATATTAAGCGTATTCCTATCCCCAATGGAACAAATAATGAAGCTATCTTAAACCAACTAAAAGAAATAGTTACTGAAAACAAAATTGCAGGGTTTATTTACGAACCTCTAGTGCAAGGGGCTGCTGGAATGAAGATTCATGAGGCTACAGATTTAAATGAGGTTTTAAAATTCTGTAAAGAGAACGCTATTTTAACAATTGCTGATGAAGTAATGACCGGTTTTGGTAAGACAGGAAACAATTTTGCTTCTGATGAAATTACTACAAAACCTGATATTATTTGCCTAAGTAAGGCTTTAACTGGTGGATTAGTACCAATGGCTATCACTTCTTGTACTGAAGAAATTTACAGTACTTTTTTAAGTACTGATATTGCTAAAGGTTTTTTTCATTGTCATACTTACTCAGCAAACCCTATAGCTTGTAGTGCTGCTTTAGCTAGTATAGAGTTATTGCAAACTAAAGAAATTCAGAACAGTATACAGTTTATTACGACTTCTCATAAAACATTTGAGGAGCGTATTAAAAACCATCCTAAAGTAGCTAGTACACGTTCTAAAGGAGTAATTTTAGCCATAGATTTAAAAACTAATGCTGGTCGTTATGGTACTTTACGTGACCAATTACTAAAACACTTTATGAATGACGGAGTATTTTTACGTCCGTTAGGAAATACTATTTACATTCAACCTCCGTATGTAATCACAAAAGAGCAGTTAAAAAAAGTTTATGCAACTATTGAAAAGGTTTTAGATATTTTCTAAAACCTTTTCATTAACTAATAAGTTTATTTCTTCTTGGGTTTCTTTAATACGAACATATAAATCTTCATAAGCCCATTCTCCATCTACTCTAATTCCGCTAACAATTAAAGTCCCTTTACCTTTCGGACCTTTTATTGAAATTGAGAAATCAACATTTCCATCATCATTATCTAATGATATATTACCTGAAGGAATACCATAACTTTCTATTGGTTCACCTAAAAATTGAATTACTTTTTCATTTTTAGAAGCTTGTTCTATAGCATATCCTACAGGTACAGAGTTCGTCATCATTTCTGAAACTCCAAAAATTGTGGCTCCAATGCCAAAAACAAATAATAAAATAAGTCCGAGACAACCACATCCGCAGCCTCCCACAGGTACAACCCAACCCCAATTTCTACTAAACCAACTTTTTTGTTCTTGCTCACTCATTACTTTTCAATTTTCTTACAATATAAATATTTATTTATTTCGTAATACTTGATTTTACCTTTATTTTTGTAAAAACTTTAAAGTGTTGAAAGAACCTATTTCTATTACATCTTTTGCTTCAGTTTCTGCTTTAGGAAGTAGTTCTGAACAAATTTGGAAAAATTACTTAAGTACTGAACATTTCTTAACTTTAAAAGAAAATGTTTGGACAGGGCAATTGACAAGTGATGACAAACTTAGTATTGAAAAAATAAAAAATTCAGACCCTAAATATAAAAACTTAGATGATTCTGTTTTATATACAATACTAGTTGCTAGAAAAGCAATTGACAGTACTGATTGGAAATCAGAAGATAATTTTGGAATTAATATTGGTTCTTCTCGTGGTGCTACTTCTTTATTTGAAAAGTATCATAAAGAGTTTTTAGAAACTGGTAAATCATCAACATTAAGTTCTCCAACAACAACTTTGGGGAACATTTCTTCGTGGATTGCACATGATTTACAATCAAACGGCCCTGAAATTTCTCATTCTATTACTTGCTCTACTGGTTTACACTCATTGTTAAACGGTGTTGCTTGGTTACAATCTGGTATGTCAGAAAAGTTTATGATTGGTGCTAGTGAAGCTTCTTTAACCGATTTTACGATTGCTCAAATGCAGGCTTTAAAAGTGTACTCAAAAGAAACTGACGAGTATCCTTGTAAAGCTTTCGATTTAGAAAAGAAGAAAAACACCATGGTTTTAGGAGAGGCTGCTGCTGTTTTTTGTTTAGAAAAAGGGATCCAAAAAAATGCCGTTGCATTTATTAATGGTGTTGGATATGCTACTGAAGTACTAAAACACAATACATCGGTTACTGCAAATGCAGAGTGTTTTCAGAAATCTATGAAAATGGCTTTAAATGGTATTTCTATAGATGATATTGATGCTATTGTTATGCACGCTCCAGGAACTATAAAAGGAGATTCATCGGAAATTAACGCTATTCATAAAGTATTTAATGATAAAATTCCTTTTTTAACAACTAATAAATGGAAGGTAGGACATACTTTTGGTACTTCTGGACTACTTAGTTTAGAATTGGCTGTATTAATGTTACAACATCAAAAAGCAATAGAAGTTCCGTTTGCAGAGAAACAAATACATCCTAAAAGAATAACTAAAGTATTAGTAAATGCCGTTGGTTTTGGAGGAAATGCTGTTTCTGTTTTAGTAACGAAATAACATATAGTAAGAAAAAATTAAATCAGGTTTTTTATTTTAAGCAAAATATATATTTAGAATTAATAGTTAATTTGCAAAAGTGTTTAGCCCTGATTGAGCGGTTTGTTTGAGCTCTTTTTTATTTTTCTTAAAAAAAGCGAGTAGTAAAAGCAGGAAATAGCTTCTAAAAACAAATAGAAAGCCAATTAGTTTTTTTATTTTTGACACCACAAACAACTTTGAATTTATGAGTGAAGTAAGACATAACTGGACGAAAGAAGAAGTTCTTGAGATATATAATAAACCTTTAATGGAGCTTTTATATGAGGCTGCAACTATTCATCGAAAAAGCCATGATCCTAATGTAGTACAGGTCTCTACTTTATTATCTATAAAAACTGGTGGATGTTCTGAAGATTGCGGGTATTGCCCACAGGCTGCTCGTTATCATACTGATGTTGAAGGAAACGATTTGATGTCTGTACGTCAAGTAAAAGCGCAAGCTTTAAGAGCTAAATCTAGTGGAAGTTCTCGTGTATGTATGGGTGCTGCTTGGAGAAATGTTAAAGATGGGCCAGAGTTTGACCAAGTTTTAGATATGGTGAGAACTATTAATAAGCTTGATATGGAGGTTTGCTGTACTTTAGGTATGGTTACTGAAAATCAAGCGCAACGTTTAGCTGAAGCTGGTTTGTATGCTTACAATCACAACTTAGATTCATCTGAAGAGTATTATAAAAAAGTAATTTCTACACGTGGTTATCAAGATCGATTAGATACTATTGATAATGTGAGAAAAACAAACGTAACTGTTTGTTCTGGTGGTATTATTGGAATGGGAGAAAATTCAGAGGATAGAGCTGGTATGTTAGTTGCTTTATCAACTTTAAACCCTCAACCAGAATCTACACCAATTAACGCTTTAGTTGCTGTTGAAGGAACTCCTTTAGAAGATGAAAAGCCTGTTGAAATTTGGGATATGGTTCGTATGGTAGCTACTACACGTATTGTTTTACCTGAAACGCAAGTTCGTTTATCGGCTGGTAGAACTCAAATGAGTAGAGAAGGACAAGCGATGTGTTTCTTTGCTGGTGCTAACTCTATTTTTGCTGGAGATAAATTATTAACAACTCCAAATCCTGATGTTAATGAAGACATGAAAATGTTTAAATTATTAGGTTTAAATCCACAAAAACCATTTACGAAAAAGGTACAACCCCAAACTGTAGAAGCGGAAGATTCTGCTTTTGAAAACTTAGGTGAGAAACCTAAATGGACTAGACCTGAACACAAAATTGATCGTAATGAAGAAAAAAAGCAAGAAGCTTTAGTTTTACGAAAACAATAAAAAATATACGTTTTTTAAAAAACCGTTTAAGAATTAATTCTTAAACGGTTTTTTTTATTTTCTAAATAAACGTTGGAAGAAGTTTTTTGTTTTTGTTGTTGTCTCTTTCATTTCTTCTTGAGCGTCTTCAGCAAAATCGACAATATGCTCACTCGCTTCACCTACTAATTCTGAAGTTTTCTCTGCTATATCTTCTAAAACTTCTTTAGCTTCACCTGCAAATTCATTCGCATTTTCCTTTACATTCTGAATAGACTCGTCTGATACGATTTCACTAACTGTAGTTTTGACATCTTCAACAGCATCAACAATATGCTCACTAGCTCTACCAGCTAATTCTGAAACCTTTTCTGTTATGTTATCCATAACTTCTTTAGCTTTATCTAAACTTTCATTTAAATCTTTCTTACCTTCTTCCATTATAACATGCTTTTAGACTAGAACCAACCTTTTTGGTTCACTTGATAGGTCTCTATAAATTCTTCATCTGATTTTGTTAAGTAAATAATACCTTCAACTAAACCAATAATACTCGTAACCATACCTCCAAAACCACAAGTTAAAACTGTCACTAATAACATAATAACCCCTTCTTTAGTATACCCTAGTATAAATTTATGAATACCTAGCGCCCCTAAAACAATAGCTAAAACACCTGCTAATACTTTTTTACTTTCTTGATTTGGAACTGCTGTTCCATTTTCATCAATTACATCCATTCTTTTGTTTTTAATAATTAGTTTGTGCTAAATTTATAAAAAAGCTTCGTCTTTTGGCTCCCACAATTCAATTTTATTTCCATCTAAATCAATAATCCATCCAAATTTCCCATAATCATACTCTTCTAACTTGTCTAACACAGTAATTCCCTTCTCTTTAAGTTCTTCTAATAGCTCTGCTAAATTTTCTACACGATAATTAAACATAAAGTCTTTTTTAGAAGGTTCAAAATGTTTCGTGTCTTTTGCAAAAGGACTCCATTGTGTTGATGCTTTTTTATCTTCATTGTCTTTCCACCAAAAGGTACACCCCCAATCATCAGTATTAAAACCTAAATTGTTTTTATACCAATCTTTTGTTTCTGACGGGTCGTTAGTTTTAAAGAAAACACCTCCAATACCTAGTACTTTACCTTTTTTTTTCATTACTTTCTTTTAATACTAGCTTCGTAAATATCGATCCATTGTTTTACTGTCATTTTTTTACATAATTCAGCTATTAAATCTAACGGAATTTCTTCAATTTTCTTAAATCGAATGCAACTTTTTCCCATATCTAATTTACGTTTAGAATATTTTGGATATTGAGCTACAAACCAATCAAAAAGTTCTTTTTTAGCGTAAATTCCGCTATGATACAAATTGATTGAATTTTTCTGTGAAGCAATATTCATAAATGGTAGAGGTAAGCTTGCATCACAGTGATATCCCATAGGGTATATTGAGTGTGGTACATAATACCCAATCATTTTATAATTCATTCCTTCTTCAAACTCTTTAGGAAGATTATTTTTTATTGTTTTACGTAGTTTTTGCATAATTGCTTGTCGTACTTTTGGAACTTTAGCAATATAATCATCAGGTGTGTTAGCCTCGTATTGCATTTCAAACGATTTAGAGACTTACAAGTTAACAAAAATTTTCTTTAATTTTATTCACAATTGTTTGTGCTAGTTTTTCTTTACTCTCAATTGTCCAACCGGCAACATGAGGTGATAATAATACATTTTCAGATTCTATTAAATATTTAAAAGCTCCTGACATCTCGTCTCTCGACTCCGCTTGAGATGAAAAATTAGATATTGTATTCTTCTGAAATAAGTTTTCAAAAGATTTTTTTTCGTATTCCAATACATCTAAACCAGCTCCTAATATTTTACCAGATGTTAAAGCATTTACTAAGTCAGAGGTAATAACGGATTTTCCTCGTGCTGTATTAATAAACCAAAAAGGATTAGAAAAAGCATTAATAAAATCAGCATTTACCATTTTTATAGTTAATGCTGTTTGTGGTGTATGCAAGCTCAAAACAGTCGCTTTTTTCTGTAACTCTTCTAATGAAACTTGTTTACAATTTTCATCACCAACATTTGGCTTAATATCATAACATAGAACTTCTACATCAAAACCACGAAGCTTTTTGGCAAAAGACTTCCCCATATTACCGTAGCCAATTAACCCCACAGTTTTGCCTTCTAATTCAATTCCTCGATTTTCTTCACGTAACCATTTACCGTTTCTAACCTCTTCATCTGCTTTATTTAGTTTGTTAAAAAGAGATAAAATCATACCTAATGTATGCTCTCCAACTGCATTTCTATTTCCTTCTGGAGCCGAGATTAAATATATTCCTTTTTCTTTAGCATATTCACAATCAATATTTTCTAAACCAGCGCCAACTCTACCAATAAATTTAAGATTGGTTGCTTTGTCTAAAAATTGTTTATTTACAGAAAATCTACTACGAATAATTATTCCATCGTATTGATGAATTTTAGCTTCTATTTCTATTTTCGAAGAGTTATAATCTTCTTCATTTGTAAAACCTAAATCATTTAGTTGTTTTAAAAGTAACGAATGGTTTGAATCTAGATGAAGTATTTTCATTATTTTTTTTAATAAAAAAAGCCTTCTTTTCAGAAGACTTGTGTAATTAATATTGTTCTTTTTCGTTAGGAAAGTCTTTCGATTTTACATCAGCTATATAATTTTCAAAAGCTCCAGTCATTTCAGAATATAAATCTAAATACCTACGTAAAAAACGAGGGTTAAATTCATGCGTCATTCCTATCATATCGTGTGTAACCAACACTTGTCCGTCTACTCCTGCACCTGCTCCAATTCCAATAACGGGTATTGTTAAACTTTCTGCTACTCTCTTTGCTAATGCTGCTGGTACTTTTTCGAGTACCAAAGCAAAACATCCAAGTTCTTGTAAAAGCAATGCATCTTCTAATAACTTTTCAGCTTCTTCTTCCTCTTTTGCTCTAACAGTATATGTTCCGAATTTGTAAATAGATTGTGGTGTTAACCCTAAATGTCCCATTACAGGAATACCTGCTGTTAGTATTCTAGATACAGACTCTCCTATTTCACTACCTCCTTCTAACTTTACCGCATGTCCACCAGATTCTTTCATTATTCTAATTGCAGAATCTAATGCATTTTTAGAATTTCCTTGATAGGTACCGAAAGGTAAATCTACCACTACTAAACAACGTTCAATAGCTCTTATTACAGAACTTGCATGGTATATCATTTGATCAAGTGTAATAGGTAACGTAGTTTCGTGACCTGCCATTACATTTGATGCTGAATCTCCTACTAAAATTACATCAATACCTGCTCCATCTACAATCTTTGCCATCGTATAATCATAAGCAGTAAGCATAGAAATTTTCTCTCCATTTGCTTTCATTTCTACTAATGACTTCGTTGTTATTCTTTTATATTGTTTTTTTGCTACTGACATTATTTAATGTTTTCTATTTTGTAAAAATACATAATTAATCGATTGAATTTTACCTTAACTTAAACTTCCAGTCTTATTATCTCCATTCGTAAAAGCCGTTAATCTTCTGTTAATTATATACTGATCGCTTTATTTTTTAATAGCTTCACAGTTTAAAACCAAATTCTATGCCTAAAATAATTACGTTACTAATCCTTTTTATCCTTACAACAGTTGTAAATGCACAGACAAATAATGAACAAATTGCTGTAAAAAAAACTATTGAAACTTTTTTTGACGGACTTCATAAAGGTGATAGTACAATTGTTAGTTCAACTTTACATACTACGATTAAAATACAGACAACTTTTACTAATAAGGGCGGAAAAAAAAAATTGATTACTGATTCTAAAAAAAAAATATTAATAGGAATTGCTAATAAAAAACCTGAAAACACTTATTTAGAAAAATTAGTCTCGTGGGACATTAAGATTAACGGTAATTTAGCTTCTGTTTGGACACCTTATGAATTCTATCTTAATGGCAAGTTAAGTCATTGCGGTGCAAACTCATTTCAGTTATTTAATAATAACGGAAAGTGGGAAATAATTTATTTGATAGATATGAGACGTAAAGAAAATTGCAATATTCAAAAAAACTAAAACATGAAAAAATATTTTCTTTTTATCTTTTTATTAACTCAATTAATTTTTGCTCAAGAACCTAAAATGTTTCTACCTGACTTATTTAATGGGCTACCTAATGTTAGAGACTTTTCTTTAAACAAAAATAATGATGAATTTTATTTTACAGTAGAAAGTTATGTAAAAGAATATTCTTTTATTGCGTTTTCAAAAAAAATAAAAGGCAAATGGACGGCACCAAAAGCTGCATCTTTTTCTGGGGAATACAAAGATTTAGAACCATTTTTATCTCCTGATGGTTTAAAATTATTTTTTGCTTCTAACAGGCTAAATAATAATTCTTCTGAAATAAAAAAAGACATGGATATATGGTATGTAACAAGAAAATCATTAATTGATGATTGGTCAGAACCAAAGAACATTGGCTCGGTAATTAATACATCTGCTGATGAATTTTACCCTTCAGTAACAAGTAAAGGTGATTTATATTTTACAGCTTCTTATGAGAATACGAAAGGCAAAGAAGATATATATGTTAGTCGACTTGTTAACAATTCATACACAAAACCAACTTCTTTAAGTAAGAGTATAAATTCAGAAAAATATGAATTTAATGCCTTTGTTGCTCCTGATGAAAGCTTTATAGTATTTACCTCTTACGGAAGAAAAGATGATTTAGGTCGTGGGGATTTATATATTAGTAAAAAGAGTAAAGAGGATAAATGGTTACCTGCTGAACATTTAGCAAAAAGTATTAATACTAAAAAATTAGATTATTGTCCGTTTGTTGACATTTCAAGTAATAATCTTTACTTCACTAGTAGTAAAAGTGCTATTCCAAAAAGTTTAAAAAAAAGAAAAAAACTAAAAGAAATTATTAATTACATTAATACTAATCCTAATGGATTAAGTAGAATATATAAAGTCTCATTAAATAAAAAATAACTTATATTTGGGGTAATGAACCAGACTGACAAATCCAACACATTATCTCCAAATAAATGGGTAGATGATTACGCTGATTATTTATTTAATTATGCGGTATCACGTGTAAATGATTCTAATATAGCTAAGGACTTAGTTCAAGAAACATTTTTTGCAGGGCTTAAATCTGCAAAAAACTTTCAGGGAAAATCAACCGAAAGAACTTGGTTAGTATCAATTTTAAAAAGAAAAGTAATTGATCATTATCGAAAAATAAATTCTAAAAAAGGACAAGCCGAAGTTAGAATGAATTTTTATGACAACGGTGAAGATAAAGGTAATTGGATTGAAGAGCGAGTTCCGCAATCTTGGGACAATACAGCTGAAAAAAGCATTGAGAACAATGAATTAAAATCTCAACTAGATGAATGTATTGATCATTTACCTGAAAAATATGCTATGGTTTTTAGAATGAAGACTATTCAAGAGTTTGAAACTGAAGAAATTTGTAAGGAATTAAATATCACTCCGTCAAACCTATGGGTTATCATTCATAGGGCTAGAACTCAGCTAAGAAATTGTATGGAAAAAAACTGGTTTAATAAGTAAGAAATAATGTTTAAGAAATTTAAAATAACTTGTGATGAAGCAACTACTATTTGTGATAAAGCACAATATAATGAGGCCTCATTTTATGAGAAAATACAACTTAACTTGCATTTATTAACTTGCAAAATTTGTGCTTTGTATACAAAACAAAACCGCAAAATGTCAACTATTTTTAAAATGAAAGCTTCTAATTGTAAAAGTGAAACAAAGTGCTTATCTCAAAATGATAAAGATATTCTAAAAGAGCAATTAAATCAACTTAATTAATAAGTTCTATTTTTTGTTAGATTAAATTGAAGCGGAATTTATTTTATAATAGATTCCGTTTTTATATATCTTTGAATTAAATTTAAAACTATGCATTTTCTTCCTGAAAAAATTGACACCTATGTTGTTAATCATTCTCAACAAGAGCCTAAAATATTACAAGAATTAACCAAAGAAACTTGGCAAAAAGTTTTAAACCCTAGAATGTTAAGCGGTGCTTTTCAAGGTAGAGTCTTATCAATGATTTCAAAATTAATTCAACCTAAATCAATTTTAGAGATTGGTACTTATACTGGCTATTCTGCTTTATCTTTAGCTGAAGGATTATCTAAAGATGGTATACTATATACTATTGATAAAAATGAAGAGTTAGAAGAGCTACAGTCTAAGTATTTTAAGAAATCTGATTACATGAATCAAATTAAACAATATATTGGAAATGCTATAGAAATCATTCCGAAGATTAATCAAAAATTTGATTTAGTTTTTATTGATGCAGACAAATCTAATTACTTAAATTATTTTGACTTGATTATTGGAAAAATGAATACTGGTGGAGTTATTTTATCAGACAATGTGCTTTGGAGTGGAAAAGTGGTAGAGGAATTAAATCCAAAGGATATTGACACTAAAATTCTTTTAGAGTATAATAGAAAGCTAAATGAAGATAATCGCTTAGAAACAGTTTTATTACCAATAAGAGACGGCTTAACAATTAGTAGAGTGAAGTAATAACTATTTTCTTTTTATAGGCCCTGTAAAATCGTCAATATTATCTTTAACTTTTGTAACTTCTTTTTTTATATCCCTTACAAAATCAGCATCAATGCCTTGATTTTTAGCACTATCGTTAATTTCTTTTTTAATATCGTTAGTGGCATCTTTAATTTGACGCATACCTTTTCCTAGCCCTCTAGCTATTTCAGGAATTTTATCCGCACCAAATAACATAACAACTATTAGTAAGATTATAAAAATCTCAGGACCACCTATAAATAAAAATATTCCATTCATCAATGCAAATATAATTAAAATCAATAGTTAAACTCTTTATAAAACAAAAAAAGCCAAACTTAAAGTTTGGCTTTTATATAAATTCTAAAATAATTAATCTGCTAAGATTATTACTTTATTACCTTTCATTTCTAAAGTTCCAGATTTTATAGGTAAAGTTAAGACTTTATCATCTTCTGGTAAACTTCCAATACTACCGTGTAAATCATCAAAAACTAAATGATTTTGTGTATGTACATGTATTTTTACAGCTCCCTTAGTTAAAATAGACACGATTGACACGTGATTATTTAACATTTGAAACTCTCCGTTAATACCTGGTACAGTTACAGAATCTACTTCCGATGAAAATAAAATAGCTTCTGGAGTTACAATTTCTAAAAACATAATTTAAACAGAATTAATTATTGTTAATTATTATTTTAACTATGCTTCAGTTAACATTTTTTCTCCAGCATCAATTGCTTCTTGAATTGATCCTTTTAAGTTAAATGCAGCTTCAGGATATTTATCTAATTCCCCATCCATAATCATGTTAAACCCTTTAATAGTATCTTTAATGTCTACTAAACATCCTGGAATACCTGTAAATTGCTCAGCAACGTGGAAAGGTTGAGATAAGAAACGTTGTACACGACGTGCTCTGTGTACTACTAATTTATCTTCTTCAGATAATTCTTCCATACCTAAAATGGCAATAATATCTTGTAACTCTTTATATCTTTGTAAAATTTCTTTTACTCTTGTTGCTGTATTATAATGTTCATCTCCTAATACTTCAGCAGATAAAATTCTTGAAGTAGAATCTAATGGATCTACAGCAGGATAAATACCTAATTCGGCAATTTTACGAGATAATACCGTAGTTGCATCTAAATGCGCAAATGTAGTAGCTGGTGCTGGATCTGTTAAATCATCTGCAGGCACATAAACTGCTTGTACAGAGGTAATAGATCCTTTTTTAGTAGAAGTAATACGTTCTTGCATTGCTCCCATTTCTGTAGCTAATGTTGGCTGATATCCTACTGCCGATGGCATACGACCTAATAACGCCGATACTTCAGAACCTGCTTGTGTAAAACGGAAGATATTATCTACGAAAAACAGCACATCTTTTCCTTGCGCTTCTCCTGCCCCATCACGGAAATACTCAGCAATTGTTAAACCAGATAATGCAACACGTGCACGTGCTCCAGGTGGCTCATTCATTTGTCCGAATACGAAAGTAGCTTTTGATCCTCTCATACCTGGCTTATCTACTTTAGATAAATCCCATCCTCCTTCTTCCATAGAGTGCATAAAGTCATCACCATACTTGATAATTCCTGACTCTAACATCTCTCTTAATAAATCGTTTCCTTCACGAGTTCTTTCACCTACACCTGCAAAGACAGATAAACCACCATGTCCTTTTGCAATGTTGTTAATTAACTCTTGAATTAATACAGTTTTACCAACTCCGGCTCCACCAAACAATCCAATTTTACCTCCTTTTGCATAAGGTTCAATTAAATCAATTACTTTAATCCCAGTAAATAAAACTTCAGTCGAAACTGATAAATCTTCAAATTTTGGTGCTTGACGGTGAATTGACAAACCTGAATCTCCAGTTTTTGGTAAATTTCCTAATCCATCAATAGCATCACCTGTAACGTTGAATAAACGACCATAAATATCATTCCCTATTGGCATTTGAATTGGATTACCAGTAGCGATAACTTCTGTACCTCTACTTAAACCATCAGTTGCATCCATAGAAATAGTACGAACCGTATCTTCACCTATATGTTGTTGAACTTCTAAAACTAGAATAGAACCATCAGCTTTTTTAATTTCTAATGAATCGTAAATTCTTGGTAATTCAGCATTTTCTATATTGAACTCAACATCGATAACTGGACCAATAATTTGAGAAACTTTACCTGTTATTGTAGACATTACTATATGTAATTAAAGTTATTTAATTTGCTATGTGAGCGTTAGCTCCTTTTGAAAGGCGCAAAGGTAATTTTTTTAACGGAATTTAAAAAGTCTTTCATACTATTTTTATTAAAAATATTGCACAAAAAAAAGCCTCGCAAATGCGAGGCTTTAAATATTATGTTTGAATAAATTATTTTACTAATTTAATCTCAACACGTCTGTTTTGAGCTCTACCCGCTCTAGTTTTGTTATTTGCAATTGGATAGTCTTCACCAAATCCAGCAGAAGTTAATCTTGATCCTGCAACACTAGCTTTAGTAGCTAAATAATCTAAAACAGCCTTAGCTCTTCTTTCAGATAATTTTTTATTGTTAGCAGCTCTACCTTGGCTATCTGTATGTCCTTGAACACTAAAGTTAGCTTTAGGATATTCTTTCATAATAGCAGCAATTCTGTTTAAGTTATCAGTAACACCAGCTTTAAAAGTTGTTCTTCCTGAGTTAAAATAAATAGCTCTTGCGAAGTCATTTAATTTTTTCTCAGCAGCTTTAGTAATTACTACTTCTGGACATCCGTTGTTAGAAGCAACACCTGCAACTTTAGGACATTTATCGTCTTTATCTAAAACACTATCTCCATCAGTATCTGGCCAAGGGCAACCTCCATTTTCAGAAGGACCAGCAACAGCAGGACACTTATCTTTACTATCAACTACACCGTCTCCATCAGTATCAGGACATCCGTTGTTAGCTTTTGTTCCTTTTACAGTAGGACAAGCATCATCTTTATCAGCAATAGCATCTCCATCAGTATCAGGACATCCGTTTAAAGCAGCTAAACCAGCAACCTCAGGACAAGCATCATCAGCATCTTTAATACCATCATTATCAGTATCAGGACAACCGTTGAATTCTTTTAAACCAGCAACTTCTGGACAAGCATCATCTTTATCAAAAATACCATCACCATCAGTATCAGTACCTCCAAATTGAAATACTAAACCAATTGAGTGCTGAAAGTGATCTTGTACTTTATCACCAAATTCTTTTTTCCCTCCTGATTGGAAGTTTAATCCTAAGTTATCATTAAACCAAGTGTTGAATCCAAAACCTGCGTTTAACATTCCTTCACCTTGATCAGCTAAAGAAGTGTAACCACCCCCTAAATATACATAAGGATCAAACCATGAAGTTTCTCCGAATAAGTTATTTAAGTCGTACTTTACGTTAGCATCAATTGCCCAGTAAAGCTCATCGCTATCATTTTCTGTTCTAAAAGTTTCAATTTTATTTAAAGAACCAGCTAATTGTAAAGAAAAACCATCGTTTAAATATCTATCTACAGTTATTCTTGAAATAGAAGGTAAAACATTCCAGTCACTAGTACCGATATAATCCTTTGCATAATCTCCAAATTCAGAAGGAATTCTAACGTCAACAGCGTTAACTCCAAATCCAACCGCCCATGGGTTATCTGAATCCTGTGCGTTTACTGTCCCTAAAGTAGCGAACGTAAACAAAGCTATCACAGCTATTTTGATTTGTTTCATTATAAAAATTTTAAATTAAAAAGTTCGTTTATATATACCGCAAATGTAAGTTGTAAAAACTTATTTACAAAAGCAAATCTACAAAAACTTACAATAAATGCAAGTTTTCGATTAATATATTTAAATCACATTTAACTCTTTACCTACTTTTGTAAAGGCTGCAATCGCTTTATCTAAATGTTCTTTTTCATGTGCTGCTGACAGTTGCACACGAATTCTTGCTTTATCTTTTGGCACCACTGGAAAGAAAAAACCTATTACATAGATTCCCTCTTCTAATAACTTATTAGCCATGTTTTGAGATAGTTTTGCATCATATAACATAACTGGAACAATAGCTGCGTCTGCACCTACCAAGTCAAAACCAGCTTTTTCCATCTCTGTACGGAAGTAATTCGTATTCCATTCTAATTTATCTCGTAATGAGGTATCATTTGATAATAAGTCAAATACTTTTAACGATGCCCCTACAATTGCTGGTGCTAATGAGTTTGAAAATAAATACGGGCGAGAACGTTGACGTAAAATTTCAATAATTTCTTTTTTCCCCGTTGTATAGCCTCCCATTGCACCTCCAAGTGCTTTTCCTAAAGTACCTGTTACAATATCAACACGATCCATTACGTTTTTTAACTCAACAGTACCACGACCTGTTTTACCAATGAATCCGGCTGCATGACATTCATCAACCATTACTAAAGCATCGTATTTATCTGCTAAATCACAAATTTCATCTAGTTTTGCTACAATACCATCCATAGAGAAAACCCCATCAGTAACAATAATTTTAAAACGATGACCTTGTTTACTCGCTTCTATTAATTGTTCTTCTAAAGAACTCATGTCATTATTATTATAACGATAACGAGCTGCTTTACACAAACGAACCCCGTCAATGATAGAGGCGTGATTTAAACTATCAGAAATAATTGCATCTTCTTTTGTTAATAATGGTTCGAAAACACCACCATTTGCATCAAAAGCTGCTGCGTACAAAATAGTATCTTCAGTTGTATAAAACTCAGCTATCTTTTCTTCTAATTGTTTGTGAATATCTTGCGTACCGCAAATAAAACGTACAGACGACATTCCGAAACCATGTGTATCCATAACATCTTTTGCTGCTTGAATTACTTCTGGATGGTTTGACAATCCTAAATAATTATTAGCACAAAAGTTAATTACCTCTTCACCTGTTGATATTTTTATTGCTGCATCTTGTGATGATGTAATAATTCTTTCAGATTTATACAATCCAGCATCTTTTATTTCCTGAATTTCTTTTTGTAATTGTTCTTTTATTTTTCCGTACATATTATTATCTTTTATACCTCGACTACGCTTGGTCTAACATTTATATTTAAAAAGTCAAAGTTAGTTGTTAAACTTCTTCAACCAAAATTTCTTCATTAATATATATAAGTAGTTTTTTAACAACTTTAAAATTCATCGATTTTAAAACTCTTTCATATCGCAATAATTGCTGGTGATAACTATTTGATGGTTTCCCTGTCTTATAGTCAATAATAGTAACCTCTTCATTATCAAAAACTAACCTATCAGGAATCATAATCTGATTATCAACATCTACAATTTCACGTTCATTATATATCGTTACATTTTTTGAATAATAATTTTGTAATTCTATATGATTTACTATTTTATTAATATCTATATAAATAGTCTTTGCTTGCTCTTTATTAATAACTCCTTCTTGTTCATATTTATTTACTATTGTTTCTACATCATTCTTTGTAATGATTTTAGCCATCATTTCATGAATCAAATTTCCAAACTCAATAGCCTTACCTTGTTCATTGTTCCAAAGTTTAGATGCACTTGCTAACATATGAATATTATGTTCTTGCCAAGGTGTTGTTATAAACTCTTCCTGGGTCTCTGCGATAGAAGTATTTATTTTTTGTTTACTAACTCTAGATCGATTACCAAAAGAATATTCCAATTCATCATTACTCCAAAGGCCTTTTTCCTTTAAATAGTTGATAAAAATTCCTGAATAAAAATTAGTATTCTCCTCTCCCTTTGCCGAAATTTTATATTCAGTAATAACATGTAATTGTTCAACCGAACGCGTTAATGCCACATATAGAAGGTTAAAATTATCTAATTCCAATTCTTCACGCTGATGATCATATATTTCTGAACTTCGATTACTTATCGATTTCAAATCTTTATTAAACGGAACCAATAGTTCTTTAAAACCTTCGAAACTCTCAGGCAGCTGATTTAGCCAAATTTTTGGATTTACTTGTCGATAAATCTCTAAATCATACGGAAAAATAACCACAGGAAATTCTAACCCTTTAGACTTATGAATTGTCATTACTTGAACTGCATTACCACTTTCGGGGGCTACAATACTTAAATTTGCTTTTTTAACTTCCCAAAAATCTAAAAATTCTTGAATACTTGTTCCTTTTCGTTGTTGTTCTAAAACAACATCTAAAAAAAACTGCACATAAGCGTCAGAAGAGTCAATTAATTTAAAGCTTCTAATAATTTCTTCTGCTTTCTCATAAAATGGTAATTGATGAAAAGTAGACAAGTCAAAAAATAATTTATATTTTATTAATTCTTTAAAAACAATCTCGTTAGGCTGATGAATAATTTCCGATATAAATAAATGCTTATCAGTTTTTAACTTCAAATGCTCATGCAAAAAATACAGTACCTCTAATAAAGTTTCTTTATCATTACTATGTTGAATAACTTGTAAAACATCAACAATAAAATTAACCTTAGCGCTATTTTGTAATAATAATGTTTCTGATGAAATAATATTTATTCCGTTTTCAGATAAATAATTGGCAACCGAAATTCCGTCTTTTTTCTTACGCACCAAAATGCATATTTCGTTTAAAGAAAAATCTTTTTCTAAACTCCTAATCGTTTCTAAAATTTTTTTCGGGTATTTTAAAGCCTCATTTTCTTTTTCATCTTCCTTATCTAAAAAAGACAGCGAAACAAATCCACCCTCTTTAACTGTTTTTAACTGCTTGTTCCCTTCTATAAACAATTGTCTATAATTTTCATTTTGAAGAAAATTGGAAATGTGTTGAAAAAACTGATTATTAAAATCTATAACCTCCGTATAACTTCTGTAGTTGGTTTCTAATGTTTTTATTTCTTTCGGAACATGAAACGGGTTATCTACAGCTGATCCTAATGAAATAAACTGTTCTGCTTTTCCACCACGCCAACGATAAATAGCTTGCTTTCCATCTCCTACTAACAATAAATTACTATTTTCTTGCGCTAGTGCATTATCTATTAACGGAATTATGTTTTTCCATTGTAATACTGATGTGTCTTGCATTTCATCAATAAAGTAATGCATAAATCGTTGCCCTATTCGTTCATAAATAAACGGCGCTGGCTGATCTTTTATATTATCAGAAATTAATTGATTGAATTCAGCGTTTAACCGAATGTTATTATCTTCTTTTATACGTGTTAATTCTAAATTTATGTGATTTAAAACAGCTAAAGGAATAATACTTTTTAATGCCAACTTATTCATTAAGAATTGCTGATACAGCCTTTCAGATTCTCTATATAAGTTCAATAAATCAGGTAAAACAGCTTCAATAGCGTTTTTTATAGCGTCCGATTTTGATTTTGCATAAAAATTATTCTCTTCAACACGCTCACGTAGTTTCGAATCTTCAAAAAACTTTGCTTTTTCAGGGTTGTTAGCTAATGCTAAAAAATGATTTGGAAACATAGATCTATAAAAATCTTTATGACCAATCTGCGCTACCTCTATAATCTGTAAACCATCATTACCAATTTCTATAAATCGGATTTTAATTTCTTTTTGATGTTTAGATAACTTACTTTTTAAATCAGTAAACTCGACTAATCTTTTATCAGCTAGTCCTCTAAAATGTTTTGTATCATCTTCATTTAATAAAATTCTAGAAAATTCATTTAACTCACGAGAAATATCCCATGATTTATCATCATCAGCTTTATCTAAAGAAAAGTCTATTAATAATTTTGTTAGATCTTTATCTGTACCAATTTTAGAAATTAATACATCAACAGCTTCATTTAAGAGAGAAACTGCATCCATTTCTACTTCAAAATTAAGCGACAATCCCAAGTCATACGCAAAACTTTTAATAATTTTATGCGTAAAACTATCAATAGTTGTAATAGAAAAAGCTGAGTAATTTTGCAAAACAGCATCTATGATTTGCTTACTTCTGTGCTTAATAGTAGCTTTATCTACTTGAATTTCATTACTAATAATTTGAAATAAATCATTTTCTTTTCCTTCAGAAAACCCTTGCAAGTTCTCTAACACACGCTCTTTCATTTCTCCAGCAGCCTTATTCGTAAAAGTAATTGCTAATATCTTCTGGAAAGTAAAAATATCATCAGAATTCAATAATACTTTTAAATACTCTTTTACAAGTGTGAAAGTTTTCCCACTACCTGCAGATGCATTATATACTTGAAATTTAGATTGATTTCCCACTTAGATATTTTATGCAAAGTAATTCTTTTAAACAAAAAACTAAAGGTGATTTATTTAAAATTAAGGTAAAAACTTAACCTTACATAGATAAATACAGAAAACCATTAACTATCTGATATTCCTAAATATTAAAATTACTTTTCTAACGCACTAATGACATTCTCATTCAACCGAACAAAATCATTGTTTTTTGCTTTTTCAGACAACAACAATGCTCTTTTAGCTACCTTTACAGCTTCTTTGTTTTTTCCTAAATCTTTAAGAATCATTGCTTCTCTTGTTACTTGAAAAAACAATGCTTCTTTAGATTTAGTTACTTTTTGAATATACATTAGTGCCTTATTCAAATTTGTTTTCGTTTCATGAAGATACAATGCCGCTTGATAGAAATCAAAACTACTTGGTCCATATAAAACTCTATCTATCGATTTCAAGATCTCCTCATTTTCTTTTACTCTTACAGGTACTTTAATTTTGGTTTGTTCCCATTCTAAAACAATATCAGTACTATTTAAAGTTACATCTTGAAAATGTATTTCAAATGTTTCTACTTTAGAGTTCATTTTTATTACCGGAAGTTCAATTTCAAAAACAGGTTTTTTATCTTTATAAAAATTCCAATCTGAATCGGTATATCTATACCATTTCATTTTCCATATTTTATCATTTGGAAAACTCAAAATAGTATATATCCCTTTTCCCAGCACATTGCCTTTAATAAATACAGCTTTTGAAAAAATGATTTTTGTTGCTGAATTAGCTCCTGTTCTCCATACTTCTTTATTTGGTAACAAGCCTGATTCTCCAAAAATAATACGTCCTCTTCTACTTGGTCTTGAATATTCAATTGTAATTTCTGTAAGCCCTACCTTTTGTTTTACTTCCGAAGAAGAACTAAGACTTGGTATTTTTAGTTGAGGATATACTATTATATAAGAAAATAGTAAAACAATGGTTATATATAGTGTTTTCATTTTATGTATTTTGATTAAAATAAGTCGTAGGAGAAACTCCCATTAATTTTTTAAATGATTTATTAAATGTTGTTTTAGAATTAAAACCTGCTTCTTGAGCTAAGCCAAAAAAAGTAAGTTGTTTTGCTTTTTTTGTACTTGCTAAATTTACAAACTCTTTAATGCGATAGTAATTCACATATTCAAAAAAGTTCATTCCTATGTTTTCATTAAGTAGTCTAGCTAATTCTGGATTATTAACTCCTAACATTTGCGCTAATTCTGTTTTTAATAATTTATTATTTAAATATGGCTTTTTATCTAACATCAATTTATCTAGTTCTTGTTTTAACCTTTCTAAATCATCTAAACTTAGCTTAGATTGCGTGTATTTCTTTAAAGACATCTCTGGAATAAAACTTAAAACCTTTGGAGAAACAATCACATAATAGTTTATAAATAGAATTATAAAACTTAAAATAATCCAGATATAAGGACGTGCATTTCTTTCTAACATAGAGAAACCAAAAAAACTTGTTAGAAAAAGGATTACCCATATTAGCAAACAAAAACCTGTTACGTACAAGAAAGTGACTAAAAAACGGGTATGTGGCACGTAAGAAACCTCATTCTTTATCATATCACAAAAATCTTTATAAACCTTGTAACCTAACCACCAGTATAGTATATTCACAACTAAACCTACTGCATGACAAGCATAAATTACTCTCTGTAATTCTCCCGTTTTAACTCTATCGATAATAACTGAATCTTCTGGAATCATAAAATACACTAGAATAAATACAGAATAAGATACTCCCGGAATATAATGTATCAAATCTGATTTTGAGAACTTTGTTCTATTTAATACTGAACGTATAAAAAGATATATTGTAGGTCCAAAAAGTAACGCTGAAAATTCAGATAATGCTATCAATCTAAAATTCTTACCCCAAATATTCGCATTATATAAAGTTTTACCTAGTAAACCTATTGTAATAACACATACAAAAGCAATCATAAACCCATTAACACTTGCTCTTTTTTTTAGAGAAAACATATATATTGATATTAAAAAAAGGCTTTGTAAAAAACCAAAATAAACTAATTGATTTAGAATTTCTTGCATGTATTATATTTTACGGAAACAAGTTACTTTATTACAAATTGATGTACATTCTTTAAAGCTTTATAACTTGATAAAGGGTGTTTTTTAATAAAAACATCAAAGGCTTCTTTACTGTTCCATTCAATGATACAAAAAACATCTGCATTATAATAATACCCCATTGGTGATTTTCCATTGGTAAGTTTAATAATTAATTTCCCTCCGTGCTTTTTTATTTTATTTTCCCATTGGTTATAAAACTTTGTAAGGCTTGTTTTGTCCTTTCCCCATAATGCACTCGCCACATTGTAACGATCACTATTTACAGAGAAACTAATATCTTTGGGCATTTCATAATATGTAAGTTCAAAATAACTAAAAAGAGCTTTTCTTTGTTCATGAAAATCGGGTACTTCACTCACTATATTATCTAAAAAACCTTCTCTCTTTTTTTTACTTTTCCATTTTCCAATAACCAAACTAACTGGTAAATGATTTCCTAATACCAGTTTTTTTATTGCAAATCCAGGTTGTGGTTGATATGTATATTTAAAAGCTACAGGAAAAGCTGTTTTTTTATATTTCTCAAATAATGTTCCAACATTAGGAAATGTAGAAATTAATAGAACATCTAATACTTCTCCTTTTTTAAAATCAAACGACTTTGTTTTACTTTGTCCTAAGGCACTTACACTAAGAAATAATAATAATGACTTAATAAATAATTTTCTCATAAAATATTGTTTTTAAATACAAATACAAAACAATACTATATTACTCGTAAAACAAAGGGTATTGAAGTACACATACCGTACTTGTACATAGACATTCTTACTTTTGTTGTATTATTTCACAATAATTATCAACCTGAGATATTAAACTCCTCTTTTATGAATTAACAAATTCTGTTCATTGATTTTATATATCTTCGTTAAAGACTTAAATACTAAAACATAATTAAGATGGAAAACACTTTAAAAATAGGAATGGCTCAAATTTCACCAGTTTGGTTAAACAAAGCACTTACTATTGAAAAAACAAAATCTTATATTATAAAAGCAGCCAAAGAAGGATGTGAATTAGTCATTTTTGGTGAAAGTTTTTTACCTGGTTATCCGTTTTGGTTATCTATAACTAATGCAGCCGAATTTGAATCTCAAGTACAAAAAGAAATTCACGCACATTATATTAAAAATGCCATTCAAATTGAAGCTGGAGAATTAGATGAAATATGTGCACTAGCTAAAGAACATAAAATTGCCATTTACATAGGCATTATAGAAAGAGCTAAAAACCGTGGTGGACATAGTTTGTATTGTTCTTTAGTATACATTGATCTAAATGGTGAAATAAAATCTGTTCACAGAAAATTACAACCTACTTATGAAGAACGATTAAGTTGGTCTCCTGGTGATGGTAACGGATTAGAAGTACATTCATTAAAACAATTTACTGTTGGCGGATTAAATTGTTGGGAAAACTGGATGCCTTTACCTAGAACTGCTTTATATGCTCAAGGTGAAAACCTACACATTGCTGTTTGGCCTGGAGCTGAAAGAAATACTATAGATATTACTAAATTTATAGCTAAAGAGGCAAGATCGTTTGTTGTTTCTGTAAGTGGCTATATGACTATTGATGATTTCCCTAAAGACACTCCTAATTATGAAGAAATTATTAAAAATGCTCCACAAGTATTAGCCAATGGGGGTTCTTGTATTGCAGGACCTGATGGTGAATGGATTATTCCGCCTGTTACAGGGAAAGAAGATTTAATTATTACTACGATAGATTTTCAGAAAATATTAGAAGAACGTCATAATTTTGATCCCTCTGGTCATTATTCTAGACCCGATATAACTAAACTTACTTTAAATAAAGAACGCCAATCTGTTATTGAAATTATTAACGGTAATTAAAAATTATAATGAAACTAAGAAACCAAAATACAGCGCTACTATTAATCGACCTACAAGAAGGTTTTACGAAGCCTACAAATAACGAGCCTCTACTTATAAAAGAAGTAAATAGTAGTTTTATTGGTACCGACTTAGAACAGCAATTAAATAATATTCACAAATTAGTTATTGTTGGTCTTACCACCAATCATTGTATATCTACCACTACAAGAATGGCTGGAAGTTTAGGCCTCGATACTATTATTTTTGCAGATGCCACAGCTACTTTTGATAGAATTGAAATTAATAAAAAAGTATTTCCTGCATAAATTATTCACCAAACTACCTTAGCTAGTTTAAATGAAGAAGTGTTGAATATAATTTAATTTTAGAGGTCAGTATTTAAATTCATATCTTAAAGCATAATAAATACGGGTATATTATGGGTATTTTTAAAGGACAAAACCTTCTAGAGTTCACTGATCGTTTCAAAACGGATCTAGACTGTAAAAAATATTTGGTAGAAATAAAATGAGATAAAAGTTTTGAATGTCTGAAATGTGTTTATAAAAAATCACAGATTAGGAAAGATTTCTCTAGGACTTTTAATATTTGCTCTCATCAAGAGTCGGCAACAGCCAATACCCTTTTTCAGAAGGTTAAGCTTGGAGTTCGTAAAGTTTTTTTTTGAGATGAGTACTAATACAGAAAGCTTATCAGCGAGTTATGCTGGTCTTCGTTTTGGTGTTACTGAAAAAACAGCCAGATTATTTATGCACAAAGTTCGAGAAGCAATGGAAAATAGTGGTAATAATCCTATGGATGAGATTGTTCATGTTGATGAATTTGTTTTAGCAGGACGAGAGAAAGATAAGATTGGAAGAAGCGATAATACTAAGAAAGCGATAATGGCTATTGAGTTAACAGGTGATGGCAAAGTTAGAAGAATTAAAGACTTTTCTGCTAGACCCTTATAACATATATTTATTAACTATGTCAGTCGTGAGGCAAAAGTAATAACGGATAAATGGAGAAGATACAGGCCTATTGCTAAGGCTTTTGATATCAAACAAATCGACAGTAATGGAGGAATGAATTTTAAAGCCCTACATACCATGATTAATTAAGTGAAATCTGGTATAAAAACTACATATTCTTGGGTGAGTGATTTTAATATCAATAAATCTTTCAACCACCTCTAAACTTAACAAAGAACTCTAACCTCTAAACAAAAAGAAGTCTTTTTTCATTGATTCTATCTCCGAATCGTCATTTGTAATAATGTAATCTATTGCCTTTTCTGTAAAAGTTTTTCCTTTTTGAGTGAGCGATATGATTTCATTTTCAACAATAATCATATTATTTTTCTCTGCTAATTCTACAATAGATTTTGCTTTAACTTTATGCCAGTTAATATGTTCGTTTAAATGATTAATGTGTCTTTCGTTTTCTTCTTGATGATTATTTAAGTGTAATAAAAAAGTAAGCAATTGTACTTCTTTTTGTTGTTGCTTATTACGATAAAGAACAGAAAATAAACCTCTATTAGGTGCGAACAAATACACTAAAAAGAATACAAATCCAAGCACTGAAATCATTGAACCTGAAATAGAAGCATCTAACCAATGTGCTACCCAATAGCCTGAAATAGCTGAAAACACACCAAAAGCAACTGAAAAAATTAGCATTTTATTTAAATCATTAGTTAATAAATAAGCCGTAGCAGCAGGTGCTATCATTAACGCAACTACTAAAATTGCTCCAACAGCATCAAACGCTCCTACTGTTGTTATTGATGCAACACTCATTAATCCGTAATGAATTACTACTGGAGAAAAGCCTAATGCAGTTGCTAAACCAGCATCGAATGTACTTACTTTTAACTCTTTAAAGAAAGCAACTAAGAGACTTAAAGTAATAAGTAAAATTGTTCCGATAATCCATAATGATTTTGGTCCAATATCTATTCCATTAATCAACAGTCTATCAAACGGAGCAAATGCTAACTCACCTAACAAAACAGCATCAACATCTAAATGAACATCATTTGCGTTTTTAGCTATTAAAAGCACTCCTATACTAAACAACGCAGGAAATACTAAACCAATTGCGGTATCTTCTTTTACTAATTTGGTTTTTTGAATATACTCAACTAATATAACGGTTAAAATTCCGGATAATGCTCCCATTAAAATTAATAATGGTGAATTTAAATCATGCGTAATAAAAAAACCTATTACCAAACCTGGTAAAATCGAATGACTAATTGCATCACTAATTAACGCCATTTTTCGCAACACCAAAAACACTCCTGGTATTGCACAAGCTATAGCTACCAAACTCGCTATTAATTGTATTTCTATTTGAGCACTACTCATTTTCTATATGTTGATTGTATAAATTACCTGCAAACAGATATCCTTCTTCTGTCATCGACCACATTCTACCTTGTACTTTTATATACTCTTTCTCTTCTAATTTTTTTAAGGTACCTCTTGTATATCCTTGAAAATTATTCAATATTTTTACCGCATGCGGATGTGATTTATCTTGGTGTGTCTTAACAAGATCGAACATAAAAGACAATGTTTTGTGTAGTTGTAAGTCTCTTCGATTTTTTAAAAAACGTATTTGACGAAAAAGTAATCCTCTTGAAGGTGAAAAAATAAATGAGAACAACACAAACACAGCTGCTACTAAAACAATTACGGGCCCTGTAGATAAATTAGATTGACTTGCACTAATACCCGTACCAATAACACCAGAAAGTGATCCGAATACCGCAGCCAAAACTACCATAGTACTCAAACTATTTGTCCATTGTCTTGCCGCAGCCGCTGGTGCCAATAACATTGCACTCATTAAAACAACGCCCACTGTTTGTAAACCCAATACAATTGCTAGCACAATAAAACTTGTAATTAAAGCATCTATAAATTTTATATTAAACCCTAACGTTTTTGCATAATCTGCATCAAATAACAAAAGTTTAAATTCTTTCCAAAAAAGTAACAATACGGCTAAACAAATAGCTGTTACTATAGCCATAAACCATACATCTTTAATTAATAATGTAGCTGCTTGACCAAATAAAAACTTATCTAATCCTGATTGATTTGCATTTGGCATTTTCTGAATAAACGTTAAAAGTAACATTCCGAATCCGAAGAAAACAGAAAGAATAAGCCCTAAAGCTGTATCTGTTTTTAAATGTGTGTTTTTTACAATTCCTCGTATCCAAAAAGCTCCGATTAGTCCACTTATCAATGCTCCTAACAATAAAACATTGGTATCTTTTGTTCCTGTAATTAAAAATGCGATTGCAATTCCCGGTAGCGATGCGTGTGAAATTGCATCACCTAATAAACTTTGTTTCCTTAATACAGCAAAACTACCTAACATACCACAAATAGCACCCAAAATAGCGGTTCCGATTGTAATCGTTCGAAGTGTATAATCTGAAAAAACGAGTTTAAAGTATTCTTGTAAATCCATTATTGCTGTACGCTTACTTTATAATTAATTCCGTAAGTTTTCGTTAAATTATCATCGTTAAAAATTTCTTTAACAGGTCCTGTTGCTATCTTTTTCACATTTAAAAAAGTTACCCAATCGAAGTATTCAGGAACCGTTTGTAAATCATGATGTACAACAATTACCGTTTTACCTGCTTTGCGTAATTCTTTTAAAATATTAATAATTGTTATTTCTGTAGTAGCATCAACTCCTTGAAAAGGTTCATCCATAAAATAGATAGATGCATTTTGTGCCAAGGCTCTTGCCAAAAATACTCGTTGTTGTTGCCCGCCTGAAAGTTGAGAAATTTGCCTACTCTTAAATGCTAACATTCCAACTTTTTCAAGTGCTTCTAATGCTGTTTTTCTCTGCGAGCTTCCTGGTCGTTTTATCCAACCCAAACTTCCGTAAGTTCCCATCATAACTACATCTAAAGCTGTAGTAGGGAAATCCCAATCTACACTTCCTTTCTGAGGAACATAAGCTACTAACTTCCGTTGCTTATCATATGGTTTTCCATATATCGAAATGCTTCCCGCAATTGGCTTTATGATTCCTAAAATAGATTTTATTAAGGTAGATTTCCCTGCTCCATTAGGACCAACAATAGCCATTAAAACTCCTTCTGGAATTGCTAAATCAATATCCCAAAGTACCGGTTTGTAATTATATGCTACCGTTAAATCATCAATTGTTACTGCGTATTTTGTTTCCATATTATTTTAATGCGTTAACAATTGTACTAACATTTGCTTTATACATTCCTATATAAGTTCCTTCTTCGGTTCCTGCACTTCCTAATGCATCAGAATATAATGTTCCGCCAATTACAACTTCTTGTCCTTTCGACTTTACTGCTTCCTGTAAAGCTTCAATAGTTCGTTTTGGAACTGAACTTTCTACAAAAATTGCTTTCACTTCATTTTCAATAATAAACTTCGCTAATTTTTGAACATCTTGAACACCCGCTTCAGTTGCTGTAGATAATCCCTGTAAACCAACTACGTTAAATTTATGTTGTCTTCCGAAGTAATTAAATGCATCATGTGCTGTTACCAAAATTCTTTTTTCTACTGATAATTCATTTATTTTATCTCCAACTTGTGTATTCAATACACTTAACTTATCTAAGTATGTTTTAGCATTGTTTTTGTAAAAATCAGCATTTTTAGCATCAATTTTTGCTAGTTCACCAGCAACATACGATGTTATTTTTGTCCAATTATTAAGATCAAACCAAATATGAGGATCGTAATTTGAAGCAAATAATTCTGAGCTTATTAAATAATTTTTATCAATTGCATTAGAGGCTACAATTGTTTTTTTATTTTGATACTCCATTTTTTCGAATACATTTTCAAGCTTACCTTCTAAATGTAATCCATTGTATATAACTACGTCTGCATTAAATAATTTTGAAACATCACCTTCGCTTGCTTTATATAAATGCGGATCAACACCAGCCCCCATTAAACCTTTTACCTCTAATTTATCTCCTCCAATATTCTTTACCAAATCGGTAATCATAGTAGTTGTGGTAACTACATTTAATTTTCCGTTTAACTTTTTTGCTTTTTTACCACAGCTTGTTACTAATAAAATTACAAATAGTACTATTAGTTTTTTCATTTTAATTTTTTTGTATGTATATATTATTTGCTACTTTGTTAGATATTGTAATCTCTTTCTCATTAATATTTACTTGAAAAGATCCATCAAAAGATTCTATATCTATCACTTCAATATTTTGTCCCAATTTAACACCTTGCTTATCTAAAAAGCGCAAAAATTCTGAAGAACTATCATCTACACCAACACAAACACCTTGTTCACCTTTACTTAAGGTAGATAATAAACTTTTTTCTATTTGTTGTAAATTCCCATCCTTATCAGGAATAGGATCTCCATGTGGATCTCTTTTAGGGTACCCTAAAAAAGCATCTAACTCATCTATTAGTTTTGGAGATTTAATATGTTCTAATTGCTCAGCAACTTCATGAACTTCATCCCAAGAAAAATTTAAGTTCTCTACTAAAAAAACTTCCCATAAACGATGTTTACGAATAATGTTAGCTGCTGTTTTTCTACCAAACTCTGTTAAAGTAACTCCTTGGTATTTTTTATAAATTACTACTTTTTTATCAGACAGTTTTTTAATCATATCTGTAACAGATGATGCCTTTGTTACTATTTTTTTTGCAATAGCGTTTGTACTGATTCCTTTTTCAGAAACAGCATCTAAATGATAAATAGCTTTTATGTAATTTTCTTCTGACTGACTAAACACTTTATTTTTTTTAGATACACAAATATATAAATATTGTTTTACATAAACATATTTTTAGCCTTGTCTAAATATTATTTTATATTTGCGAAAAAATAAAATAAGATGAGAGTATTTATTGCGATAGCAATTTTATGTATATCGACAACATTACATAGTCAAACTATTACAGGAAAAATAACCGATTCGAAAGGAGAAGTACTACCTTTTGCAAACATTAGCATTAAAAATAGTAAAAAAGGAACTACAGCTAATGAAAACGGAAAATTCATAATTGAAGGTCTTAAACTGAAAAAAGCAACTATCACTGCTTCTTTTACTGGTTATATTTCAGAAAAAAAACACATAAAAATTTCTGAATCTGAAGAAAACATACTTATTTTCTCTTTAACAGAACACGCAGAGCTTCTTGATCAGATTACCGTAACAGGAACAAGAACTGATAGACGCAGAACCCAAAACCCCGTAATTGTAAATGTAATTAACAGTCAAACTTTGGCTAACGTGCAAGCTTGTAATTTATCAGAAGGTTTAAAATTTCAAACAGGTTTACGTGTAGAAACCGATTGTCAAACCTGTAATTACACACAATTACGTATGAATGGCTTAGCTGGTGGTTATTCTCAAATATTAATTAATGGTCGCCCTATTTTTAGCCCATTAACAGGCCTATATGGTTTAGAACAAATACCTACGAATATGATAGACCGTATTGAAGTTGTTCGTGGTGGTGGATCTGCTCTTTATGGTTCTAGCGCTATTGGTGGTACTGTTAATGTAATTACCAATATCCCTAAAAAAAGCAACTATAGTATTGGGTACACCTACCAAAACCTTAAAGGAGCTGCCGATCAAATTATTGCAGGTAACGCAACCGTTGTTAACGAAGAAAAAAATGCTGGAATTTCATTTTTTATTAACAATAGAGCTCGTACTATTTATGATCATAACGGAGACAATTTTTCTGAACTTCCAAAATTAAAGAACAATTCTTTTGGAACAAATATGTTTTTCTTGCCTACTGAAAATCAAAAGCTAGAAATTAATTTTAGTAAAATGAATGAATATCGTTATGGTGGAGAAATGATTAAAAACGCTCCACACTTCGCTTTACAATCTGAAGAACGTACGCACGATGTGTATGTTGGTAATATTGATTATCAAATTAACTTTAATGAAGATAAAAGTTCATTAATCACTTATTTATCATCACAATACACAGGAAGAGAACACTATACAGGAATTAGGCCTGATATAGGAAGTCCTGAAGACACAGCGCATTTAGCAAAACCACCTTATGGAAATTCTGAAACGACCACTTTTCAAGGTGGACTTCAGTTTAACCATAAGCTAAATAATTTCTTTAAAGGAAATAATGTATTAACTCTTGGTGGAGAATTTGTTCAAGATGATGTTTATGATGAAATTAAAGCATATGAGTATTTCGTAGATCAAACAACAAAAAACTATGGATTCTTTTTTCAAAGTGATTGGGAAATTAATGAAAAATGGAATTTACTTGCTGGTGTTCGTTATGACCACCACAAGTTAGATGCCTTAAAAAAAGATGGAACTCGAAAATTAATTACCAACAATGTTGCAAGTCCACGTGCTTCACTTTTATTTAAACCCTTTGAAAAAGCACAATTAAGAGCAACTTGGGGTACTGGTTTTAGAGCTCCTCAAGCCTTTGATGCTGATTTACATATTGCTTTTGCTGGTGGTGGAGTTTCTAGAGTTCAACTAGCTGATGATTTAAAAAGAGAACGTTCTAACAGCTATACAGTTTCATTTAACTATGACATGCCTACAGAACATTACATTTATGGATTTACAATTGAGAGCTTTCACACTAATCTAAAAGATGCTTTTTATTTAGAATCAATAGGTGAAGATCAGTTTGGTGAAGTTTTTGAAAAAAGAAATGGTGACGGAGCTATTGTAAAAGGAATTACGCTAGAAACTCGCTTAAATTATGACGGTATTATTCAATTAGATGCAGGTTTAACGCATCAATCAAGTAAATTTAATACCGCTGTGAACAATTCTGATGCACTTGACCCTAAAAAAGAATTCTTACGTACTCCTAGTACCTATGGATATGCTACAGCTACCTATACACCAAATCAAAAATTTAAAACTGCTTTAAATTTAGTGTATACTGGTAAAATGGATGTATTACACTTAGCTTCTAATAAAAACTTACTTAAAGATGAGTATTTCAAATCTCCTTCTTTTTTTAACTTCGGAATTAATAGTACTTATACTTTCGAAGTAGAAAACTTACATACTAATATTGAACTTTCTGCTGGCGTTAAAAATGTTTTTGACAATTATCAAACTAAATTTGATATTGGTAAAGAGCGTGACAGTAATTTTATTTACGGCCCTGCTAATCCTAGAACCTTTGTTTTAGGAATTAAATTTACAAGTTTTTAATTTTTTTTTAACATAAATAATTTCAAAAGGAGCGTCTAAATAGACGCTCCTTTTTTGCGTAATGCAAAATTAATACTCTCATAACATTACGTACATCAATTAACATTCTAGAAACATTCTAATAAAACAACCATAATTTACATGTAACATTAGATTTACAATCTAGCATCAGATTTGCAGTGTAATTAAGAAATCAAGTTATCTAGAATGAAAAAATTAATAATTATTACTCTTTTAAGTCTTTGTCATTTTGCTTTTTCGCAAAACAAAGGAACTGTATCAGGTACACTTACAGATAAAGAGATGAATGGAGAAGCATTACCTTTTGCTAATGTTTTTATAAAAGGAACGTCAATTGGAGGAACGACAGATATGGATGGTAAATACACTATCAACGTACCTATAGGCAAACAAACTATTGTTTTTAGCTTTATAGGATATCAAACTATAGAAAAACAAATTGATGTTAAATTAAATCAACCTTTAATTATCAATCAAGAGCTAGGTGCTAACGAAGGTGTTTCACTAGATGAAATTGAAATTAAAGTAACTGTTAGTAGAGAAAAAGAATCTGCATTATTATTACAACAAAAAAAAGCATCTGTAATTGTTGAAAGTATAGGAGCTCAAGAACTTTCTAAAAAAGGTGTTAGTGATGCAGGTTCTGCAACTACAAAAATATCTGGAGTCGCTAAAAGTGAAGGTTCTGGCGATATTTATATTCGTGGTTTAGGTGATCGATATTTATCTACAACAATGAATGGCTTACCTATTCCTTCTGATGATGTAAGTAATAAGAACGTTAATTTAAGTTTGTTCAATACCAATATTATTCAAAACGTAGGTATCAGCAAAACATATTCAACTTCAAGTTATGTCGATCAAGGATCTGGTAATGTTGATATTGCTTCAAAAGAATACACAAAAGATCTGGTTTCTATAAGTATTAATGGAGGAGCAAATACAAATGCTCTAAAAGTCGATAATTTTAAACAATCAATAGTAAGTAATGATGTAACTTTTGGGTTTCATAAAAAAAAATATGCTCTTCAAAATTTAATGACGCTACAAGGATGGGATACTAAAAATGCAGATAGGCCTATAAACTATGGAATATCATTATCAGGAGCTAAAAAATTTAATTTCCTTAACAAAGATTGGAAAATTTTAACGTCAATTTCTCACTCTAAATCATCAGAATATAGAAACGGTTTCTTTAAAGCATACAGATCAAATGTCTTAAATAATTCATTTTCTGATGTTGAAAACTTCATAACAAGAACAAACAGTACTGGTTACATTAGAATTGATCTGAAATTAAATCAAAACAATAAATTAAAGTACAATACTTTATTTGTTAACACAGGTGAAGATGGTTTATATGAACAAGGTAGAAATGGTGAAGGGTATGTATTTGATCAAGATCCACAAGAAACAGGAGCTTTTGTTAGAGACCAAAACTTTAGACAAACAACAATGGTTGTAAATCAGTTAATGGGAGAGCATAACTGGAAAGAAAACAACAAATTAAATTGGGCAGCTGCTTACAATTTTGTTTTAGCAGAGGAACCTAATCGTATTAGAAATGAGGTAAATATTTTAAATATTAATTCAAGTCCATTAATCCAGTTTTCACATGTTGGTGACTTTCAGCAAAGAAAATCTTCTCAAAAAATAGAAGATATTGAATACAATGCTTTTATAGAAAACCAATGGGCTTTAGGGTCTTCAGTCGATGATTATGAGGTAAAACCTTATAAATTAAATTACGGTTTAAATTATCGTAAAAAAGAAAGAACTTTCAGTTCATTATTCATTGGGTTTCGTGCAAAAGGTTTTACAGCACCTTCTATTGATGAAATATCACAAACTTTACAACAAGGTACAAATGGTGGTTTAACGCTAAGAAACCCACAAGCTGATTTATACCAAGGAGAATTATCGGTATTAGCTGCATATACTAATTTCGACTTTAAATTTGACAACAAACTATCTGGTAATATTGGTTTACGTTTTGAAAGAGATGAAATAGATATGTCATGGAATGTAGCAAATCGCCCTGGTAGATATGGAGCTACTAATAAAGTATACGAAAGTTTATACCCTAGTGTTAACTTGAAATATGAACTTAACGAGAATAATTTTATTCGTTTTGCTTCAAGTGTAACACAAACATTACCTGAATTTAAAGAATTATCACCTTTCGAATATGTTTCACCAACGGGTCGTGTTATTGGAGGTAATGAAGATTTAGAAAAATCAGATATTTATAATATTGATTTAAAATGGGAATTTTTTCCTAGCAGAAACGAGCTATTCTCTGCAACTGCTTTTTACAAACAAATTAACAATCCTATAAATTTAACTCAAGATCAAGGTTCATCAGGTTACTTTAAATTTTTCAATACCGGTGAGCAAGCTGATATTTTAGGTTTTGAACTTGAAAGCAGATTAAACTTATTAAAAAATGAAGATGATCAAACTATGTTAAGCGCTACTGCCAACTTAACAAAAATGTGGTTTAATCAAGATTTAGATGCCAAGTATCAATACAAAGGAAAAAAAGAATCTGAATTACAAGGAGCTTCTGATTTTATAGCTAATGGTTCTTTAAGTTATGCTAATAATAAAGAGCATGAATTTTCTGCAACCTTAACTGGTAATTACGCTTCAGATAAAATTTATGCTTTAGGGTCTCCAGAAGATTTTACAAACAGTACAACTCTTTATAATGATGAAATTATTGAAAAAGGATTTATAACACTTGATTTTGTAGCAAGTAAACAATTATTTAAAGGCTTTACCGTTAAACTTGTTGGAAAAAACTTATTAAACCCTGCTATAAATCAAACACAATTGGTTCGTGATTTAAATACTTTAATTCAAACTAACGAAACAGTATCATCTTATAAAAAAGGAAGACAGGTTACATTAAGCTTAAACTACACCTTTTAAAACACACAAAACTTTAAATTAACATTAGTCATTTTAAGTAACGATCAGTTAATCTTTAATTAAAAGAAAAGAGAAATAAGGATCGTTAATTTGTTAAACAAAAAATAAATAAAGAATTCAAAGATGAAAAAATCATTTAAATTATTAAGTATAGCAGCTTTATCTGTTGCAGCTTTAACTTTTACAGGTTGTAGTAGTGATGACCCAAGTATTTTGCCTCCTGATGTTTCAAATGTGGTAGAAAAATTACAAAATGGTATTATGAGTGGTGAACTTACTGAGAATTTCACTTTATCAAATAAATCTTACTCATTAACTAGTTCTTTTATAATTAAAGAAGGAGCTACTTTAACAATTCCTGCTGGTACAAGTATCGTTGCTGATGCAAAAGGTACTGATGTTTATATCGCGGTTTTACAAGGTGGTAAAATTAATATTAATGGTACCAATACAAACCCAGTTGTTATGAGTTCTAGCGAAGGTGAACCTGGAGATTGGGGTGGATTAACTATTTGTGGTAAAGCAACTACAACTGCAGGTACTAATGTTACTGCTGAAGTTGGTGGATTTATCTATGGAGGTACTGATGATACCGATAACTCAGGTGTTATTAAGAACTTAGTAATTAAAGGTACTGGTGCTCAAATCAATACTGAATCTCAATACAACGGAGTTTCATTCTACGCTGTAGGATCTGGAACTATTGTTGAAAACATTGCTGTTTTTGATGGTGCTGACGACGGATTAGAATTTTTTGGAGGTACAGTATCTGCTAAAAACATCTACTTAGAAAACTTAGAAGATGATGCTATCGATTGGACAGAAGGATGGAATGGAACAGTTGAAAACTCTTATGTTATTAATACTAAAGCTGGTTTTTCTACTGTTGTAGAAGGAGATAAATTAAATGGTAACCCAAAATTAATTAATTTAACTGCTAAGTCAATTGTTGGTGGTACTGCATTACAATTTAAAAAGCAATCTGGTGCGACTATTACAAATTTATTCATAGAAGGGTATGACAAGAATATCGATATGAAAGATGCAGGTCCTTTAGCTAACGTAATCATTGATGGTGCTGTAGGAGAAGCTAGTAAACAATACATGTCTGGTACTAAAGTTGATATATCTTCTTGGTCTTTTATCAACGGTGAAGTAATAAACATTACACCTTTAGAAGGGAACGTAACTGGAAATGTAACATTAACTGCAAATAACATCTATAATTTAACTGGATCATATATCGTTCAAAACGGAGCTACTTTAAATATAGAAGCTGGAACTAAAATTATTGTTGATGCAAAAGGGACTGACGTATATATAGCTGTTTTACAAGGTGGTAAAATTAACATTAATGGTACTGCTGATGCTCCTGTAGTAATGAGCTCTGCTAATGCTAAAGCTGGTGACTGGGGAGGTTTAACTATTTGTGGTAAAGCAACTACTTCTGCAGGAGTTGACGTAACTGCTGAAGTTGGTGGATTTAAATATGGTGGTACTAAAGATGATGACAACTCTGGTACTATTAAGTATTTAGTTATTAAAGGAACTGGTGCTCAAATTAATACTGAATCTCAATATAACGGAGTTTCTTTTTACTCTGTAGGTTCTGGAACAACAGTTGAAAATATTGCCGTTATTGATGGTGCAGATGACGGAGTTGAGTTTTTCGGTGGAACTGTTTCTGCGATGAACTTATACTTAGAAAACAACGAAGATGATTCAGTGGATTGGACTGAAGGTTGGAATGGTACAATAAAAAACACGTACATTTCTCATACTAAAGATGGGTTTTCTACTGCTTTCGAAGGAGATAAAGCAAACGGTAATCCAAAATTTGAAAACTTAACAGCTATTTCTACCGTAGGAGGTACTGGATTACAATTTAAGAAACAATCTGGTGCTACTATTACGAACATATGGTTAGAAGGATATAGTAAAAATATCGACATGAAAGATGATGGCCCATTAGTTAATGTTCAAATAGACGGAGCTGATGCTTCAAATACTGCAGATTATAAGACAGGTACTAAAGTTGATGTTTCAACTTGGTCATGGAAAACTGCAGGTTTATAATTAAATAAAACTTTATATAAAAACCGAGCTATATGCTCGGTTTTTTTGTGCTCTTTACTTTTACATTTTCATTACTTTTAAATTACTTCATCTCATATCATTTATACTAAATTGTTATAGTAATCTTTAAAATTAAATTATGAAAAAAATATTACTATTCTTTATTGTTTTTTATTCACTTAGTGTTAATAGTCAATTACTAGAAACAGGTTATGAAACAAGGAATTTAGGTCAGAGTTTGACAGAAGCTCAAGCATTATTATGTTCTGGTAATGTAATTAATAGTGGAAGAAGAGGACGTTTTAATGTATTGTCAGAATCCAAAAGTCCTTTACAAGTCAATAAACTTTATAAATTGGATGAAGATGGTGAATTTCGCTATTATTATATTATAAAGAAAAACTCTAGTTTTAGAGATAGAGATTCTTATTTTGATAATAGATTTACTTTACTAAATACTGTAGTTTGTGATAGAGATAATGATGGAGTATCTGATGACCAAGACAATTGCCCAAGCACATCCAATTCAAATCAATTAAATTCGGATAACGACTCTATAGGGAATGTTTGCGATAATTGCCCCAATCAAGCAGGCCCATCATCTAATAATGGATGTCCCATACCACAAGGTAAACCAGATTTTAAAGTTACTGCTATTTCTATAAACGCAGGAGGTGTTACGACAAGTACAAATACATCTAGTTATTTAAATCTAAGAAGTAATCAAAACCATAAATTCTGCGTTACAGTTAAAAATATAGGTAATAATACTGGTAATTTAAACAATGTTTCCTTTGTTTTATCAAATGGAGTAAGTCTTTTAGCTTCAAGTATAATTGCGAACCTTCCAGCTCCATCTGCGGGAACAGTTACCATAGCCCCTAATGAAACAAAAGAGTATTGTGTAGAATTGTATATTTGGGATAATTATCTTGGTTATAGTTTACCTTCCTTTAATTACATTCATACTGATGTTGATTATTACAATAACACTGACGAATCTAATGAAACCAACAACAAAGCACATGCAAGTGTTAGCTATTCATCTTCTAGAAACCCCATTACTCTAATCATAAATGACACCAATGGTAATTTGGTTAATAAAACAATAATTAACAATAAAGAAGAAGAATTTTTATTAATAAAAGGGCTAAATAAAGGACTATATTTTATAAATAAAGATGGTAAAAAATCTCAAATTTATAAACTAAATTAAATAAAAAAAGTTGAATTAAAATTGGCTTTTTATGACTAAAAATATTAAGTTCAATAATAAATTTTATTACTTATAGATGTTTAGGTAATTTTACACCCCAAAACTTAGAATACATCACTTACAATATGGACGCTACTCTTCTACTACCTTTAAATAATTAGTAAACTTACCGTTGTTTAATTTGTGAATTAGACTAGCATTCTTATTATACTTAACAAAACATTCTATAAAAATAAGAGACTTTAAATACAACATAATTTAAAAAACATATATATTTTTCGTGGATATAAATTATACTCTTTAAATAACATTAAAATCCATAAAAAAAGACACCTTAAATAAGGTGTCTTTTTATGAATTATATAGTTTTTACTCTTTATTTAAGCTTTTTCTTAACTGCTATTTCAGTATAAGCTTCAATTACATCTCCTTCGGCAATATCATTGTATCCTTTTATTTGAACACCACAATCATATCCTTTTGTTACTTCTTTAACATCATCTTTGAAACGTTTTAATGCAGTTAATACGCCATCATGAACAACTATTCCATCTCTAATAATACGGATTTTAGAATCTCTTGTAATCTTACCACTCATTACCATACATCCTGCAATGTTACCAACTTTAGAGATTTTATAAACTTCTCTAATTTCAACATTACCAAGAATTTCTTCTTTCATGTCTGGAGACAACATCCCTTCCATTGCATCTTTAAGGTCGTTAATAGCGTCGTAGATAATTGAGTAAGTTCTAATATCAACTTCTTCTCTATCTGCTACTACACGAGCATTACCTTGCGGTCGTACGTTAAACCCAACAATAATGGCATCAGAAGCAGTTGCTAATAACACATCAGATTCTGTAATTGCTCCAACTCCTTTATGTAAAATATTTACTTGAATTTCTTCAGTAGATAATTTCTGGAATGAATCTGTTAAGGCTTCTACAGAACCATCTACATCTCCTTTTAAGATAATGTTTAGTTCTTTGAAATCTCCTAACGCAATACGACGTCCAATTTCTGCTAATGTTAATGTTTTTTGAGTTCTTACAGATTGCTCACGTTGTAATTGAGAACGTTTAGCTGCAATTTGTTTCGCTTCACGCTCATCTTCAAATACATTAAACTTATCACCTGCTTGTGGCGCTCCATCTAATCCTAAGATTGATACTGGCGTTGATGGTCCAGCTTCTTTTAAATTATTTCCTTGATCATCAAACATTGCTCTTACCTTACCACTGTGCTTACCTGCTAACAAGTAATCTCCAATTTTTAAAGTTCCTGCTTGAACCAAGATTGTAGATACATATCCTCTACCTTTATCTAATGATGCTTCAACAACTGCACCAGTAGCATTTTTATTAGGATTTGCTTTTAATTCTAAAATTTCAGCTTCTAATAAAACTTTTTCTAATAATTCAGGAACTCCTGTTCCTATTTTTGCTGAGATATCTTGAGATTGAATGTTTCCACCCCATTCTTCAATTAACAAATTCATCTGAGATAATTGCGTTTTTACATTATCTGGATTTGCATTTGGTTTATCAATCTTGTTGATAGCAAAAATAATTGGTACTCCTGCTGCCTGAGCATGAGAAATAGCCTCTTTTGTTTGTGGCATTACATCATCATCTGCTGCTGCTACAATAATTACTAAATCTGTTACTTGAGCTCCACGTGCACGCATTGCTGTAAAGGCTTCGTGACCTGGTGTATCTAAAAATGCTATTTGTTGATCTCCAACGTTTACAGAATATGCACCAATATGTTGTGTAATTCCTCCGCTTTCTCCATCAATTACATTTGCTTTTCTAATATAATCTAATAATGATGTTTTACCATGATCTACGTGACCCATTACCGTAATAATTGGTGCACGTGTTATTAAATCTTCTGGTTTATCAACTACTTCTTCAATAGATTCTTCAACTTCAGCTCCAACGAATTCAACTTTATGATTAAATTCTTCTGCAACAATAACTAATGTTTCTGCATCTAAACGCTGATTCATTGTTACCATCATTCCAAGCATCATACATGAAGAAATAATATTTGTTACAGGAACATCCATCATTGTAGCAACTTCACTTACAGTAACAAACTCAGTTACTTTTAAGATTTTGTTATCTAATGCTTGAGCTTCTAATTCAGCTTCTGTATGTTCTCTGTGAGCATCTCTTTTATTTCTACGATATTTTGCTCCTTTACCTCTTTTAGATTTACCTTGAAGTCTCTCTAAAGTTTCACGTACTTGTTTTTGTACTTCTGCTTCTGTTGGTTCCTCCTTTTTAACAGGTGTTGCTGATCTTTGACCTGGTCTTCCTCTTCCTCCTGGACGACCTACTCCGCCACCTCTGTTTGGACCACTTCTTGCTCCACCTCTTGCCGGTGGTCTAGCAGTAGATCCAGGTTTAGCTGTTCCTGGCTTACTTATTCTTTTACGCTTCTTTTTATCGGCGTCATTCTTCGAGTCAGGTTTCTTCTTCTTAGGTCTTTCAAATTGCTTTAAGTCAATTTTTTGACCTGTAATTTTTGGACCATCAAGTTTTTTATACTGAGTTTTAAGTTTCTCTGCATTTTCTGGAGTAATTTCAACTGGTTTTTCAGCTTTTACCTCCTCAACTTTTGTATCTACAACCTTTTTAGTTTCTTTTAACTCCACCTTTTTAGGGGCTTCAGTTTTCACTATTGTAGGTTTTTCAACTTTAACAGGTTCTTTCTTAACCTCTTTCTTTTCTACCTTAACAGTTGGTTCTTCAACTTTTTTGGTTTCTTGAACAGTTACTTCTTTTTTAGGGGCTTCTACCACCACTTTTACCTCTTCTTTTATAGGTTCTTTCGCAGGCTCTTTTTTCTCTTCAACTGCTTTACCAGTTTTCACATCAATTTTACCTACAGTTTTAAAGGCTAACTTTTTAGCTTTAGCTTTTAAAACTTCTTGCTTCTTAGCGTCGTCTTCTAATCTCTTCTTTTCCTGCTCTTCTTCAACACGTTGACGATTAGTCTCTTTTTCCTTACGCTTTTCTTCGCTTACTTCCTTAGAGGCTATCTTCTTAGATTTATCTGTTTGAAACCCATCAAATAATATTTGATATTCTTTATCAGAAATTTTAGTAGTAGGACGAGCTTCTATTTCATGACCGTTTTTAGCCAAGTGTTCTACAGCTCTATCTAAAGAAATGTTTAATTCTCTTAATACTTTATTGAGTCTTAATTTGTTGCCTTCAGCCATAAATTATTTTATACTTTATATTCAAAAAACACACTTTATAGTTTAGTATAGTTATGTTTTTTTTCTTTGTGTATCAGATTTTGTATTGATTATCATCAATTTTGCAGGAGACTGACTTCCTTATTCTTTTATTACTCTTCGAATTCTTCTCTTAAAACTCGTTGAACATCTAAAATTGTCTCTTCTTCTAAATCGGTTCTTTGCACTAACATCGAAACATCTTTTTCAAGAACACTCTTTGCTGTTTCTAAACCTATTTTTTTGAACTCAGCAATTACCCAAGCTTCAATTTCATCAGAAAACTCTGTTAACTCAACATCCTCTTCTTCAAGACCTTCACGTTGAACATCAATTTCATATCCTGTTAATTCACTTGCTAATCTAATATTAACTCCTGAACGTCCAATTGCCTTTGATACCTCTTCTGGTTTTAATAAAACGCTTACACGTCCTTTCTTTCCATTTTTTTCTTCATCGTAAAGCTTAATATCTACCGAAGTAACTTTTGCTGGACTTAATGCTCTTGCTACAAATAACGGTTCGTTTTTTGTAAAATTGATTACATCAATATTTTCGTTTCCTAATTCACGAACAATACCGTGAATACGAGATCCTTTTACACCAACACAAGCTCCTACTGGATCAATCCTATCATCATAAGAATCTACCGCTACTTTTGCCTTATCTCCTGGTATTCTTGCAACGCGCTCAATCGTTATTAAGCCATCAAATACTTCAGGAATTTCTTGTTCGAATAATTTCACTAAGAAATCTGGTGACGTTCTTGACAAAATAATAGCAGGTTTATTACCTCTTAATTCTACTGATTTTATAACCCCACGAACTGAATCTCCTTTTCTAAAAAAATCTGAACGAATTTGCTCACTTTTAGGTAAAACAATTTCATTTCCTTCATCATCTAACAAAATTACTGCATTATGACGAATATGATGTACTTCTGCACTATAAATACTACCTTCTAATTCTTTAAATTGTTTAAAGATATTTGTACTATCATGTTCATGAATCTTAGCTATTAAATTTTGGCGCAATGCTAAAATTGCACGTCTCCCTAAATCTATTAACTTTACTTCTTCTGATACATCTTCACCGATTTCAAAATCTGGCTCAATTCTTTTTGCTTCAGCAAGTTCTATTTCTTCGTTATCATCTTCAGAAAAACCATCTGCAACTACAATACGGTTTCTCCAAATCTCTAAATCTCCCTTATCTGGGTTAATAATTATATCAAAGTTTTCATCAGATCCAAACCTACGTTTTAATGCTGCACGAAATACTTCTTCTAATATAGCCATTAGAGTTACTCTATCTATACTTTTATTATCTTTAAACTCTGAAAATGACTCAATTAACGCAATATTTTCCATTTCATTCTCTTATTAAAATATGATCTTCACTTTTGCTTCCTTAATATCTTCATATGGTAAAACTATTGTTTTTTCTACCGTATGCTTTCCTTTACCTATTGGCTTAGGTTCTCTTGCTTTCCAATACAGAGTAATATTCTCCTCTGCAGCTTCGATTAATGTCCCTTCAAATTCTTCAGTCGCTGTTTTAACTTTTAGAATTCTTTTAACATTCTTTTTATACTGACGCTTAACCGTAAGCGGATGTGCAATATCTGGTGTCGTTACTTCTAAAGAAAAATCATCTTCTTCTCTATCTAAATTATTCTCTATTTTTCTACTAATACGAATACATTCATTTAACGGAACCCCTTGATCACCATCAACAATTACTTTTATCTTACTATTAGCCAAAAACTGCAAATCAATTAAATACAATGATTGATTCTCTTGTAAGGCTTCTTCTAATAATTCTTTTACGGTTTCTTGATTCATCCTAATGTATAAAAAGAGGGGACTTCCGTCCCCTGTATCTATTCTGATTAATAAATTTGCTGCAAATATAGTAAGTTATTCATTAACACACAAGTGTCTTTCAGTTTTCTAATTCAGAAAAAAAATCGTAACTTGAAGCAAGTATTAACCTTTAAATCTTAATATTATGAAAAAAATATTACTCCCTATTGACTTCTCAAAGTATTCTAAATACGCATCAAAGATTGCTTCTAAAATAGCGCGGAAAACTGATAGTGAAATACACCTAATTCACATGATTGAACTACCTAGTGGATTTTCTGACATGGCATCTGGCGCAAACATTAGCATACCTGAAAGCATGTTATATATTAGAAAAATTAAAGACCAAATTATCGAATATAAAAATACCTATTTTCCTAAAATAGACAACGTATATCACGCTATACGCTTTCAAAATCCTTACGAAGGCATCAGAGATTATTCTAAAAAAATTGGTGCTGATTTAATTATTATGGGATCTAAAGGACAAACCGCTTTAGATGAAATTATAATTGGGTCTAACACCGAAAAAATTGTTAGAAACTCTGAAATACCTGTAATTATTTCTAAAAGAGATAGTGATAATTTTAAATTAAAAAAACTAGTTTTTGCGTCTACTTTTGAAAATGATGAAGCAAAAGCACTTGAAGGATTTATAGATTTCGCATCTAAATTTAAAAGTAAAATTTACTTATTAAAAATAAACACACCTGATAAATTTGAAAACACCAATGATTCTAAAAACAAAATAAATGCTTTCGTTGAAAAATACAATTTAACTAATTACACTATAAAAGTATACAACGATAAATCAATACAAAATGGAATATTAAATTTTTCTAACGATAACGATATTGATATTGTTTCATTGGCAACCCACGGTAGAAGTGGTTTATCTCGTTTTTTTAATGGGAGTGTCTCTTTAGATTTATCAAAAAATGTTTTGAAACCTGTACTTACTTTTAAAGTATAAATTTTAACTATAAATAAAACCACAACATTATATGTTTTATCCAAAAAATGAAAAGTCCCCCCATTTTTTATTTATAGAACAAAAAACTTAACCTTCCCCTAAACACCAAAAACATTTCCTTATTACCCCCCTCTATAAACGGCCAATAACTCCTTCGCTTCTTTTTTAACACTCCAATTTTGAATAATTTCTTCTCTTGCCTCTATTTCAAATTTGGGTGATTCTTCTTTAATCATTCCTAAAACCAAACTTTTTAAATTTTCGGTATTTCCTGCTTCAAACAAGTATCCGTTTTTCCCATGAGATATCATTTCAGAATGAACACCTACGTTTTTTGTTGCAATTACCGTGTTACCGCAAGACATTGCTTCTGCACACACTAAAGAAAAGCCTTCTGTATAAGAAGGTACAATTGAAATTTTTGCTGCTTGATAATAAGAAATTATATTCAGTGTTTCATCAATAAAATAAACCTGACTTTCTACTTTATTTTTTTTAACAATTTCCTTTAATTCATCTAAAAAAACAGGCTTATCTACTTTACCTACAATAACTATAGCCCAATTCTTACACACCCTTAACTCTTCGCATAGCGACTCAAGCATAATCTTTTGCCCTTTTGCTTTTCGAACTCTTCCTGCACAAAGAATTATATTTTTTTGTGATACATCTTTTAACTGAACATCTTCACATGGAGCAAACACTTCGGTATTAACCCCATGAGATACTTTTGTGTTTTTAATACCAAGTTTTTCATGCATCGACTTTGTTAATGTAACAACCTCATCTGAATACCTCAACAAAAACCTTGTTAAACCTGAAGGATCACTCTCTGCATGTCTCGTTGACACTAACTTAAATTTTGCTCCTAAAAAACGATACCACAATATTTTCATAATTTCATTGTTTCGGTGACAATGAACTACGACTTTCTTGTTTGAAAAGAGTATTTCTTTTAATCCTGATTTCTTTAACTTATCACCTTCTATACCGTAACCATAAATATATGTGTTACATAATTTCTTCAAGTCTGGAATCACATTTTCAATACTCCTTGTAACTCCTGTTCTTCTTTTATGAAAATGAGTATGTATAACTATTAGGTCAGTATTCATTTAAGTAAATCTTCTTTCTATAATTTCAAACAACCTAGTTTCGTACGCTTCCGTATCAGACCAATCATAATCTGGTTTTACCATTTTATTAATAAAACTTCTTGCTTCTTTTTCTGTTTTAAACGTATTTAATTGAGAAATCACTCTATTAAAATCATTCTGATTATTATCAAACAAGTGCTTAACAAAAGCTATTCTATCATTTAAGCCAATTTGTATAGTATTCTGTAAACGATCATTTAATGATTTTGAATCTACTTTCTTAAATAAATCCGCCATTACATCTACAGAAATCGTATCCTGTAATTCCTCTTCTAGGGTTTGTGTTTTTCTCTCTCCTACATCTCCTACATCATTCTTTACATTGCTAGCCTCTTTAAATAATATATCTTCAAGTTCATCAAAAGGCTGTTCTAAAATCTCATCTACATTTTTTGTTACTATACTTCCTTCTTCCTTTTTTTCCGTAATGTCTTGTACGCTTACAACTTCCTCTACCTCTACAATTTCTTTAATCGCTATAATTTCTTCAGCTTCTACAACCTTTTCGTCCACAAGTTCTTCTTCTACAAACTCTTCTTCTTTTAAATAATGAACAACTTTGTTTTCTTTTGCTAAAGCCACCTCAACCGTAGCTTTCTCTATTCTATTTTCTTCTGCCAACAAAACATCTTCTAATAATGCTGTTTTTGTTTTCGAAGGATTTGGCGTATTATTAATGTACTCTTCTACATATGCTAAAACTGAAAGTTTCTCATAAACTTCATAGGCTTTTTGCTTTAACTCAAACACATCATCTTTCTTTTTCATTTTTAAAATACTGTGTGCTAAACTGGTTAAATCTGATGCTAGTTTTTTGTGCATAAGTTGTTCTTTGATTTTATTTTTTTCTGTTAAATTTTAATAATTTTGTTGCTTACTCGAAAGTAATATAAAAATCAATAATCTAGTGCTTAAAATTACAAAATGTTTCTTGAAAATACAGTAAACCACACAGAACAATTTGGTTGGATCGAAGTAATATGCGGCTCAATGTTCTCGGGTAAAACCGAAGAGTTAATTCGCAGACTTAAACGTGCACAATTTGCAAAACAACGCGTTGAAATTTTTAAACCAGCAGTAGATACTCGTTATGATGATGATGAAGTTGTATCTCATAATGCAAATAGAATTAGATCAACACCAGTTCCTTCTTCTTCAAACATTCGCCTACTAGCCAACAATGTTGACGTTATAGGTATTGATGAAGCACAATTTTTTGATGAAGGTATTGTTGCTGTTTGTAATGACTTAGCAAACAGAGGTATTCGTGTTATTGTAGCAGGCTTAGACATGGATTTTAAAGGAAATCCTTTTGGTCCTATGCCAGCATTAATGGCAACTGCTGAATACGTAACAAAAGTGCACGCTGTTTGTACACATACTGGAAACTTGGCACATTTTAGCTATAGAAAAGCATTAAATGAGGATTTGGTTTTACTCGGTGAAACCCAAGAGTACGAGCCTTTAAGTAGAGCTGCGTATTATAAAGCAATGAAAGAACAGAACAAACAAAAAGAAAATTTACCTGATGAATAATCATGTCACTATTTTAGAAATTGATGCAAAAGCAGTAGAACACAACCTTACTTACTTTAAGCAAAAGCTAAATCCGAACACTAAGATACTAGCGGTTGTTAAAGCTTTTGGTTATGGTAGTGAATCTGTAGAAATTGCTAAATTACTTCAAGATAAAGTTGATTATTTTGCGGTAGCTTATTCAAATGAAGGCGTAATTTTACGTGAAGCAGGTATTAAAACTCCTATTTTAGTTTTACACCCTCAAATTCAAAACTTAAAAGAAATTGTAAAGCATAGGTTAGAACCGAACCTCTATAATTTTAAAATTTTTGATGCTTTTATTCAGTTAGCCGATGAAAAACCTTTAATGAATTACCCAGTTCATATTAAATTTAATACAGGTTTAAACAGATTAGGTTTTTGGCATACCGATGTTCCTAACATTATTACTGCTGTTAAAAAATCTAATAACATAAAAGTTGAATCTATTTTTTCTCATTTAGCTGCCAGTGAAGATCCTAATGAACAAGAATTTACAATTGGGCAAATAAATAATTTTGCTTATATCGTAAAACAATTTTATGAATATTTAGGCTACGAACCAATGCTTCATATTTTAAACACTTCTGGTGTTATAAATTATCCGCAAGCTCAGTTCGATATGGTTCGTATAGGTATTGGCTTGTATGGTTTTGGAAATAATCCAGAAGAAACAGCTCAATTAAAAAACACACATACTTTAAAATCTATTATTTCACAAATACATATAATTCAACCCGGTGAAACCGTTGGCTACAACAGAGAATTTGTTGCAAATAAGGTTACTCGTAGCGCCACTATTCCTATTGGTCATGCTGATGGAATTTCACGAAAACTAGGAAACGAACAAGGGTTTGTAGTTATAAATAAACAAGCTGTTCCTATTATTGGTAATGTTTGTATGGATATGATTATGGTTGATGTTACAAAAATTGATTGTAAAGAAGGAGATGAAGTTATTGTTTTTAACCACCAACAACACATAGATTACATTGCTCATAAATGCGAAACAATTCCGTATGAAATACTTACAGCAATATCACAACGCGTAAAAAGATTGGTAAAGCGCTAATTTTTTTATATATTTTCAACTCAATTAACTATTAAAAACAAAAATCATGGGAATGCTTAAAGAATTTAAAGAGTTTGCAATGAAAGGTAATTTAGTCGACATTGCTGTAGGTTTCGTTATGGGAGCTGCTTTTAAACAAGTAGTAACTTCTTTTACAGCTGGAATTATATCACCTTTAATAGGTTTGTTATTTAATGCAAACTTCAAAGATTTAAAATACATAGCAAAACAGGGGATCGCTGATAAGGCTGGAAAGATAACAGGTGAAGTAGCTATTTTATATGGTGAATTTTTAACTAACATTATCGATTTCATTATCGTTGCCTTTGTAATGTTTATGGTTGTAAAGGGTGTTAATGCTTTAAAGAAAAAAGAAGAACCTGCTCCTGAAGCTCCAAAAGGACCAAGTCAAGAAGAATTATTAGCTGAGATTAGAGATTTACTTAAAAAATAACATCAAAAAGCCCCTCGATTTAAAAAATCTTGGGGCCTTTATTTAAAAGACATCATTGTTCTAGATTTTATCTCTACTTTTAATTCTTTTATTTTCTCATACATACTTGTGAAAAAAAGTTTTCTATTTACTTCATTTGTATCTCCTGATATTTTTTCCGAAAACTTAAGCTGTCTTTTCAAAAACAAATCTACGTCATTACAAACAGTTTCATCTTCAATTTTCATATGGGAAAGTGAACCATATGGAACTAACAATGCTTTCCTTCCTTTTGTTTTATAAAAAATAGTGTGATTTAAATTTAAAAGCTTACTGTAATACAATTCAAACCCTCCTTTATTTTCAGTATTAAAATAACTATTCGCTGTAGATTTTTCAATTTCATTAACCACATTAAGAATATCTTCACACAATTGAATTGCCTCTTCTTTTTGAATTAATTTAGTTTTAAAAAAATAAAAAACTTGATACAAAGAACTGTTAATTGTTGTATCCTCCCAAAGATCAATAATATTAGTTTTTTTAAAATTACTTTTAAATTCATCAACAACTTCTACTAACGACGTTTTAAGTTTAAAGTCTTTAAAACTCACTCGATCTTTATCATCTTTATATAAAAAATTAAACAACACATAAATTCTAAATTTCCAATACAAACTATCTGTGCTAAAATGATAAAGAGGAATATCTTTTGCTGAATATATAACAGTTACGTCTTTATATTTAAAAAAAGTTTTAGTATAAGAAGAAAAATCTTTATAAAACTGAACAAGGCTATTTACAGTACTTTCATAAGAATTGTTTCTAACCATTAAAAAATTATCAGATTTCAACTCATATAATTCGTTAAGTGAAATATTATAAAATTTAGCTAATTCGATTCCTTCTTCAAATGTAAGTAATGTTTTCCCTTTTATTCTCCTATATGCGGCATCAGAACTAATATCTAATACATCAGAAATTTCCTCTACAAAAAGAACATTCTTAGGGAGACTCTTCTTTATCTTGCTAAAAAGTACGCTTCCTTTTAACTTCATAATTATTTTTATTAATTAAAAATTGCAATAAGAAATTTATTTTTTTGCGTTTTTCACAACTTAAATTTAACATAATTTTATTTAATTTACGCTAGAATCTATTTTTTTATAGATAATTGGGGGATTATCTATTTAAATAAAAAAGCCTTCTCAAAGAGAAGGCTTTTATTTTACTGTTAATTATGATTTTTTTATTAAACATGTTTTCCTTTTTCCCAACCATGCTTCCCTAAATATTGATCTCCACTTTCTACGGCTCCATCTTCAATAGAAGTTCCCATAGAATCATTCCATCTATTTAAATAGCCAAACAGAGAGATAACCCCCAACATCTCTACAATTTCTCCTTCATCCCAATACTTGTACAATTCAGTCTTTATTTTATCATCAACCATGTTCGGTACCATAGAAGCTGCTAATGAAAAGTCTAACGCAGCACGCTCAGCATCCGAAAAAGCAACATGTGTCTTATACTCCCAAATATTGTCTAGCTGCTCTTGTTCTGCACCGTAACGTTCAGCAGCTCTAATAGCATGTGCTTGGCAATATCTACAACCAGTAGCATTACTCGAAACCCAAGCAATCATTCTTTTTAAAGCAGAAGTTACCTTTCCTTCATTTGCCATCACTGCTTTATTTAAATTTATAAAAGCTTTTGAAATGGCAGGACGACGCTGCATTGTTAAAACAGAATTTGGGCAGAACCCAAGTGTTTCATTAAAAAACTCTGCTAATTCTTTGGTTTCTTTATCATGCTCTGCTGATAATGGTGTTACTAATGGCATATATTCTATTTTTATTAATAAATTTTTACAGTAAGTTTGTGTAAAGTTTCAACAAATTATGTTGACTCTTTATTAAATTCGCTTACGCAAGAAACAAAAAAATAATTAAATTATGGCATCACATACAGTTACAACCGTTTGGAAAGAAAATATGCAATTCGAAACCGATAACCCAAGCGGTCACAAAACATTTATAGATGTAGGTGAAGAAAATGGAGGGAATGGTAATGGTTTAAGACCGAAAGCCATGATGTTATCTGCCTTAGCTGGTTGCTCTGGAGTAGATGTTATTCCTTTATTAGAAAAAATGCGCGTTTCTATTGATGATTTTAAAATAGAAATTACGGGTGAATTAACAGAAGAACATCCTAAGTATTACGATAAAGTATTTGTTGATTATCATTTTTATGGAACAGCTCTAAATGAAGATAAAATTAACAAGGCTGTACAATTATCAGTAGATAAATATTGTGGTGTTATGGAGATGTTTAGAAAATTTGCTGAAGTAAAGACAACCAATCATTTTCATAATAAATAAAATATACAGAAACTAACTACATGCGTTGGACTTTAAAGCAAGAACCAGATTCTATAAAAGTAAATCAATTAGCTAAAGAATTAGCTATTGAAAAAACATTGGCTAAAATTCTTGTACAACGTAATATAGATAGTTTTGATAAAGCAAAGCAGTTTTTTCGTCCGTCTTTAGAAGACCTACATGATCCGTTTTTAATGAAGGATATGGATATTGCTGTTCAGCGAATTGAAAGTGCAATTGCCAACAACGAAAATATTTTAGTTTTTGGTGATTATGATGTTGACGGAACAACCGCTGTTTCTTTAATGTCGTCTTATTTAAAAACAATTCATCCGAATAGCATAGCGACATATATTCCTGATAGGTACGCCGAAGGTTACGGTGTTTCGTATATGGGAATTGATTTTGCGCAAGACAATGGATTTTCTTTAATTATAGCTTTAGATTGCGGAATTAAGGCAATTGATAAGGTTGCTTATGCTTCAGAAAAAAATATTAACTTTATTATTTGTGATCACCACAAACCTGGTGCTGAAATTCCGAAAGCTGTAGCCGTTTTAAATCCGAAACAGATAGATTGTAATTATCCGTACGATGAATTGTGTGGTTGTGGTGTTGGTTTTAAATTAATTCAGGCACTAGCATCTAAAAGAAATCAGACTATAGATGATTTAGTAGGTTATTTAGATTTAGTAGCTACCGCAATTGCTGCAGATATTGTACCAATGACAGGCGAAAACAGAACTTTAGCTTATTGGGGATTGCAAATAATTAACTCGCAACCCAGAAATGGTATTAAAGCAATAATTCATCAACTAGATAAAAAAGTATTAACAATTACTGATGTTGTTTTTATTATCGCTCCGCGGATAAACGCTGCCGGTAGAATGAAACATGGTAATTATGCTGTTGAGTTATTAACTGAAATGGATTTTGATTCGGCTGTTGAGTTTGCTTCATCCATAGAAAAATTTAACTCTGACAGAAAGGAACTCGATAAAAAAATTACACAAGAGGCATTACTTCAAATTGAAAATAACGAGGAAACTGAAAAATTCACCTCAGTTGTTTTTGATGAGAGTTGGCATAAAGGCGTTATCGGAATTGTAGCTTCTAGATTAATTGAAACGTATTACAGACCTACATTAGTTTTTACTAAAAGTGGCGATAAACTTGCTGCTTCTGCTCGTTCAGTAAAAGGTTTTGATGTGTATAACGCCCTAGAACAATGTACTGATTTTATTGAGCAGTTTGGTGGTCATAAATATGCAGCTGGTTTAACATTATTACCAGAGCAATATGAGGGGTTTAAAAATAAATTTGAAGAAGTTGTTGCTTCCACTATAAACAAGGATTTATTAATTCCTGAAATTAATATTGATGCGGAGTTAGATTTATCTGAAATTACGCCAAAGTTTTATAGAATTCTACAACAAATGGCTCCTTTTGGTCCTCAGAATATGAAACCTGCTTTTTCAACCACTTCTGTAAGAGATAATGGTTATGGAAAACAAGTTGGTGCAGATAAAACACATTTAAAACTAAATATTATTTACGGGTCGGATAAGCGAACTTATAATGCTATTGGGTTTAATTTAGGCAACAAGCTACCTGCTGTTCAAAATGATTTTGATATTGTATATGCACTAGATGAAAATACATGGAACGGAAACACTTCCATTCAGTTACTTCTAAAAGATTTAAAATAATTTATTTAGAATTAGTCTAAATAAATTATATATTTGTTTCCGTAAAAACATATTATGGAAAATATAATTAAAATATACGACAATCAAATTGGCATTTCCTTTCACTGGAGAGACGCTAACACTCATTTAATTCAATTAATATTTCGTGATACTGGTTTTCATTTAACTATAAATGAAATAGAAGAATTTTCTGAAAAAGTATTGGATTCTAAGAATCAAAAAAATTGTGCTACTTGTATAAAAGGAGATAATTGTAAATCTATCTTATTACAAACTCCATCTGAGAAAGTAAGTATGGCTGTTTCTAAAATTGAACTCGGTCAAATAGATGATTTACTTAAAGGAACTTTATTTCAAATTCGAATGAATAGCTATTTAGATGATTTATGTAGAAATTAAAAAACGCCCTGTTTCCAGAGCGTTTTTTATAACCTTTATGTAAGTATATTAATGTTTAACAAGAACTTTTACACGTTGTCGTTTTCCGTCAATAAATGTCTTAACATAATAAACACCTCTTCTTAAATTACCTAAACTATATTTAAAGGTATTATTGCCTTTAACAACTCTTTCGTTAGTTGAAAACACTTTACGGCCTCCATATATACTATATATTGAAATTTCTACTACTGAATCATCGTTAGCATCAACACTTATTGTTAATGCATTTCTAAATAAAGGATTAGGATATAATCTCATTCTAGTAATAGCTGGCGTATTTATAGCTCCACCATCACAAGTACCTAACACTGCTCCTTTTCTTAAGAAATGTTTTACTAAAAATTCTGGAATACATTTTACTCTTCCTCTAAAACATATTTTAACTTTCTTAAACCCGAAGTAACTACCGCATGAAACATTTATTACTTCTACTGTAATTTCCTTAGAAACACTACAACCATTTACATCTGTAATTGTAACACTATAAGTTGTGTTTTCTTTTGGACACACAGTAATACGATCTGTTATTTCTCCATTATCCCATTCATAAGAATAAGGAGCAGCGCCACCTGATATTGAAAGTACTTCTAATTTAGCACAAGCTTGCTTTCTGTACCCTTTATATACGATTGCATCTTCTGATACAGAAACTTCCATTTCTACTGGCTCTTCAATAATAAAATCTTGAGTTATTGATGTACCTACTGCATCCGTTACCGTTACTGTATAAGTACCCGCGGCTAAACCTGTTGCTGTTGTTGTTTCAGATCCATTACTCCAAACATACATATAAGGTAATACTCCATTAACTGCAGAAACTATAGCTGAACCATCATTAGCTCCATTACAATTCACATTAGTAACTGCAACATCTAATGTTAACTCTTTTAATTGCAAACGTATAGATACTGGAAAATGATCTGATGTTGTACGAGAATACGTATTATTATAAAACTCATAATGTACTCTTTCAGAATTTGTCAAATAATTGTCATCTAATTCATTAGAAATCGCAATATGGTCTATCATATTTTCTCTAAACACAAAAGATCTAAATCCGTTATTTGTTAAAGATTCTGTAACAATAGAATAGTTTACTGTATCTTTTATATAAACATCGTATGTAGAAGTAGCATCTGTAACTAGATCAGCCACTACTGTTTCATCTACATCATCATTATAATCTCCTAACAATACTAAGTTTGTATTTGAAAATCTAGTATCTAAAGAATCTTTTAAAACCTCAACATCGTATTTACGCATGTTATACCTGTTCTGCGCATCTCCACTATTATTTGCTCTCGCATGTAATGCTACAAAACTATACGCTTCTGTTTCACCATTAATAGTAACATCAGCAGTCATTAAAAAAGGTAGTCTTCCACTTGCATAAAATCTTGTTTTATCGCTATTAGGATAATCTGCCAAAGCGGAATCATCTCCTCCATTATATAATGGGTGAATAGATCTTAACAATGCTTCTGTTTTCTTAACATTTACTGTAGCCTTTCTATAAATAAAACCTACTTTTTGGCTTATACCATCTGTTGAATTTGGTCGAGAAATCGCATCAGAAAGTACATAATCGTATGCTGGTAATTCCTTTAATAATTCATCAAACAATTGTACATCTACAATTTCTTGAACCGCAATTACATCTGCATCTAATTTATTTAACGCTGCTTTTACGCTTTCTTTTTGAATTTGATCTGAGTTTGGATTCCCTGCAGCAGGTGAATTTTCTTCATCTCCAAACCATTCTATATTCCAAGTAACAATATCTAATGTATTTTCTTTAGGAATATCATTCACTGGAAAAGTTGGTGGCACATAAGTAGTAGCACAAGACATGTCGCTTCTTTGTCTTGGTAATAATGAATAGAAATTTAAAAATCTACTTACTACCCCTACAATTTCGTTACACGTTTCTGGCTGACCCAAACCAACAATATCCGTTACATCTAAATCTATACGTACTTGTCCACTACCGCTTGTATCAGTTAAATTGTAATTTGAATTACCAAATAAAATATCTCCTGCTTTTGGAAAAATTGGATTTAGAACCTTAACTAATTGACTTGGATAATTAACCAGTTCATTTAATGTAACAACCTTAGCTTCTATCGGATTATTTGGAACTCCATTGTTAATAACCTCAGTTACTTGACTTATTTGAATTTGATCTTTAAACGAACTTCTAGTTCCTTTTACTGTGATTGAATCTCCTATTTTAAAAATATTCTCACCATAAACTTGTTCATCAAAAATAGCAATTGCTCCAGTAGTATCTTGAATATAAGCAGATCCTCTAAACTCATCTGCAACTGTTAAAACTCCTGTTATAAATACTTTTTCACCGTCTACTTTATTTCTAGCCTCTGCTATTGTTGTTGGTGAAGTAGGCGCAGTAACTACATCTGCATTTTTGGCTCCAGGAGTTGGTAATAACTGTGTAAATGAGCTTGTATTTCTTGCTCCTCCTGCTCCATTTGGTGAACGCTGTAATGAATGAATATTTTTAGTCCCTTGTGCATCTTCATTTAATTGAGGCTCTCCTGTATTTAGTAAAACTAATAATTCTGCATCATCAGCATCATTTGTTCCATAAACAACGGCGTCTACTAAATTCGTTGTTGTTACCGAAGTACTATTAGGAAAATCAGTAACGCTCCCTTGATATAATGCTACAGCATCTGCTCCGTTTTGTAATGCATTGTTTGGTACTACTAAATTTACATTTGGTACATCTTGATTACCAATTACAAAATATCCTGCCGCATTGGTTGTTTGACCTGATAAATCAATTGTATTATAGCTTGAATTATTTGACCCATTATAAAAAACTAATACCAATCCATCTAACGAAGTATTTCCTGTTCCTCCATCAAATAACTCTACGAATTCTTGCGTATCTGTTCCTGAAGTATCTGCATCTAATTCATTTATTACTATAGTCGAACTACTTGAAATAGCAGTACCTGATAAACTTACATCATCGAAACCTGCATAATCACTTCCTCCATTTTGTTTTACATTAACAAGAAAGCCAACAGTGCTTACTGTATCCGGAACTGCTATATTAATAGCCTCCCAACCTGTTGTTGAAAATGGGCTACCAACCGTAATAATTTCTTCACTTTGAGTTTGTCCATCAAAAATCATTTGATAACCAATAGTGTCTCCATTAGCAACATCGTATCCTACCACATTTAACGAAAATGACAATTGTACATTTTCAAAACCAGTAACATCTATAGTTTCAAAAGAAAGAGAACCTCCTGCTGATGTTCCACAATTCCCATCTAAATCTCTAACTCCAAAAAAGTTTGTATCTGTTTTAGCGGCACTTATAGATCCTACACTTGTTACTACATCCCAAACATCGTTCCCTCCATCATTACAAACTACTGGTGAAACTGTATAATTCCATGAATCATCACCTTCAAAACCTTGAAAAGCAATAAAATCTCCTGTATCAACTGGTGGAGGTACAACAATTACTACTCCATTTTCTGCTCCTGGTGTTGGTAATGATTGTGTATATGAGCTTGTATTTCTTGCTTCTCCTGCTCCATTTGGACCACGTTGTAATGAATGTGTATCTTTTTCTCCTAATTCATCTTCATTCAATTGTGGTTCTCCTGAATTTAATAAAATCAGTAATTCTGCATCATCACCATCATTTGTATCATAAACAACAGCATCAATTAAATTATCTATTGTTACTGAACTTCCATTAGGAAAATCTGATAAAATTCCTGAATATAACGCCACAGCATCTGCTCCGTTTTGTAAGCCATTGTTTGGTATTACTAAATTTACATTTGGTACATCTTGATTACCTATCACAAAGTAACCTGTTGCCTTGGTTGTTTGACCTGATAAATCAATTGTTCTATAACTTAAATTATTTGATCCGTTATAAAAAACTAATACCAATCCGTCTAACGATGTATTTCCTTGTCCTCCATCATATAACTCTACGAATTCTTGTGTATCTGCACCTGAAGTATCTGCATCTAATTCATTTATTATAATAGTAGGAGTTGTCGAAATTGCAGTACCTGATAAACTTACATCATCAAAACCAGCATAATCACTACCTCCATTTTGTTTCACATTAACAACAAAACTTACAGAATTTACCGTATTTGGTATCGCTACATTAATCGTTTCCCAACCTGTTGTTGTGTACGAACTTCCTACAGTAATCACTTCTTCAGCCTGCGTTTGCCCATCTAACACAACTTGATATCCAATCGTATCTCCATTAGCAACATCATAACCTACTACATTTACAGAAAATGATAATTGTACATCTTCGAAATTAGAAACATCTATTGCATCAAAAGAAAGAGAACCTCCTGTTGATGTTCCACAATTCCCATCTAAATCTCTAACTCCAAAAAAACTTGTAGCTGTTTTTGGAGTAGTTATAGATCCTACACTAGTTACCACATCCCAAACATCATTTCCGTTATCATTACATGTTACTGGTGAAGCTGTGTAACCCCACGAATCATTCGCTTCGAAACCTTGAAAAACTATATAATCTCCTGTATTAGGTGGTGTTATAACACCTGGTAAAGTTGTTGCTGTAACAGTATTACTACTTAATGAGGTATTACTAGAAGCATCAATAGCTTTTACACTAAAACTATAGGTAGTATTTGCTGCTAATCCACTAACATTATAATTCGTAGTGGCAACTGCTGCAATTTGAATTCCATCCTGAAATATTTGATACGCTATTACTCCTATATTATCTGTCGAAGCATCCCAAGAAAGTGTTATACTCGTACTATCAACTACTGAGGCAACCAAATTAGTTGGTACAGAAGGAGCTTCGTTGTCTGGATTAGTATTATTAAATCTATCTTCAGCTTGAGGCCCTCCCCAAATAGCAGTAGCAAAAGCAGGATTATCTATAAAAGGATTTCTATTTCCTTGAATTCCCTCAACAATCACATTTCTATTAATTTCATATTGAGAAACAGGATCTTGCACATTCCACTCTAAGAAAATATCTGGAATTTCCGCATTAAAAGTAGTTGCCCCAGCACCTACTGTTGTTAATTTACATCGATTTTCATAACGCAAATACATATACATCATCATACGTGCAACATCTCCTTTCCATTCATCTCCAGGATACCATCCATTATTAAATGCTCTAGCGTTACCTCCGCCAAGTACATCTATAAAAGGCCTGCTTCCTCTGTTTGAGTTCATACTAACATCTGAAGATCTTAAGTGATGAATATCTGATCCCGGCCCTGAAGTTCCTAAATTAGGGCTACCTAAAGATTTTGGATACGTATGTTCTCTGTTCCAATCCGTTCCGGAGTTACCTCCGTTGTTGTTTTTACTCCTTGTTCTATCAGTTTTAGAATCTCCATCAGTGTCGTTATACCCATAAATTAATAACACATTATTTGCGTTATTAGGATCTAAATCTGTTTGTTTTAATGCATTCCATACACCAGGAGTATATGACCCTGTTGTTCCTTGCTGAATGAGTAAAGCTAAATTTGTTTTTAATTGTTGCCCTGTGTTTGTAATATTTGTTCCATTATAATAAGTCGGAACCTGAGCTGATACATTTACTAACGCAAATGAGAAAAAAACAATAAAAAGTAGTTGTTTTTTTAAATAATGATAATCCATTGTAAAATTAAGTTAGAAGGTTAATCTCACAAAGATAAGTACTTATCTAAATTGGTTTGTTAATTAATTGTTATGCATGCATAATTTCTGCAAGAGTTTATTTATCCTCCCTAATTAAATACATATACACAGGGTAATGATCGCTATATTTTCCGTAAGAAAAACTTCGGGAGAGTAATTTTTAAAGCATCTTTTTTTTCAAGGAAATAAATAATTAAGTATACACTCTTAGAGCCATCTTCATTCAATTCTTTCTATCGTCCCCATAAAAAAAGCAACAATAAAAAGCCAATTTACCAAACAGCGTGGCATCATAATAATAACAATTATTATGTTAGAGTTTTCAGCATTGGTTAACGGAACATAATTCGGATGAAAAAACAGTACCACTTGAAAAAAAAAAATTGTATCTCATATTATCGTGCATACCCAAAATTAAACTCCCCTTTTTTATGCTTGTCTTCGGGAATGGATAAAAGAATACTTCTAAACATTACCCTTGTCTTATTATTCTTTTTAAATAAAAACCAAAAAGCAGGTTTCCCATATAAACGCTTATCTATAGAATCATCTAATGTAAAAATAGGATGCTCTAAATTAATAATACGTCCATTTCCTTGATAAGATACTTTATAATTCTTAAGTGGTTGAAAATTTTTATCCTCTATAAGTATAGGTACATATATTTGATCCACCATCTCTTTAATATATTGTTTATCTCTGTACTCAGTAACTGCTAACCTTACAAAATTGTAATACTCCATATCTAAAAGGGAAGCAACATCTTTTGCTTTATATAGTTTTTGAACTTTTTTATACTGATAGACTACAGCGCTTTCTAATTTTTCCTGGTCTAGTTTACGTAAATCTATGGCATTTACTGAACCTTCAATTTCATAAGGTACTTTAGCTTCAAAAGTAAAGCTGTATTCATAATAAGGTAAACCTGTACCCGCAAATTTTCCTGTATCAGTATTTTTTTTACTATGGTGTTTTAGTACTAGTTTTTCATCTTCTGTAATACTTTCGTAGGTATTAACATCGTTTACACGTATTACGTCAATACTAATTTCTGTATTATCTAATAAGGTGGTAATTGTTTTACCTTCACCATATTCTTCTTTTATTAAATCGCCTATGGGGTATAGCATGTAGGTGACGGTTTGTGTACCAGGTTTTAAAATAGCCTTGTTAATTTCAGTAGCCGAAGCATATTGTGCCAAACTATAATTCTCATCAACAACTTCATCATTTACCAAAACCTCATAAATACAATTTAGTTGGTTAATACGTAGATAATACATGGGGTCTTTTGGGTAGTGTTTTACTTGCTTAGCAATGCTGTCTATTAGTTCTTCTTTGGTTAAAAGTTTCATATCTATTTTTTGTATTTTGTTTTGAGCACAGCTACTCAAAAACAAAACACAAATACAAAATACCTACCCAAGCTCTCATATTATCGTGCATACTCAAAATTAAACTCCCCTTTTTTATGTTTGTCTTTAGTAATGGATAAATAAATAGGTGCAAAATTTGCTCCATACCATTCACCATCTACTTTATATTTAGAAGCTGATTTACCTCGCATCCAATTCTCTAAATTAGGATGGCTAAAAGCTGTAGGATGAAGCAAACCTACTGTTTTACCATTTCCATAAAATTGTATTTTATAATCTTTTATGGGATAAAATTCTTTATCTTCATCTTCTTTAAATTTTTCTAACTCTTCATACATTTCTGTAATATACTGTTTGTCTCTATATTATGTAACAGCCAATCTTACTAAAGAATGGTACTCCATATTCATTATTTTATCTACTTCATTATTTTTATATAATTTTTGAATTTTTTTATACTCATAAATTACAGCGCTTTCTAACTTTTTCTGGTCTAGTTTACGTAAATCTATGGCATTTGTCCAACCCTCTATTTCGTAAGGTATTGTAGCATTAAAAGTAAAGGTGTATTCATAATAAGGTAAACCTGTACCCACAAACTTTCCTGTATCAGGATTTTTTTTACTTATAGTGTTTTAGCACTGATTTTTCATCTTCGGTAATACTTTCGTAGGTGTTAATATCGTTTACATGTATTACGTCAATACTAATTTCTGTATTATCTAATAAGGTAGTAATTGTGTTACCTTCACCATATTCTTCTTTTATTAAATCGCCTATGGGGTATAGTCTGTAGGTTACCGTTTGTGTACCAGATTTTAAAATAGCGCTGTTAATTTTAGTAGCCGAAGCATATTGTGCCAAACTGTAGTTTTTGTCTACTAACTTATCATTTACCAAAACTTCATAAATACAATTTAGTTGGTTAATACGTACATAATACATCGGTTCTCTTGGATACTGTTTTACTTGCTTTGCAATGCTCTAAATTAAAATCCTGTTGTATTTGCATAGTTTTTTTATTTTGAGCACAACCTAAACTAACCACAAAAAAACAACCATATATAAAAATTTCTTTTAACATTATCTCTCTACTTTATCATTTCTAATTGTAGCTCTTCTTCTTTATCATTATACTTGTCTTTATCCATATAAAGATATATCCCTGGGAAATACACTCTACTTTGGTCATCATATAAAAAGTACAATGCTGACCTTCCTCTTAATCGTGAATCTATATCTAAACCACTACTATGCTTAAAAGTTGCTATTTTCCCTCCTCCATAAAAGACTAATTCATAATTTTTTAAAGGCTGAAATTCTTTACCTGCTATTTTATTAAATTTAAATAATTCATTACAGACTCTTTCTACCTTTATTTTATCCCAATATTCAGATTTAGCTTCCCTAGCAAATAAATTAAAATAAGCTTTAGCATCAGAATCTACATCTTTATTTTCAAGTACTTTTTGCTCCGATTTAAAATAGTTCCATATTTTTTTTATTAAAATAGTAGTATCCACTTTACGTAAATCGACACCATTACTCCAACCTTCATTTTCGTAAGGTACTTCTGCTGTAAAGGAGAATGTAAACTCGTAATAAGGTAAACCTGCTCCAGGGAATTTGTTGGTATCAAACCCTTCGGTTGTTACTACTTTTATAATTTCTTCCCCCGCTATGTCGTAATTTTTCCAATCGGGTATTTTTATAACTTCTATACGCATAGAACTCCCCCCTTTAAGCGTTTTATAATACGGCATCTCATCACCATAAGCTTCTTGTTCTAAATTACCTATAGGGTACATACGTAATGTAACTGTTTGCTCTCCACTATTTAAAATAGCTCTATTTATCTTTGTTCCCGTGGCATTTACCCCTAAATCGTAATTTTTATATACAGGAAAATCATTCACAAGTACTTCGTAAGTACAATATTCTTGGTTTATACGAAGTAAATACATAGGTTGTACAGCGTATTTGGGCATATCTTCCCACATTTTATCTGCTACATTGTTTATCGTTATTGATTCTTGAGTGGTGTTTTTATTATTTTGAGCACAACCTAAACTAACCACAAAAAAACAACCATATATAAAAATTTCTTTTAACATTATCTCTCTACTTTATTATTTCTAATTGTAGGTCTTCTTCTTTGCCATTGTAGGTGTCTTTATCCGTATAAAGATATATCCCTGGGAAATACACTCTACTTTGGTCATCATATAAAAAGTACAATGCTGACCTTCCTCTTAGTCGTGAGTCTATATTTAAATGACTACTGTGTTTAAAAGTCACTATTCTCCCCCCTCCATAAAAGGCTAATTCATAATCTTTTAAGGGCTGAAATTCTTTCTCTTTTATCATTAATTTTTTTAAATATTGCTCTTTAAGTTCATCAAAAATTTTATCTCCGTCATGAGAACGATGCGCAAAATAATTAGCTGTTACCTCTCTAACGGTATTATTAAAGTTTATTTGAAAGAATTTATCACTATCTTTATCTTCATATACCTTTTGATACATTTTAAAATAATTCCATATTTTTTTTCTTAAAATGGTAGTATCTACTTTACGTAAATCGACACCATTGCTCCAACCTTCATTTTCGTAAGGCACCTCTGCTGTAAAGGAGAATGTAAACTCATAATAGGGCAAGCCTGCGCCAGGAAATTTATTGGTATCAAACCCTTCTGTTGTTACTACTTTTATAATTTCTTCTGCTGCTATGTCGTAATTTTTCCAATCGGGTATTTTTATAACTTCTATACGCATAGAACTGCCCCCTTTAAGCGTTTTATAATACGGCATCTCATCACCGTAAGCTTCTTGTTCTAAATTACCTATAGGGTACATGCGTAATGTTACGGTTTGCTCACCACTTTTTAAGATGGCTTTATTTATCTTTATTCCCGTGGCATTTACCCCTAAATCGTAATTTTTATATACGGGAAAATCATTTATTAGTACTTCATAAGTACAATATTCTTGATTGATACGAAGTAAGTACATAGGTTGGTTGTCGTACAATTTAACTTCTTCTTTCATTCGTTGAATGAAATTATCAGTAGTTATTTCCTTAGTTTGCATAGATTTTTTATTTTGAGCACAACCTAAACTAACCACAAAAAAACAACCATATATAAAAATTTCTTTTAACATTATCTCTCTACTTTATCATTTCTAATTGTAGCTCTTCTTCTTTGCCATTGTATTTGTCTTTATCCATATATAAATAGAGACTTAAAAAGCGTCCTTTTAGCCTATCACTTTCATTTTTATATAAAAAATACAAAGCAGATTCTCCTCTTAACCTAGAGTCAGTACCTAATAAGCTACTATGTTTAAAGGTCGCTATTTTACCTCCTCCATAAAACACTAACTTATAATCTTTTAAAGGCTGAAAATTTTTATTTTCTAATGATACAGAATATAACATTTCACTACATACACTCTCTATTTTTTCTTTTTTCCAATATTCAGATTTTGCTTCTCTTGATAACTGTTCAAAATGCTTTTGAGATTTATTATCCTTATTTTTTTCTTCATGTATCTTTTGGTACATTTTAAAATAATTCCATATTTTTTTCTTTAAAATAGTACTATCTATTTTACGTAAATCGATACCATTATTCCACCCTTCATTTTCGTAAGGCACTTCTGCTGTAAAGGAAAATGTAAACTCATAATAGGGCAAGCCTGCGCCAGGAAATTTATTGGTATCAAAACCATCCGTAGTTACTACTTTTATAATTTCTTCCCCCGCTATGTCGTAATTTTTCCAATCGGGTATTTTTATAACTTCTATACGCATAGAACTGCCCCCTTTAAGCGTTTTATAATACGGCATCTCATCACCGTAAGCTTCTTGTTCTAAATTGCCTATTGGGTACATACGTAATGTTACGGTTTGTTCACCACTTTTTAAAATGGCTCTATTTATCTTTGTTCCCGTTGCATTCACGCCTAAATCGTAGTTTTTATATACAGGATAATCATTTACAAGTACTTCGTAAGTACAATATTCTTGATTAATACGAAGTAAATACATAGGTTGTACAGCGTATTTGGGCATATCTTCCCACATTTTATCTGCTACATTGTTTATTGTTATAGATTCTTGAGTGGTATTTTTATTATTTTGAGCACAACCTAAACTAACAACAAAAAAACAACCATATATAAAAATTTCTTTTAACATTATCTCTCTACTTTATCATTTCTAATTGTAGCTCTTCTTCTTTATCATTATACTTGTCTTTATCCATATAAAGATATAATCCAGGGAAGTAAGCCATACTTTGATCATCGTATAGAAAATATAATGCAGACGTTCCTCTTAACCGTGAATCTATATCTAAACCACTACTATGCTTAAAAGTCGCTATTTTACCCTCTCCATAAAAAACTAATTCATAATTTTTAAAGGGTTGAAATTCTTTATCTTTTATTTTAGTAATATCTAATCGTTCATTACATACTCTTTCTGTCTTTTCTTTATCCCAATATTCAGATTTAGCTTCCCTAGCAAATAGATTAAAATAAGCTTTAGCATCAGAATCTACATCTTTATTTTCAAGTATTTTTTGCTCCGATTTAAAATAACTCCATATTTTTTTTCTTAAAATAGTGGTATCTACTTTGCGCAAATCTACGCCATTGCTCCAACCTTCATTTTCGTAAGGCACCTCTGCTATAAAGGGGAATGTAAACTCATAATAAGGCAAGCCTGCTCCAGGAAACTTGTTGGTATCAAACCCTTCGGTTGTTACTACTTTTATAATTTCTTCTGCTGCTATGTCGTAATTTTTCCAATCGGGTACTTTTATAACTTCTATACGCATAGAACTACCCCCTTTAAGCGTTTTATAGTATGGCATCTCATCACCGTAAGCTTCTTGTTCTAAATTGCCTATTGGGTACATACGTAATGTAACCGTTTGTTCTCCACTTTTTAAAATGGCTCTATTTATCTTTGTTCCCGTTGCACTTACCCCTAAATCATAATTTTCATATACAGGAAAATCATTCACGAGTACTTCGTAAGTACAATATTCTTGGTTGATGCGAAGCAAGTACATCGGCTCTTGAGGATAACCTTTTACTTGCTCTTGTATTTTTTCTATAATATTATTTGCTGTTATTTCTTTAATTTGCATAGTTTTTTTATTTTGGGCACAACTTGTTATAACAGTTGCATATACTAATAATGAAAAAATGTTTTTAAAACTCATTTTATTATCTATTATTTTTTTGGTTCTTCAAATACAGGGGTTAACTCTCCTGGAATAACATAAGGAGGTATAAATGTCATCACTACAGGCTTGTCTTTACCTTTAGCATCCTTTCCATTTGAGATTTTCTTCCCCCAACCTTTTCTTTTATCAACCTTAGTTTCAATAATTACAGTTAATTCTCCAATTAAGCCTGTAAATATATAATTATCACGATAATGTGGCATTTTAATAATGCCTTTATTACTTAAATTTTTGGTAATTGATTGTTTTTCTTTTTCTAATAAATGAGCAACACCGCTGGTATCTACCAGCGCTTCTAGCGCGGCTACACTAGCTGTTACGGGGCTATAGGTAAAGGTTCGCTCAAAATAAAGAGAGCCTTTTATAGAACCATCTAATTTAGCATCTACACTTACATCGGCAAACTCTTGCCCTGTCCAATCTTGTAAAAAATCAGGAATATATTTGTTCATCTTACTAAACTTCATCTCCTTTTTTAAAGTGGCATCAATTTTTATAATACCATCTATCCCTTGTTTTTTTCCAAAGGTTACTTCACTTTTATCTAAATAATGACTTACACCATCAAAGAGGTTAAATTTTTGTGTACTTATATTGGTTTTTAGTGCGATATGGGCATCATAAAAGCCTTCAAAAGCAACAAGCATTTCTGCTTTTGCTCCAAAATGTTTTTCTACAAAACCACTAATAGTATCTTCAATTTCATTTTCAATTTTATAAGCCCCCTCTCTAATATCTCTTAAAGAATCTAAACCTATTGTCGTTTTCCCTTTTAGAGCTTTATTAGGTTTTAATTTCCCTTTTATTTTACCTCCATAATGTTTTATATCTTGCAGTGTACCAACTGTTTTATGAAATTTATCAAAAAAACCTTTTATACCTACAACTTCTGATATATATATACCTATATCCCATTTTTTTATATCACTAATTGCAAACAATGGGGCTGCTGTAAGTATGTATTCTTGTATAACGCTTATAGAGCCGTCTTCTTGTTTTTTATACCCTACACCATTTGCATAAGCTAACTGTGGTGGTATTATTTTTAGCCCTTTATCTTCCTGTTTATAGGTATTTACATTTAAAACTTTACCTGTTAAGCGTCGAGTAAATTTATATACTTTTTGAGCTTTTGCTAATAATACGGGTAAGTTTTTACCTCGTGTTAAAAACAATAATGCGATATCTACTAGTAGGTTTACAGCAACAGCAGCACCTACTACGCTTTTAGCAACCGAAGGATATTCGTCGGTATAACTTAAACTTAGTGGATTCTTTCCTTCATCATCATAGTTGTAAAAAGCATGCAACCCCACTTTAAAATCTAATGATGCCCCTTTTATATAACCAAACATAATATTTCTAACAAACTCACTACCAAATAGTATATCTATTACACTTTTCACATAAGGGTTTAACTCATTTATCCAATTAATAATAGCATCTATTTCAGCGGCAAGCCCTTTATCATAAAGAGCAACTTTATTCTCTTCATAAAACAATTTATTTCCTTGCAGGTTTTCAACTACGGTTGCTCCGTATTGTTGTTCAAGACTACATTTTGCTTCTTCTGAAAGGTGTTCTCTTGGATTACCCCATTGAAAATGAAACGCCCAAGATACATCTGGAAGTAACCCAAATTTTATATATTTAGAATACCTACATGTTTCTATTGGTAAATTTATAGGAATAGTACGTAGTGGTAATGTAATATGATTGTACTGTAATAAAAACTTCCAAAGATCATCAATATCTTGGTAAGGATATACTAAGTTAATTTCTAATTGCTCTTTAATTTGTTCTTTTGGGCTATATTCTATCTTAAATTTATCTAATTCTGTAATGTCAAAAATAGTAGATTGATGTGTTTCTTCTTTTCCTTCTAAGCTTAATCTACATTCATCTGTTTTTAAGTTTGCTAATTCTATTTTAATTGTTCTTGAAATGCCTCCGCATAAAACCAATTTCTTTAATTTATCAGACAGCTTACTTACCGTTTGTTCTTCATCGAATATTGTAACTGGTGATTCATTTCCAATTGTTACCTCAATCTTAGTATACTTACAAGGTTCGTATGCTTGGGTAAAATATTCTTCGTTATATACTGTTATAGGCGTAAGGTTTACAGGGTATATTATATTTGCATCATTTTTTTTAAGTGGAGATACAGTAAGTAACATACCTTCTTTTTCGCCATCGAAAACTACTACTTCTTGTTCGCTACTATCTTTATAACTTACGGTGTAAAAATATTTTTTAGTTATTTCTGTTAAATTTTCAGCGAACCATTCTACCATTTCTGTCTCTCTATTTAGTAAAATTGAAGGAAATACTTTTATGGCAGTTTCGGTATTTTCTTTATCAAATATTTTTACAACAACTTCAATATCATATAATCCTTCTTGGTCTATAAAAATTGGTACAGGTTGCAAATTACGACACCTAGTAAACTTCCATTCACTCGCTATTATTTTAGGGTCGGAACTTAGGTTTATAACGCTGTTACCGATACTTTTTCCATTTATATTTTTAAAAACATTAATATGTATTATTGAAGGTTTTTCTTTCGTACCCGCATGTGATTTTAACACTTTTAGTTGTGCTTTTTTACCTCCGGTATAATCGTTAACATCTACACGCTTACTATTGTGTGAAATTTCCCAATAAAAATCTTTTATTTTTTCTTTTCGTAAGAAAAAACTTACACTAATATTCTTTACCTCAAACTCTAAAGTTGTTGTTTTATGAATATGTGCATTTATAACATCATTATCTTCTATTATAGTATTATTTATCTTGGCTTCTAGATACATATTAGTTGGCTTTAAATTCTATTTTAGTTTCAACTTTATTAGTCATAGGCGTTAACGGATTTAATTGTGCCAATGTATCTTCATCAGTATTCTCTATATTTTGTTGTGTTACTTCGGCTATTTGCCCGTGATCTGTAATCTCTACACATGGAGATCCTGCAATAGCGCAAGTTGCCATACTATCTTCTAATAACGGGTTTCCTCCATTTTCATCTAATGCAACGTCTTCGTAAAAACCTGTCCATTCTGTAATAATGGGCTGGCATGGTTTATAGCCCGATGGAGTGGGTTGTAGTTTACAACTACCAAAAGTATTTTTTTCAAACGGTTGCCCAATTTCTTTATTCGTAGCTAGTAATTTATTACTCATGCTACTATCGTTTATATAGTGCTTACTTTGTGTGCTTACTAATAACTTATCGGGCGCAGTTCCTTGCATGCATTTGCAAGCTGCTTCATGGCATACTAAATGTTTTTCACTCATAGCAATATGATTAGGTTAAATGATAGGCTTCTATCGTTATTTTTTTATCTAGTTTTTTATTTACAAGTAACGTAATACTTCCTACAATACTTTTAATAACATGTGTGGTATTACAAAGTTCATAGGTAATATCTAATTCGCCTTCTAATGGCGTAGATTTGTAATAAGGAGTATCTTTGTTTTCTTCAATATCTTTACTAGATCGAAGATCGCTTACCGTACCTTTTTGATACACAACAATGTTATTATTTGCATTTAAATAAGGGTTTATTGATTGTTTTATTTGGTATTGTATACCATCTATAAAAGGATATAAGGGCACTTTAATTGTGTTTTTTATTTCTAATTTAGAGAAATAAACATTATAAAGTCCCGAAAAATAAAGTTTAAAAAAGAAGTCTCTTTTTATGGCCTTCTCTATGGCAATACGGTTTTTATAAGCACTATCTACATTTTTAATTTGCTGCGCCGCAATGGGTGATTTAAAATAACGTTGTGTTTTTGCTTTTACTTTTTGCCAACGTTTAAAAACTTCAGGCTGGTTAAATACTCCAGAAAACTGACCGCTTCTATAAGCTTTTACAGCTATAGGGTATAATGGTTTTCCTAAGGCTTCTGCTAAATTTTCGGCAAGCATATTAGGCTCTTTATAATCTAAATATACGTTGCTTTTAGATAGTACAAGGTCATATACATATTCAAACTCATCGGTGCATTCTATGCCAGTAGTGTAGTGAAATCTTTTCTTTTCTTTTTTTGTAACTAAATTAATTACAACACCATACCTATGGTTAAGTACTGTAAAATCACACAACAAATGATTCTGACTAGCTAATTGTATTGGTTTTTCTTTTGTAATATGTAAATTTTCATTGCCTTTATTAGTTACTGCGTAAGGTAAAAAAAGCTCTAAAACATAACTAGGTATAGCTCCTGCATATGGTATACGGTTGGTTAAACTTGCGTGTTTGTTATGAAATGTACGGATAGCATTTATTTGCAAACCAAATTTTGCTGCTACTATTTCTAAGGTTTCATTTTCCTTTAAAATATAAATTTTATATACTAATTTAGTATCTGAAAGATTCATTTGTTATTATTCTTTTCATATTTATTTTATTTAAAGCTCTTCTTTTTTTAATTCATATAGTTTTTAATGCGCTTCATGCCATTTATCTTCAATTTCTAGAGGAGTATCCATCATAAATTTCCCTTGGCTTTCCCAATAAGGTTGCTGTATCTCAGGGTAAGATTTAACCTTCATATAAGTATCTCCTAAAGTTACTTGGTGTTTTACGCCTTTATAAAGTAATAACACATATCTTATCTGCATTTCTTTCCACACATTCTGCCTAACTACCGTGCAATCTTTTTGATTAACACCTTCTGCTTTTAACAACTTAAATAAATAGGTTATGGGCAACACTTTTTTTTCTTTATTCGCATGCCATTTTGTAATATTTCTATATATATCACTATCTTTTTTATTAATCATATAAAACAAATCTGCTTTATATTTTTTTTCTATAATATCCCATTCTTTTCTATATATTTTAGAAGGTAAATTATATAAGGAATATCCATTTTTTCTAGGTACATCATTAGAATGTCTATAAGGAGCCTCTTTTTTTACTTTTTCCATTGTAAAATCTTCTTCCCCTATCAAATATGGTGGTTCTTCGGGGTAGCTAGCACAACTAAGTATGCTTGTTGTGAATAGTAAAAACAGTATTTTTTTCATTTTTAATAGTTATGACGATTTTCCTCAATCCATTTATCTCTAATTTCTTTAGGGGTATCCATCATAAATTGCCCTTGAGTTTCCCAATAAGGCTGCTGCACTTTCGGGTAAGAAGTAATATCAACGGTATTAGGCATTAACCGTATACCGTGTTTTACCCCTTTATAGAGCAATAATACATGCCTTATATTTAATTTTTTTGATGCTACATTTGCCAATACCGTATAATCTTCTTTGGCAACACCCTCTGCTTTTAGCAACTTAAATAAATAAGCTATGGGCAATATTTTTTTTTCTTTATTTGTGTGCCATTTTGTAATACTCCTATATACATATATATCGCTTCCTTTTTTATTTATAATATAAAATAATTGTGCTTTATATTTTTTTTCAATAATGTCCCATTCTTTTCTAAAAATTTCAGAAGGTAAATTATACACTGCATAATTATTTTCTACTGATAAATCATTAGGGTTTTTATAAGGAGCTACCTTTTTAATATGCTTCATTGTAAAACCTTCTTCGCCTACTAAATAAGGTGGCTCTTCTGGGTAGCTAGCACACCCAAGCATGCTTATTGCCAATAGTAAAAACAGTATTTTTTTCATTTTAATGCGCTTCATGCCATTTATCTACAAATTCTTTAGGAGTATCCATCATAAATTGCCCTTGGCTTTCCCAATAAGGTTGCTGTACTTTTGGGTATGAAAAAACCCTTATATAAGTATCTCCTAAGCTTACTAGGTGCTTTACACCTTTGTAAAGCAATAACACATATCTTATCTGCATTTCTTTCCACACATTCTGCCTAATTATGGTGCAATCTTCTTTGGCAACACCTTCTGCTTTTAACAACTTAAATAAATAAGCTATGGGCAATACTTTTTTTTCTTTATTTCCATGCCATTTTTCAATACGCCTATATATATATCACCTCCTTCTTTATTTATAAAATAAAATAAGTCCGCTTTATATTTTTCTTCAATAATATCCCACTTTTCACTTTCTATTAGATTACTTACTTTAGAAGGTATATTGTACAGCGAATATCCATTTTTTCTAGGTACATTACTAGAATGCCTATAAGGAGCTACCTTTTTAATATGCTTCATTGTAAAACCTTCTTCGCCTATTAAATAAGGTGGTTCTTCTGGGTAGCTAACACAACTAAGTATACTTGTTGTGAGTAGTAAAAACAGTATTTTTTTCATTTTAATGCGCTTCATGCCATTTATCTCTAATTTCTTGAGGAGTATCCATCATAAATTTTCCTTGGCTTTCCCAATAAGTTTGCTGCGCTTTGGGGTAAGATTTAATATCAACGGTATTAGGCATTAACCGTATATTATGTTTTACCCCTTTATAGAGCAATAATACATGCCTTATATTTAATTTTTTTGATGCTACATTTGCCAATACCGTATAATCTTCTTTGGCAACACCCTCTGCTTTTAACAACTTAAATAAATAAGCTATGGGCAATATTTTTTTTTCTTTATTTGTGTGCCATTTTGTAATACGCCTATATATATATATATCGTTGCCTTTTTTATTTATAATGTAAAATAGTTGTGCTTTATATTTTTCTTGAATAATATCCCATTGTTTTCTGTATATTTCAGAAGGTAAATTATACATAGCATAATCATTTTCTACTGATGAATCATTAGGATTTTTATAAGGAGCTTCTTTTTCAACTTTTTCTATTGTAAAATCTTCTTCACCAACTAAATAAGGTGGCTCTTCTGGGTAACTAGCACACCTAAGCATGCTTATTGCTAATAGTAAAAACAGTATTTTTTTCATTTTAATGCGCTTCATGCCATTTATCTACAAATTCTTTAGGAGTATCCATCATAAATTGCCCTTGGCTTTCCCAATAAGGTTGCTGTACTTTTGGGTATGAAAAAACCCTTATATAAGTATCTCCTAAGCTTACTAGGTGCTTTACACCTTTGTAAAGCAATAACACATATCTTATCTGCATTTCTTTCCACACATTCTGCCTAATTATGGTGCAATCTTCTTTGGCAACACCTTCTGCTTTTAACAACTTAAATAAATAAGCTATGGGCAATACTTTTTTTTCTTTATTTCCATGCCATTTTTCAATACGCCTATATATATATATATATATCACCTCCTTCTTTATTTATGAAATAAAATAAGTCCGCTTTATATTTTTTTTCAATAATATCCCATTGTTTTCTATATATTTTAGAAGGCATATTGTACAGCGAATACCCATTTTCTCTTGGTACGTTACTAGAATGCCTATAAGGAGTCGCCTTTTTAACATACTCCATTGTAAATCCTTCTTCCCCTATCAAATATGGTGGTTCTTCTGGGTAGCCAGTACAACTAAGTATACTTGTTGTGAGTAGTAAAAACAGTGTTTTTTTCATTTTTAATAGTTATGACGATTTTCCTCAATCCATTTATCTATAATTTCTTTAGAAGTATCCGTCATAAATTGCCCTTGGCTTTCCCAATAAGGTTGTTGTTCTTTTGGGTAAGAAGTTATAACAGTTGCATCAGGCATTAATATTATATCGTGCTTTACCCCTTTATAGAGCAATAATACATGCCTTGTATTTAATTTTTTTGATGCTACATTTGCCAATACCGTATAATCTTCTTTGGCAATACCTTCTGCTTTTAACAACTTAAATAAATAAGCTAAGGGCAATATTTTTTTTTCTTTATTCGCATGCCACTTTATAATATTCCTATATATATATATATCATTCCCTTTCTTATTCATAACATAAAATAGTTCTGCTTTATATTTTTCTTCAATGATATCCCACTTTTCTCTTTCTATTAGATTATTTATTTTAGAAGGTATATTGTACAGCGAATATCCATTTTTTCTAGGTACATTACTAGAATGCCTATAAGGAGCTACCTTTTTAATATGCTTCATTGTAAAACCTTCTTTGCCTACTAAATAAGGTGGCTCTTTTGGGTAGCTAACACAACCAAGTATGCATATAGCCAATAGTAAAAACAGTATTTTTTTCATTTTTAATGGTATTTTTCAATTACATCTTTTATATCTAAATTTCCTTTTGGCTTATAAACTTTATTTCCACTTTCCGTATCCTTATCAAAATAAATTTGCGTTGTTTCGTTAGAAACTTTTACGGGGCCTCGTAAATCATATAAATCTGAGGCGGGTAAGGCTAAAGAAGAGGCACTAATAACATCTCCTAAAAGAGCTATTAACCCTTGCGACATTTTATAAGCAGCACCAAGCGGCAGTACAAATGATATTAACCCAAATGCGCTTCGAATAGTATCAAAATCTTGCATTTTTTTATTCATAATAGCATAAGGTACCGTAATATCGCTTTCTCTTGTAAATTTACCTATTTCTTTTACAGTAGTAACAAAGGCATCGTCTAACTCAATTTTTTTATTAGCACCAAAAAATAATGTATGCTGGTTTAAAAAATTATCTACTAAATTTTCATGGTTGGCTTTTTGCTTACTAGCTAGTATGGGTTTATCTTGCTTTGTAATAATTGCAGGCAACATGCTTACTTTTTTAGCTTCTAATGTTATACTGGTGCCTAATAGCGAATCTACCACACTCATTTTTTCGCCTTCTTTATAATGTTTTACAAGTGCTTCTTCAAAAAGTTGTTTTTCGTGCCAACCAGCACGTGGCACGCCATTACCATCTAAAGCTACTGCTACAACATCTAACACACGATACGATTTCTCTTCTTCTGAAACCCTACCATTTTGTTTTTTGTAATAGCGTTTTAAATCGTACAAAACTACCACAGTAACCGCACATTTACCATCGTGCAAGTTCATATCTGTTACATAACAGCTCGTAAACTTATGTTGTGCTTTAACTGGCTGTATAACTTCATTACCACTTAAAAGGTCTTCTTTTTTTGGTGGTGTATAGGTACCAAATTTTATACTGCTCATTGTTATTTATTTCCTTTTGTTAGTATTTTTTTGTTTGATGCCAATGTTATATTTTCATTAGTCGCTTCAATATTTATTACATCTGCTACTTTTTCTAATATTTCACCCACCACTAATTCGTAGTGGTTATTAACCGTAATAGTTATATTTTTTGCTTGCTTTGTAATTGCCATATTTAAAACATATTAGATTTTTCTACACTGTTAAATTCTACGGTTTTACCACTTTGTAAAGTCATGTTTTCTTTTTGGCTAAACATGCTCACTTTACCTGCTATTTCGTTTGAAGCCGTGGCATTTCTTTTAAAATTTTTATCAACCAACTCAGTTCTATTATCAGAAGTTTCTTCTATATTACCTGTTGCAGAAACAGCAATATTTCCTCCTGCATTTGTTGTAATATTTTTACCTACATTTTCTGTTATATTGTCTCCTGCATTTACATTAATATTTTTTCCTGCAGTAATATTTAGGTTTTCACCTGCATTAATATTAATATCTTTTAAGGCGTTAATAGTTATTGTTTCTCCAGCAGTATCTATAAAAATTTGATTTCCTTTTTTATCTGTAATTTTTATACTCTCTGCTTTATTGGTATCATTAAACTCTAAAATATGCCCGCTTTTAGTAATAATACTCTTGTAATTATTCTGATCTTTACCACCAGCCCCATTATTACCATGAAATAAACTTCCCATTACAAAAGGTTGGTTTGGGTTGTTAAAACGAAACCCTACCATTACTTGATCACCTTTTTCGGGTATAAAAACATGCCCTCGGTTTTGTGCATGGTGATCACTACTACCTGCATCTGGTGTCATTACACGTATCCAACTTGTTTTTAGTTCGTGTTTTTGCCATTGAAACTGTACTTCTACACGCCCTTTTTGTTTTGGGTCTTCGTTTGATAATACGGTAGCTAATTGTGTAGTAGCTTCTGGTAAAGCAACTTCTGGCACTGGTAAAATAGCTGTACCCGATGATATTGCTTCAAAACTATTACGATATTCACTTGATCCTGTAGCGGTATGGGTTATTTTGGTGATAATATATTCACCATAGTTTTTAACTTCAAAAGCATCAAGCCCTCGTTGGGCGCCTGTTACTTTTATAATAGTACCTACGGTTAAACCTTGTTTGGTACTGGTAGCACTTAGCACATTGGCAGTTGCCATTTTACTTCCTTGCTGGTTATGTACAAAGGTATCTATCTCACTTTTATTTGCTGCTTTGGTTTGTAAATCTTCTTGAGTATTGATTGAATATAATTCTTTAGATACATCAAAAGCATAACTACCCAATTCGTTTAAGCCTTCTACACGTCCTCTTGATTTTGATTCATCTCTAACATTATGTAATGCATTGTATGAAAAATTAGCAGCAGTACTTGCTATTGCTTCTATAGCAATATTAAGGGTATCCATATCTGCACCATATTCTACGGTTATTGCCGCTGCTAAGGTTGGCTTACCAAAAACCAATTGTATACCATCGTAATACAACCATTCGTTGTATTGTTTTGCCAATCGCTGTATAAATTGAAAGTGATTTTCTTTGTATTGTGCTTGGTAGGTAATTGGAGTTTTAAATACAGGGTTTATTTTGGCGGTTAAGCCTGCTGCTCTAACGGTATCGTTTACAATGGTATCTAAACTTTTATGCAGCCAAGAATGCATGTGTGCACCGTTTTCTAATAAAATGGTTTTAGAATATCCGCTAACAAGTAATTTACCTTCAAAACCATTGCTGTGTTGTAGTTTTACATTGGTTATTACGCCTAAAAAATCGGTGTCGTTAAAGTTTATTACAATTGATTTTCCTAACCATTCTTTTGAGTCGTCGAGGGTATAAGAACCAACGGTTTCAACGGTATCATAATCTACTACCAAACTAAAAGTATGGTGGTTGTTTATGGCTTGGTTAAGGGTTACTTTTTCAAAATTATAGAGCGTTTCTCCGTCTATATTTATAATCGTTATTGGTTTCATATTGCTCTTTTTTTTTTACGAAATAGTAGCATCCTAAACAGCTATTAAACTGTGTGTGCTGCTGAAAATAATTTTAACATAACAGTTACTTTACTAAATAACATCATTTGTTTACATATATTGTATAACATTCGAATTCACATACTAAAAAAGCTTTAATTTGTAGCTTAAAAATGAAAAAATTCAATATAACAATCAACTCACCAAACAGTATCATTTGTTTACAAATATTATATACTATTTTAATTTACACATCAAAATAGTCTTAATATGCATTCGATACTGAAATAAATTATGCCTCACAATTGTTACCACTATTGTATTCGTATACTATTACTTTTTTTTCTTTTTTAAAACTGGTGCTTATAGCAAAAGCACCTTTATAAATAATAATGTATAAGTAGTAAAAGAGCAAACCTTATAGGTTTGCTCTTTATTAATTTGTACTTATGCTACTGGCCAACGATTATCGATAGCTGCATTACCAATAGTCATTTGTTCTGCCGAAACAGTAAAATTAATAGTCATTGGTACGTCTCCGTTTACATGTAAGTTTTCTTTATAGTATACGATGTACGCATTCTTAAATTCAACTTCTTTCATTTTCGAATCTTCTTCAGATTTCTTAAATACAATTTTTCCTTCAATAGCTTTAAATTGGCTATTTAACATCGCTTCGATTACTGATGAATCTGCGGTAGATTCTATTGTAATATTAATTCTACCTCCGTAAACATTAGATGCAATTTTACCTTTCTTATCAGTATCTCTACTAAAAGAGTATTCTGTTGCTAATACGTCAAATTCTTTTCCTCCTAATTCTAGCGATGCTCTAAACGATCCCATAATTTTGTTTTTTAAATTATTATTTTTTAAAATTTTCTTTTGCTTTATGCATAGCGTAACTAGTATTATGCAAACATAAAACGAACTCTCCTATAACAATAGGCAATTATATAATAAGCTAAAAAAAGAAACATGCGCTACCAGGAGATCCCCAATAACGATACTTTTATAGTATAATACAGGCTGTAGTTGCCTATATAAATACAAGTATGACAGTTTATTTTACATAGCAATTATAAAATTACAAATTGTCAAATTTGAGATGTAAATGTATATACTTATTTTTAAAATAAAAAACAAATTCGTGTGAAAATGACATTAAATAGCTGCTCTTTAAAAAATTAAAATTCTAACAACCAAAAGATAACACAATACATATTATGTTTAATAATACTTCTTTGTAATAACTAAAATTATGAAGTACTATTATTAAACTCTTTAGAGGTTCGTAGGTAATTACGTATTGTATACTATGCCTGATGTGTTAATCTCTAGTATATAATAAGTAAATTACTTGTCTGTTCGAGCGCAGTCGAGAACTTTTAAACTATGGTGAATAGGTATCGTAAACTTCGTTTGCTACTTTCAATCAAAGTACCATTTGATTTCAGTAATGCTCGACCTAACATAGTTCGTCTAAAATTCATTTTAAAAACACATATCTATCTACTCATCTCTGAAACTCTTTAATAAAATTATGTAAACTAGTAATTTCTGTATTTAAAGCGGATATCGCCGTTTGTAGTGCTGCTATTTTAAAAAGTGAACTATCGGCTAATTGTAGTTCTAAATGTTTTTTACGCAAATTAATCCATTTTGTATCATTACTTGTTAAATCCTCTTTTTGTAATAGTTCTAAACACGCATGTATACCACGCAACCAATTGGCTCTTTTTTCTTGTAATAATTGTAGCGAGGCATGTTTTCTATGCAATTTTTTTTCTGCTTTTTTTAATAATTGTATTAATTTAGGTAACGCTACTTCTTCTTCGTTCTTTATAAAGTTTAACGCATGTGCTAATGCTGCTATAGGTGTTTGTAAGGCAAGTGCTTTGTATATTGTTAGCAGTTTATTAAATAGGGCATTGTTGTACGATCTTCGATTTGAAGATAGCGATTTTAACGTATCCTACGAGGCTCCTGTATAATTTGCTAATGAAATATTAGTAATCTTAAAACATGTTCTTATAGCTGTTAGCATAATTCAATTTTTTTTTGTTTTTATTTTTTTAAAGTCTATTAATGTACACTGCTATATTTTTTAAATTAAACAAGTGCACAAACATGTACACCCATTTACTTTTTATTTTTTCTCAGTGTACAGCCCTGTACACTCACTTTTTTTACTATAATTTTCGGTGTACAAAAATTATAGAAAAACCTTTTTCATAAACAGTACTAATTAAAACATAATGGCTTTTTTTTATTAAAAGTAGCAAACAAAGCTTCAAGAGCATTTAGATTATAATGAGGAAGTCTCGACTACGATCGACCTCACATTTTTCACTTTTTAAGTATACGTATCGATACAATTTACTATCGAACTCACGTTAAAAAAGAGAGTCAGTTTTATACCTTTTTTAGTTTTTATTCTCCCTAATTATATACATATACACAGGGTAATGGTCGCTATAACCACCAGTATATTTTCCGTAAGAAAAACTTCGAAAAGGGTACCCTTTAAAACGCCCTTTCTTTTCAGTTAAAAATCTTTTATTAAAAACACCCGATTTAAACATTTTATAAGAAGAAAAATCTTTTTCTCCTTTATCTAATAATGCAGATGTTATTACAATCTGATCAAACAAATTAATATTATCTCTATATCCTAAGGTACTAAAACCACGACGAAACATGTTTTCATATGGGTTATAAAGATCTCCTTCTTTAACATCTCGCTTCTTTTCTTTTGTTTTTAATACCTTTTTAAAACTTGCATTAATAGGATCATCATTAAAATCGCCAATAACAAACACTTTCGGAGCTATATCGTTCTTCTTAATTTTTGCTATTATTTGGGTTACTTTGTAAGCTGCTTTTTCTCGCAACACACTACTTTTTGCTTCTCCACCTCTTCTAGAAGGCCAATGATTTACAAGTACATGAATTAATTCTTCATCTAAATATCCTGAAACCCATAAAATATCACGCGTATATACTTTTCTATTTTCCTTGTATATATTAGGGTTAAAAACCTCAAAATGTATTGGTTTAAAATATTTTTTCTGATACAATAAAGCAACGTCAATACCACGTTTATCAGGGGAATCAAAATGAATAATTCCGTAATTTTTATCCTTAAGGTTTTTAGAGTTTACTAAATCTTCAAGTACTTTTTCATTTTCTACCTCAGCAACCCCAAGAATTGCAGGACTCGTATTTGTTTTATCTGCTCCTAGCTGTAAAATAACCTGCCCTAGTTTATCTATTTTATCCCAATAAATTTTTTCTCGATCGCCTTTAATTTCCATTATAGGGCTTGCTTCATCGTTTTTTTCTAAATCATTTATAGTATCAAAAAGGTTCTCTAGATTATAAAAACCTATCGTTCTTATTTTATATTGTTTTTGTGCTGTTACCTTTCCTAAAAATAGCACTATAAGTATAACAAACATTCCTAATATCTTTCTCATTTCATAAATTTTACATGACAAAAAAACACCATATACATAACAACCAACAATTTACCTAGAATTTAATATAAAAAAAAGTTATTATTTAAATTAATATTTATTATTTTTACTTCCCTCCTTTTATTTTCTTTTCACGGTGAATTAAGACCAATAAACAAACTATAAATAAGTGTTTATGAGGATCTTTACCGTAACAATACTATTAACGTGTTTAAGTTTTTTAAATTTAAGCGCACAAAATGCTATAAAAGGAATTGTAATAAATAGCGATTCTGATAAACCTTTACAAGGTGTTTTAATAAGTGTAAAAGAAATAAATTTTACTAGCTTAACTAATTTTAATGGTGCTTTTACGCTAAACAATTTACCTAAGAGAGAATTGGTTATTATAATCTCCTTAAAAGGGTTTAAAACTCAAAACATTCCTATTCAAATAACGGAAGGTCTTGTAGATTTAGGAATTATCTCAATATATAAAGATGCTTCTAATGATATAGATTTAAGTACAATAACCCTTACAGATGATGAACTAAATGATGACTCTAGCATTGCTGATAATATTACCGGTTTGCTACAATCATCAAAAGATACCTATTTACGTGCTGCTACTTATGAATGGAGTGCTTCTTTTTACAGTATAAAAGGCTTAGGTTCTGAAAACGCAAAGGTTCTTATTAATGGTATTGAAATGAATAAACACTATAACGGTCGCCCGCAGTGGAGCAATTGGGGTGGCTTAAATAGTGTATTAAGAAATCAAGATTTTAGCAGCGGATTATCTCCATCTAGTTATTCTTTCGGTGGTGTTTTAGGAGTTACAAACATTAATACTCGTGCTTCTTATTATAAAAAAAGTGCTAGTATTTCTTACGCTTCTTCAAATAGAAGCTATTCACATCGTTTAATGGCTAAATACAGCTCGGGCTTACTAAAAAATAGCTGGGCATTTACCGTATCGGCAAGTAAAAGACACGCTAACGAAGGTTTTACTGAAGGAACTTCATACAATGCTTATTCAATTTTTGCTTCTTTAGAAAAACAAATTAACAAAAAACATAGTTTAAACTTCACAGCCATTCAAGCTAAAAATAGCAGAGGTAAATCTGCTGCGAACACACAAGAAGTTTTTAATTTAAAAGGAACAGCATACAATCCTTATTGGGGCTATCAAAACGGAAAAATTAGAAATGCTCGAATTAAAAGAATTAATGAGCCGATTTTTATGCTAAACCACTATTGGAAATTAAATAACAAAACATCTTTAAATACAGGAATTGCATATCAATTTGGAGAAACAGGTAATAGTCGAATTGATTTTAATGGAGGTAACGATCCAAGCCCTACTTATTACAGAAAACTACCTAATTATTTTTTAAATAACTCTTATGGCTCAGATCATGCAAATGCCTATAAATCGTTCGTAAATTTTAAAAATGATGGACAGTTGAATTGGCTTGATTTATATATTGGAAATAAAAACACGAATAACAATGCTTTGTTTGCTCTTTATGAAGATCGTAACGATGCTAAACTCATAACAGTAACTACGAATTTAAATGCTGAATTAACCGACAACATTACGTTAAGTGGTAACTTAAAATATAAAAAAATAAATTCTGAAAACTTTGCCAATGTATTAGATTTATTTGGTGCAAGCGGGTATTTAGACATTAATAAATTTGGAGATATTGGTAATGATAATCTTCAAAACGACTTACTAAACCCTAATCGAGTGGTAAAAAAAGGCGATAAATTTAAGTACAATTACAAACTAATGTCGCAAGTTTATGGTGGCTTTACTCAATTACAATTTAAATACAATAAAATAGATTTTTATATTGCTAGTGCTATTAATAACACCTCACACCAAAGAGAAGGTTTATATAAAAATGGTATCTACCCAGGAAGCTCAACAAACGCCACAATACCAAACTCTTTTGGTAAATCTAAAAAAATAAATCACTTTGGTTACGGAGTCAAAACAGGTTTCACTTATAAAATTTCGGGTCGTCATTTACTAGATTTTAACGGGGGATACATTAGTAAAGTTCCATCTATACGAAACTCATTTGTAAATTCAAGATTCAATAACTTAACTGTTGCGGAGGTGAGTAGTTTAAATAATGAAAAAATTACATCTTTAGATGCTAGCTATATTGTAAGAACACCCTTTATTACCGCAAAATTATCAGGATACTACACAACAATTAAAGATGCAACTAATATTGCTTTTTACTTTACTGGGGCTGATAATCTTTTTGTTCAGGAAATAACAACAGGAATAAATAAAAAACATTTTGGAACAGAAATAGGTATTGAAGCACAAGTATTATCTAGCTTTAAATTAAAAGCAGCTGCCAATATCGGGCAATACACCTATAGCAATAATCCTACAGTAACATTAGCTTCTGAGATTAGCACAAAATCTAGTAATGCTGGCTTTAATGATAGCGGAATTAAAGATTACGGAAGGGCTAACCTAAAAAATTACAGGATTGCTTCAGGTCCTCAAACAGCTTATTCTTTCGGTTTCGAGTACAGAGATCCTAACTATTGGTTTATAGGAATGACACTTAATTATTTAGATAACATCTACGTATCTCCTTCAATAATAAAAAGAACTACTTCTTTTGTTTCTGATGACAGTCAATTTTTTCCAAATTTTAATCCTGCATTAGCAAGAAAACTACTTTCACAAGAAAAATTTGACGCCTATTTTACCTTAAATGCTATTGGAGGGAAAACTTGGAACATTGGTAAAGGCAAATACATCGGATTCTTTGCGAGTTTAAATAACATACTTAATGAAAAATATAAAACAGGAGGCTACGAACAAGGAAGAACTGCGAACTACAAATTAGAAAGTAAAGATAAAGTAAATGGAACTCCCAATTTCGGAACTAAATACTGGTACGGTAGAGGCGCAACCTACTTCTTAAATATAAATTATAGATTTTAAAAAAACAGCATGAAAACAAAAAACATTTTTAAACCTATTGGACTATTTTTTATTATTCTTTGCTCTTGCATAAACAATGAAGACTTCTCAATTCCTACTTTAGGAGAAGACAAAGAGTATGTAAATTTTAAATCATTGAGTGATATCGCTAACTTACACCAAGGTAATCTTGTAACATTTGAGGAAGAAACTACAACTTCTGGGTATGTAATTTCGAGTGATAAAGATGGTAATTTTTATAAATCAATTTTCATTCAAGATACCCCCACAGACCCAACGATTGGTGTTGAAATAAAAATAAACGACACAAATTTAAGTGCAAGATATGCTATAGGTAGAAAAATTTTCATCAACTTAAAAGGGTTATTTTTAAATAAAACTCATGGTAATTATCAAATAGGAAGTAAAAATACTTTTGGGAACGGAATAGAGAGAATAAGTGTAAATGATTATGTTTATTTTATAGATAGGTCTTCTGAAATTAGTGACGTAACACCGACACTATTGGATATTTCAGAATTAAATGAAAAGCACACAAATACACTTATTAAAGTAAACAATGTTCAATCTGAAATAAAAGGATTACAATATGCAACTCCAAACAGTAGCTCAGAATATGTGATTAACAGGTCGATTATCTCATGTAATACTTCCGAAAAATTAATTCTTACAAATAGTGTTTTTACATCTTTTAAATCATTGTTTATTCCAGATAAAAAAGGAAGTATTACTGGTGTTTTTAATATGCTCGATGATAAAAAATATTTAACTATTAGAAATACGAATGATATTGATTTTAATGAAGAATATGGTTGTTTTAATAATCCTACTGAAGCTTCGCTAGCTGATATAAAATCCTTATTTACGGGAGTCGAAACAAAAATCAATCAAAACTCAAAAATAAAAGTAGTTGTTACCTCTGATTTAAGCGAAAAAAACATAACCAATAAAGAAGCTTTTGCTCAAGATAAAACAGCTGGAATTTCCTTGTTTTTCAGTGACATTCATAATTTAAACTTAGGTGATGAAATAGAAATTGCTGTAGGTGGATTAAATTTAACTGAAAATAATGGAGTACTACAATTGAACCTAACTTCTTCAAATATTATAAATAAAACAACTGGCTCCTTACCTGTTCCCGAATTAATAACAATTGAACAAGCATTATCAGGAAACTATGAAAGTAAATTAGTTAAAATTGAAAACGTTCAATTTAAAGACTTAACAAAAAATTACGCATCAGAAAACACATTAACCTCAAATTGCACTAACGAATTAAAAATTATTCCTGCAAAAACAGATGCCTCGTTTGCTAATAATCTAGTGAGTGATAAAAAAGGGGTTATTACAGGAGTCATGACTAATTTTAACGGAGTTCAAATACACATTAGAAATAAAACAGATATAAACTTTACCGAAACTTATACTTGTACCTCTGTTGGAGATGGTTCGGAATCTAGTACCGATTTATACTTCTCAGAATACGCAGAAGGATCTAGTAATAATAAATATATTGAAATTTATAACGGCACTGGTACTACTATAAATTTAGCCAACTATAAATTACAACTATACCGTAACGGCTCTTCAGTAGCCACCAAAGAGCTAGAGTTAAACACCCTAACCAATACATATTTAACAAACGGAGAAGTAATTGTTATCTATAATTCTAGTGCCAATAGTCATATTAAAAATGAAGGTGATCTTTCATCATCTCTAGCTATTTTTAATGGTGATGATGCTATTTCGCTTATAAAAAACGACGTAATAATAGATGTTATTGGAACAATTGGTGAAGATCCAGGGTTTGGTTGGAAAGTTGCAGATACCGATAACGCTACTAAAGACCATACTTTAATTAGAAAAACAATAATCACTAAAGGCACTAAAGATTGGTACAAAAGTGCTGGTACAAATGCTTCGAATTCTGAATGGGAAGTAAAAGACAAAGATGATTTCTCTTCTGTTGGTAAAAAATAATTTATTTAACAAAACAAACCCCAAACTTTAAAAGCTTGGGGTTTTTTTCTAATTTAGAATAACTGGCATTATTCTTTAATAAACTGCTGAGTATACTTTTTTCCTGTTTTTTCTAACGTAATAAAATAAACACCTGTTTTTATATTAGAAACATCAATATTGTTCGTATCAGAAGACATTTTTACTTCTTTTACTAAACTTCCGTTCACATTATAAATATAAATATCTCTATGCTGCCACAATTCATTATAAACTTTAACTGTAAATTTATCTCCTACTACAGGATTAGGACTAGAAAATAGTACGTTTTTATCATTTACCAATTTTTTAATAAAATTATTCCTAGACAAATTAGCACTAGTACAACTTCCTATTTTATTCCAACCAGCATTTTCTCTTTCATATAAAGTATTAGAATACACGACTTTTTCACCTACCTGATAATTCTTAGAAGCATCATATGCTGCTACACCGTCACAAATACCATCAGCACTTCCTTCTGATATAATCACAGAATAATCCTCTACTTCACCATATTCAAAAGTACCACAAGAAGTAGGAACTGCATTATAACTCATAGCAATTCTCATTCTTGTTTTCCCTAATTTTGAAGTTGCAGGAATAACAAAAGAAGCACTTACAGGACTCGTTTTCGAAGGTGTTTTGGTCCAAACTTGTTCTCCTGGATCATTAAAATCAGAATCTTGATTATAATCTATCCAAACAGCATATCCCTCATTATATTTACTACCTGTCCATTTTGGTGTTATCGTTAATGCATAAGAAGTTCCTTTATTTAAACTGGTAGATAAATTAGTAAAATCTTGATACCCATTCACTGTTCCTGAATTATTATTAATTGTACCTAGTGTAACATTTTGAATATATTCATCATTAACATTTCCTCCCTTTAAATCACAATAAACAACAGGAGTAACAGCTCCCTCTTTTTTTGCTATCTCAATTAAATATTCAATTCCTAATTTAGCAAACTTAGCTGCATGTGTTGCATTAGCTGTAACAGAACGGCTAAAAGTATCATTTACGGTATGAATATATGGATTAGAATCATTAAAAGAAGCTTCGAAAGGAAAAGCTGCGTCATATCCCTGTTGCGCCCAACTATAGTGATCTGAACATCCGTAATTACATCGCGTATAATCATAGGTGAATTTATTTGTTCCTGATGAATTATAATGATCCATTAACTGAGCTAAAAAACCATTCAATGCACTACTATTATAACTGTCATCAGAAATGTAAACATCTTTAGGTGAACCTTTATAATTAGTCATATCAAACTGTAAATAAGATAAAACATTTATATTTCTATTTTTATAATCTTGAGCAATTTCCTTAGATCCTCTTAACCCAACTTCTTCTGCAGCGTAAGCCATAAATTCAATCGTTTTTTGAGGTTTATAATTCATTTCAAAAAGCACTCTTGCAACTTCAGTAATAGTCGCTATTCCTGATGCATTATCATCTGCACCTGGTGCATTTGTTTCATTTTCAGGACTTATAGAATCTATATGTCCACCAATTATAACATATTCATTAGGTGTTTCACTTCCTTGAATAGTCATTATAACAGATGGCATTGAAGTACTATTATGCTCAACTATTCTAACAGAAACATCTGTTCTACTTCCTTTCATACTTTCCCATTTTTGTTTTAAATCAAGAACTGACTGTCTTGCCTTTTGGGTAGTATGATACCTAGTTCCATAATTTTCGAGCTCCTTAATATGGTTTGCTATATTCGTGTTATTAACCAAATTAATACCTTGATTTACTAGTTGATCTTCTGAAATACTGTAACTAGCTCTTTTTTGATTGCTATTTCGGTTTTGTAATTGTTTAATTGTTTTAAGAGCATCTTTTTCTGATGCTTCATAAATAAAACCAGGACCATGTGTTAAGACCATATGATGTAGCTTTTCAGCAGCTTTATTACTTAACTTTACTGCACTAAAACCATTTTGGGAAGAAATAATCTTGATTTCTTTTGATGCTTTTGCTTTTAAACTTAAAGCATCCGCAGTTTCTAGTGTAGCATAAAACATTTTTTCTTGACTAAAAACATTTGGTGCAATAGCACACAAAAACAATAACGGGACTAATAAATACTTTTTTTTCATTTTTGAAGGGTTCTAAAATTAATTTTTATTAAAATAATTTGCAACATTGGACTATCCATATTACAGAGCGTAAGTTACTTAAAATGAATGATTAAAAATAAATAAATTAAAAACCGGCAACTAATTATAAATAGAAACGTTGCTCTTTACCATTAAGCTTAGTGAGGTCAAGACTTTTTAGGATAAAAAATTATCAATTGCTCCTTAAAATAAATTTTTCAAAATATCATATATTTATTTTACACGTTATTAAAGTGTTTAGAAAAAAATATGCATATTTATATTCTAAATATTTACAAAAGCAAATGTCATCTAATAATCGAATAACAAACGCCTTTTTAAATGCCAAAAAATTAGAATTATCTAAGGAATCTAAATACATTCTATTTTCAGATTGCCATAGAGGTGATAATAGTTTTGCTGATGATTTTTCTCATAATAGAAAAATATTTCATCATGCCTTATCTCAATATTTACAAAAAGACTTTACTTATATTGAATTAGGTGATGGTGATGAACTCTGGGAAAATAAATTTGTAAACATATTTAATGCAAACAAGGATGTTTTTTTACTTTTAAAAAAGTTTCACGAAAAAAACCGACTACATTTAATTTGGGGAAATCATGATATGGATTATAAAAATCCTAAAAAAGTAAAGAAAAACTTAAATTATTACTATGATGTTACTGATGGTAAAGAAAAAGAATTAATGATAAATATTTCTTTTTCTGAAGCTATTAAATTGGAACAAAAAAACGGAAGATCTATTTTTTTATTACATGGTCATCAAGCTGATTGGTTTAACTACACCTTTTGGAAATTAAGTAGGTTTTTAGTACAAATTTTATGGAGACCATTACAATTAGTAGGTATAAAAGACCCTACAAGTCCTGCTCAAAATTTTAAAGGACATATAAAAGTTGAAAGCCGTCTTGAAGAGTGGATAAAAAAAAACAATAATCAAATGATTATTACTGGTCACACGCACCGCCCACGTTTTCCTGCCCCAAACGAGCTTCCACATTTTAATGATGGTAGTTGTGTGCATCCACGTTGCATAACAGGTCTTGAAATAGAAAACAACCAAATTACTCTTATTAAATGGCATGTGATTACCAATGAGAATGGTACTATGCAAATAAAAAGAACTGTTTTAGAAACTTCTAAAAACATTTCAGAATATATCGATTAATTTTTCACCTAACCCCAATAGATAACGGTTTGTTAAATCACACTTAATATTAAGATAAGAATGAAGCACTACTTTTGAAACTTCTTATTTAAGAAATAAAGTCATTAGGTAAATATTAGTTTTTGTCGACTTTTTTATCAGGCTAACTGCCTTTGGCCAAGGCAGTTTTTTTATTTAATACCCTATTAACAATAAATTAACATTAGTATTAGTTATTTGCAGCGACAAAAACTAATAAACAACACTAATGAATTTTAAAACAGCACTTACTTGTGTAAGTATGTTTGTGTTATCGTATGCACATGCACAACAAACAAATGCGCCTAAATTTGGAAAAGGGTTATTTAATCTAATAGGAAAAGATAGTACTTGGTCTATGAAAATTGGAGCAAGAATGCAATTTTTAACAATCGCACAATGGGACTCTAATGCTGACGGATTATCAAACCCTTCTTCTTCTTTCTTAGTAAGAAGAGCGAGATTAAAATTTAATGGTTTTGCTTTTTCTCCAAAATTAAAATATAAAATGGAATTAGGACTAACTAATAGAGATATTGGTGGTGCTTCAGAATTTACTAATAATGCACCTAGATATATTTTAGATGCCGTTTTAAAATGGAATTTTCATAAAAACTTCGAATTATGGATGGGACAAACAAAATTACCAGGAAATAGAGAACGTGTAGTTTCTTCTGCTAATCTTCAAATGGTAGATCGTTCTTTATTAAACAAAAGGTTTAATATTGATAGAGATATGGGAATTCAATTAAGACATCATTTTAATATATCTGATAATTTTATTGTGCGTGAAGCTTTATCAATTGCGCAAGGAGAAGGGCGAAATGTTACTACAGGAAACCTTGGAGGACACCAATACACAGCTCGTTTAGATTTTTTACCTTTTGGTAACTTTAAAAGTAAAGGAGATTATAAAGGGAGTGATTTAAAAAGAGAAGCATCTCCAAAATTAGCTATTGGTACTAGTTATGATTTTAATAACAACGCTGTTAAAAACAGAAGTAACCAAGGTTCTTACATGAAAAATGATGTTGGTTTCTATCGAACAAATATTTCTACGCTTTTTATTGATGCAATGTTTAAATATAAAGGGTTCTCTTTTATGGGAGAATATGCATACAGAGATGCTAAAGACCCTATTGCAAAAAATTCAGATGGTACTGTTACTGGAGACATCGTACAAGTAGGTAGCGGATTAAACCTACAAACTGGCTACTTGTTTTCAAAAAACTGGGAACTTTCTGGTCGTTATACTAATATTAACTTAGATAAAATTATAACAGGAAAAGGAGCAGAAAACCAATATACATTAGGGGTATCAAAATACATTGCAGGACACAAATTAAAAGTACAAACCGATGTGAGTTATTTAGATTTAGCTGATAAAACAAACCAGTTAATGTGCCGCTTACAGGTAGATATTCATTTTTAAGAAACAATAACATAACATAAACCTAACATACACACAATGGTAGTGTTTGTAGATTTGTAAAAAAACAAAAAAAGTAAAAATGGGAGATCCATATATTTTAATGCTTGTCGCTTTAGCTATTTTAGCTGTTGTTGACTTAGTTGTAGGTGTTAGTAACGATGCTGTTAATTTCTTAAATTCAGCAATTGGTTCTAAAGCTATTAAGGTTAGAAACATTATGATAATTGCTAGTGTAGGTGTGTTCTTCGGTGCCATTACATCTAGTGGTATGATGGAAGTAGCTCGAAAAGGTATTTTCAACCCGAATATGTTTATGTTTCAAGACATTATGTTCATATTTATGGCGGTGATGATTACTGATATTTTATTATTAGATATCTTTAATTCATTAGGTATGCCTACTTCAACTACGGTATCTATTGTATTCGAATTATTAGGAGCTGCAGTATGTATTTCTTTAATTAAAATTTCTTCTAGTGATACGCAATCAATTTCAGATATTTGGAATTATATCAATCATAAAAAAGCAATTGAAATTATAAACGGAATACTACTCTCTGTTGTAGTTGCCTTTTCTGTAGGTGCTATTGTTCAGTTTATATCTAGATTAATATACTCTTTCAATTTCGAAAAAAGAGCCACATATATCAATGCTTTATTTGGTGGTTTTGCAATTACTGCAATTACTTATTTTATTATTATAAAAGGAATGAAAGGAACTCCTTTTTATAAAGATATTAAGCACTTAATTGAAGGGAATACATTATTAATTATTGCTGGAAGTTTTGTTGTTTGGAGTTTAATTTCTCAAGCATTAATTAGCTTCTTTAAAGTAAATGTTTTAAAATTAATTATTGGAGTAGGAACATTCTCTTTAGCAATGGCATTTTCGGGTAACGATTTGGTAAACTTTGTTGGTGTACCAATTGCAGCGTGGAATTCGTATGAAGCTTGGAGTGTTTCTGGTGTTTCAGCTGATGCTTTTTCTATGGGAATCTTAGCTAAGAAAGTACCTTCTAATGTTTATTTACTTTTATTAGCAGGTGCTATTATGGTTATTACATTATGGACTTCTAGTAAAGCTCAAAACGTAATTAAAACTGGTATTGATTTATCTAGACAAGGTGAAGGGCATGAAAAATTTCAACCAAATCCGTTATCTAGAATTGTTGTAAGAGCAGCAATGGCAGTTAATATTGGTATTCGTAAAGTTTTCCCTGCAAAAACATTAGCTTTTGTAGATTCTAAGTTTCAAAAACCAGTAATTGAATTACCTAAAGACAAAACGTATGAAATGCCTGCTTTTGATTTAGTAAGAGCAGCTGTAAACTTAATTGTTGCTGGTATTTTAATATCAATTGCAACATCTATGAAACTACCATTGTCTACAACTTATGTAACTTTTATGGTTGCTATGGGTACTTCTTTAGCTGATAGAGCTTGGGGACGTGAAAGTGCAGTTTATAGAGTTGCTGGTGTAATTAATGTTATTGGTGGATGGTTTTTAACCGCTTTAACTGCATTTTTAGCAGCAGCAATAGTAGCTTATTTAATTAGCTTTAGTACGGTTATGATTCCTGTTTTATTATTAGTAGTAGCTCTTTTAATAGGAAGAAACACATTAATACATAGAAAAAAATCGAAAGAAGTTAAAAAACAAATGCACTTTGAAAGAGCTGAATTAATTACCATAAATGGAGTAATTGAAGAAAGTGCTGATCATATTGCTGAAGTTGCAACACGTGTAAATAAATTATATACAAGCGTTGTAAATGACTTAGCAAATCACGATTTAAATAAACTACGTAAAACAGATAAACACGTAGGTAAGTTAAATGATGAAATTGATGGTTTAAAAGACGGAGTATTCTACTTTATTAAATCATTAGATGATACCTCAGTACAAGCTAGTAGATTTTACATTTTAGTTTTAGGTTACTTACAAGATGTTGCACAATCTATTAGTTATATTTCTAGAGCAAGTTTTAAACATGTAAATAACAATCATAAGAATTTAAAGAAAGGTCAGTTAAAAGATTTAAAACATATTGACAATACACTTTCTAAGCTATTAGATGATATTAGTGTTACTTTCGAGAACAGAAGTTTCAATAACTTAACACACATTATTAATGAAAAGAAAGAGTTATTAAAAGATGTTTCTGATTCTATAGAAAAGCAAGTAGCTCGTATTAGAACAGACGAAACAAGTCCTAAAAACACGACATTATACTTTAGTGTTTTACTCGAAACTCAAGATTTAGTTTCTGCTCTTATGAGCTTATTAGAAACTTATGAAGAATTTCATATAAGTAGTAAAAACGTATAAAGATTATTTTTATAAAAACAAAAAACCGAGTGAAATTCACTCGGTTTTTTTTGTTACTAATACCAGTTCTTGTTTGAAATCACTGTTAAATAAAATGATGATTTTTTTCTTTATATGAATAACAAAACTAAAGAATAGCCTTGACTATGGTTTCTTTTTATTCTGAAATAGAAAGGAAAAAAGGGCGATTTATTACGGTTATTTTAAATTAGAACTGGTATAATAATCTAAATTACTTTTTAATTGCTCTCATTAAACCTTCTTGAGCCACTGACGCTACTAATACACCTTCTCTAGTATAAATATTACCACAAGCAAATCCACGCGCTCCAAAAGCACTAGGACTTTCTATTGAAAACAACAGCCAATCACTAAAATCAAAATCACGATAAAACCACATTGAGTGATCTAAACTTGCCATTTGTGTATTTCCAAAATTAGCAACACTTGCATTTGGGTTTAAACAGGCTGTTAAAATATTGTAGTCTGAAATATAAGTTAAGATTTGTTGCTTCTGAGCCAATGTTAAATTAACAACATCTCCTTTTATCTTAAACCATACATCAACAACTGGTGGTAAATCTTTTGCATCCATAGGGTTTACAACCTGAACAGGTTTAAAATCTATTGGACGTTCGATACTTAAAAAATATTTTAGTTTTTTAGGTAAAAAGTCGCCAAACTGATTTAACATATCTGTCCAACTAAATAATTCTTCAGGTTGTTTTATATCTTTTTTTATAGGCATTTGATGCTCGTATCCTTTCTCTTTCTTATGAAAAGAACAAGCCAATATAAAAATTGTTTTATCTTTTTGAAATGCTGTTACTCGACGAGTAGAAAAACTACCACCGTCACGAATAATTTGCACATTGTATGTTATTGGTAAATCTAAATCTCCAGCTTCTAAAAAGTAAGAATGTAATGAGTGTAATGTTCGCTTCTCTGAAACAGTTCTATAAGCTGCATTTAACGATTGTGCTAAAACTTGCCCTCCAAAAACACTTGGGCTTCCAATATCTTTACTAATTCCGTTATAGTTATTATCTCCAATATCTTCTAATGTTAGAATATTTAATAATTCTTGTGTGTTTTTCATTTTTATAATTAACTTTTTCTCTTAGTCCTTTAATTTAAATGGATGCCTTTGCGTAAATTCTGAAGGCTGAATTCTATTTAAAAATAAACTTAAGATACGGTTTGGAATCGTTTTTTTATGACGTAAATAAATAGTTAAATCTTGTGGAACTGCACCTACCGAGCTTTTAATTTCACTAGCTGTTCTTCCAAAATTTATTGTCTTTACTTTCTTTGCTATACCTAAAGATATATAGTCATATAATATACGCTGATATATAGCGTACTGTCTATTATTTACATAATCTATCCCTACAAAATGGGCATCTAATGATTCTTGATTAAAAACTCCTGATAAAAAACCTACTAATTTATCTTCTAACCAATAGACTTTTAAAATATAATTATCTCCTAAGTTTTCCTTTAACGTTTTGTAGGTTTTTAAATTAAAGTCACCTAAATTAAAACTAGCTTTAGTCGATACGGTTTTATAAAGTGAAGTCATTTCTGGAAACAACTCAGAAAGCCTTCCAGCTGTAACATCTTCTGTTTTTAACAACTCACTTAGTTTAAATGCTTTTCTTGCCTTTACTCTAAATTTTGTTTTTAATGCTGTTAAATAATCATCTAAGCTGCTCCAATTAGGTTCTAAATGTAAAACCATATTAGGATCTACATTAAACGAATTATAACCTTCATCATGTAATGATGTTGTAAACTCTGATATATTTTCGAAATCTTTAAACATAAAAACATCAGCAGAATTTTTAGCACTTAAATTCTCAAAATCAACAACAGCTTTAGCTATACTTCTAATAATTGTATTTTTATCTTGATTGTCTTTTATAAAAACTCCGTGCTCACCACTTACAAAAGTATTTCCACAGGTAAGTATCTTAAAAACGTTTTCTGGCGGTATAAGACCTAATTTTCTCCCCATACATTTCACCCATTCTACAACAGATTGCATATCGTTCTGAACACTATCTAAATAAAAATCTACTATTTGAATAGTTGCCAAAGCTACGGGTGAATTATTTTCATTCAATAAAACTATGTAAGCAAATTTTATGCTCGAATTATTTAGTTGTAATGCTTCTAAATATTTTCTATGAAAATACCTGTTACTTTCACAATCTAATTCCTTCCAAATATCATTTGAAATTTCATTAATATTATAAAAATACCGAACATTTAAAGAATGTTTACTACACAATAACATATTCACAGACTCTCTTCTATTTGAAGTGTAAATTACTAAAAGTTTATTTAATCACTATTAAGCCACTCCTTTGTTCCAAACAGGTACTTTTAATAACTTACTAATTTTCATCATATCACTTAATATATATGTTTTATCTCCGTGATTTAATAAATTATGTCTAGTTCCTTTACTCGTAATTAAATTTAACTCGTACGAAAAATAACTTCCAGATGAACTTCCTCCTTCAGTAAACTTTTCTAATACTTGTAATGAATAAACTTCATTAAAAGGTATGATTTTACCATCAACAATAATTTTTCTTTTTAAAGTGTTTATAAACACTTTTGGAGAAAACATAAAAAGTAATAAGATTCCAACTAATAAAAATGGGCCTCCTGAAGTAAAAAACAATTTCCCTCCTTTCATAAAAGTAAGTGGAATATCATAAGTTTGATAATATTCATAAAACGAAATTGCTACATAGTTTAATCCTATTAAGAAAAAACTCCATGCAAATACTTTTGTAAATGAACTCGCTGTTATTTTATAACCTTGTACTGTTTTTTTGTATACTTCACTAGCAAAATTACTACCAGAACTTTCTAAGGCATCCCAGGATGTTTGTTTACCAATTAAGTCATTATCAGGATCTTCAAAAGTAAAATCTACTTGTTTATTTTTAGGAACTGTTTTTTTCTTATTAGAAAGGTAACTTGTTGTAACCATACCTATTCCCATAAACACTAAAACAAGTAACATACCTCCTGTTTTATAAAACAAAAACTTCTCTTTTCCATAAACCTTTTTATGAATAGGCACCGTAATTCCTAATTTTTTAATCAAATGTTCACCACTACGTGTTAACGTATTTAATTGCTTTAAAGAATCTAATGTTTGAATATCTTTTTGAAGTGTAACTTGATTATTGTTATACCCTTTATATTTTGCTTCAAGTTCTGGTACAACTACAAAATATATAATTCCGATAGGTATTAATAAAAAAAGCCAAGAGCTTTTTAATGATATCTTACTCATTCTTTATCTTTAATAATTTATAATTATATTGAAAACATCTTAAAATTACTTACTTATATTTAAGTTTCATTATCACTAAAAATAGTGAGGATACAGCCGTTATACCATTTGCTAAAATCATTGGTAAACTCTTTAAATGAATTCCATAAATTAACCACAATACAATACCTACAAAAAATACGGAGTACATTACTAAAGATAATCCTTCAGTAGACTTTGTTTTCCATGTTTTGTAAACTTGTGGTAAAAATGAAGCCGTTGTTAATGTAGCTGCTAACAAACCTAATGTTTCATAAAAATCCATAATGAATTATTTTAAACAAAAAAAGAAGACTTTTTAAAATTTTAAAAAGTCTTCTTTTTTATAATTAACTTTATCTTTTATCCTACAATATTAATAATTTTTCCAGGAACGATAATTATTTTTTTAGGTGTTATATCTCCTAATTGAGCCTGCGTTCTTTCGTCTGCCATTACAATTTTTTCGATTTCTTCTTTCGATAAATCTAATGATAACTCTAAAGTAAAACGCATTTTACCGTTAAATGAAACAGGGTAATTTTTAGAGCTTTCTACTAAATGAGATGCTTCGAATTTAGGAAATTCAATTGTTGAAATTGATTCTGTATGTCCCAATCTACTCCATAACTCTTCTGCTATATGAGGAGCATAAGGTGAAATTAAAGCTAATAATGGTTCTAAAATAGCACGCTTATTACATTTTAAAGCATTTAATTCGTTTACAGCAATCATAAAAGTAGAAACTGAAGTATTGAATGAGAAATTCTCAATATCTTCTTCTACTTTTTTAATTGTTTTATGTAAAACTTTTAATTCTTCTTTAGTTGGTTCTTCTTCCGTTACAATAACACCTTCTTCACCAATATATAATTTCCAAAGTTTTTTCAAGAATGAATATACTCCTGAAATACCAGAAGTTTTCCAAGGCTTCGTTTGTTCTAAAGGCCCTAAAAACATTTCAAATAAACGCAATGCATCTGCACCAAATTCTTCACAAATATCATCTGGATTAACAACATTAAACCAACGTTTAGACATTTTTTCAACTTCACGGTAGCAAGAAAACTCATTATTTCTTCCAAAAACAAACTCTGCCTTTTTAAATTCGTCTCTCCAATCTTTTAACTTATCTATATTAATTACAGTATCACCTTCAAGTGTACTTACATCAATATGAATAGGTCTATAAGATAAAGTCTCTTCATTTTCTTCAGTAAGACCTGCCTCTTGTAATTTCTTATCTAATCGAGACCATAATTTATCGTCTTTCTCAGTTTCTGTTATTTGATTTTCTCCTTGAAAATAATCAGCAGAAATATACAGGTTATTCTTTTTACCTTCAAACATTGCTTCATACACAAGTGCAGAAGTTCCTAAAATCATTCCTTGGTTAATCAGTTTTTTTGCAAATTCATCAACAGGAACAATTCCTTTATCAAATAAGAATTTTTGCCAAAAACGAGCATATAATAAATGTCCTGTTGCATGTTCTGAACCTCCAATATATAAATCTACTTCTTTCCAGTAATCAGCAGCTTCTTTGCTTACAAATTCACCAGTATTCGTAGCATCCATATAACGGTTAAAATACCAAGAACTTCCTGCCCAACCTGGCATTGTATTTAGTTCTAAATTAAAAACAGTTTTATTGTTAATTAAACTATTATTTACTACTTCATTTTTCTCAATATCCCAAGCCCACTCAATTGCGTTTCCTAACGGTGGTTTCCCGTCTTCAGTAGGTAAATACTTTTCTACTTCTGGTAGTACAATTGGCAAATATTTTGCATCAATCATTTGAGGCATTCCGTCTTTATAATAAACAGGAAAAGGTTCTCCCCAATAACGTTGACGACTAAATACGGCATCACGTAAACGATAGTTTATTTTCCCAAAACCAAAGCCTTGTTTTTCCATTTCATAAATAGCCAATTTCATCGCTTTTTTATACGATAAACCATCTAAGAAATCAGAGTTTGCAATTTTTGTTCCTTCTTTATCTGCATGTGCAGCTTCAGAAATATCTACATTTTCAAAAATATTTGGAATAGCTAATTCGAAGTTCTTTGCAAAATCATAATCACGTTGATCTCCACAAGGAACTGCCATAACTGCTCCTGTTCCATAATTTGCTAAAACATAATCACCAATCCAAATTGGCACTTGTTTACCTGTAAATGGGTGTAAAGCATACGCTCCTGTAAAAACCCCTGAGATCGTTTTTACATCTGCCATTCTTTCTCTTTCAGAACGTTTTGCCGTTGCTTTAATATAAGCATAAACAGCTTTCTTTTGTTTATCAGTCACGATTCGTGACACCAATTCATGCTCTGGTGCCAACGTCATAAACGATACACCATAAATAGTATCTGGTCTTGTTGTAAAAACGTCTATTTTATAATCGTTTTGAATGGCTGTTTCAATTACCTCAACTGTTGTTTTTTCAACAGGTTTTGCAAATTGTATCGTATTATTTATTTTTGAGACAACTCCTAAAACGTTTTCAATAACTTCTTCATTAGTAAAACGAACGATATTAAATCCTTCACTTGTAAAATAAGAAGTTCTTGCTGCTTCGTCTTCTTTACCAGAAAACTCAACAATTATATTTTTTGCTAAACATACATAATCTACTAAAAATGTACCAATGGTATATTTTTTTCTAAATTTTGCTGCTCCTTTTTTATTTTTTAATTCATTCCAAAGAACTTCTTCAGCTTTAGAAAGATTTAAACGCATTTCTTTTAATGCTTCTAATTCTTTGTACGATAATTTCACACCACTTTCTGGTGCCTCTAAAGCATCAACTTTAAAAGTTACCATTGCTCCTTGTGAGCGACCAATCCAATTTGTTTGACTATCTTTTAAAGGCTGCGGCCAATCGATATTTTGTAAACCGTCTAACAAGCGCTGTGAATATGCTGAAATTCGCATAGACCATTGGGTCATTTTTTTTCGTACTACTGGATGTCCTCCACGTTCTGAAACACCGTTTATTATTTCATCATTTGCTAATACAGTTCCTAGTTCAGGACACCAGTTAACTTCGGTATCAGATAAATAGGTTAAACGATATTGCAATAATATTTCTTGTTGTTTTTCTGAAGAGAATCCTTTCCATTCATCTGCCGTAAAAACAGTAATATCTTCGTCTGAAACTGCATTTATCGTTGTATTTCCTGCTGTTTCAAAAACTGAAATTAACGTAGAAACATCTTCTGCCTTATCAGTATCTTTATTATACCAAGAGTTAAATAATTGAATAAAAATCCATTGCGTCCATTTATAATATTCTGGACTAGAAGTACGAACCTCACGAGACCAGTCGAAAGAAAATCCGATAGTATCTAATTGACGACGGTATGTTTTTATGTTTGTTTCAGTTGTTATAGCTGGGTGTTGCCCTGTTTGAATTGCATATTGTTCTGCTGGTAATCCAAAAGAATCATATCCTTGCGGATGCAATACATTAAAGCCTTTATGACGCTTGTAACGTGCATAAATATCAGATGCAATATAACCTAATGGATGCCCTACATGTAGTCCTGCTCCTGATGGATAAGGAAACATATCTAACACATAATATTTAGGTTTCTCCGATTCATTACTGGCTTTAAATGTTTGGTTATCTGCCCAAAACTGTTGCCATTTCTTTTCTATCTCTTGATGATTGTATTGCATTGTATTTCTTTTAAGAAGCTGCAAATTTACGGTTATTGTATGGAACAATAAAACAGATCTCTTTTTAAAATAAAAGCATAAAAAAATCGCAAACAAATGTTTGCGATTTTTAATGAAAATATATATTTTTATTCTTTAAAAGAATTTATTTTTTATCCTTTTACAGGTATTGACACTATCGTTTTACCCCAACCAAAGTACATATTTGCATTGTTATCTTCTCCATCAAAAGCAATTGAAAAAGCTTCAACTAATTTTTCCGATTTAGAAACTTTACCTGCTACTCTAGCAACATCTTCAGTTTCATTATAAAAATAAGATCCCCAAACATTTTTAGCGGTACTTAAAATCACTGTCCATTCTTTATCTCCTGGTATTGTAAATAACGTATATGTTCCCGCCTTTACATCTTTCCCTCCAAAATTAACATCTTTGTAAAAAGTAATTTCAGCTGCCTCATTAGCTCCTGTTCTCCAAACTTTTTCATTTGGTGCTAATTTAGAAATTTTTCTTCCTTTTAGTTGTGGACGACTATAAACCACTTTTACCAATTTATCTGAAACTCTATAGCTACTTGGGTATGCTGCTGCATCCATTGGACTTTTATCTAATCCTTCAAATTTTTGTGCAACTGCTTTATTTGTAAACACAAGTGCAATTGTAAATATAAAAATTGATACTATTGATTTTTTCATACTATGTATTTTAGTTTATTTATACTTATCGTTAGTCTTTTTGAAGCAGTAAACTTACAATCTTTTCTCTTAAAATTATGTGAAATTTATCTTAATTATTCCATTTTAAAACACGGAACTTCTCATATAAAAAGATCAAAATTACACTAAAGCCAAACATAGGAAACAAGATTGAAAGCCCTATAATTAGTATTATATTATTTTTTGTTAATTTAAATTTAGTTGAAACCTTTGGTACTCCCCAACTTCCTTTTTGTTTTCTATGAAAAAAAGATATTATAGCTGCTAAACTCATGGCAGTTAAAGCAATTGCTATGCCAAACATTAGCCACCAATTCCAAGCTCCAAATTCTCCTTGATGAAATGCCATAACCCACATACGTCCTCTCATTAAGAAACCAACATCATTCCAAGTGTGTTCTTTAACTAGTTTACCTGAATACTGATCAAAATGCAACATTTTTTGGGCATCTAAAGGAAATGTTTGGTTAGAAATACTAAAAGTACTTTTTGCTGACTTTGGAAAACCTAAACTGATTACTCCTGGTAAGTTTTGTTGCTTAGCAATCAAAACCATCTCTTCAATCGTAATTCTTTTTTCTTTTAACACAGAAGTTAAATCGCGTCCATTCCATGTTTTAGGGTATCCTGTATTGGTTACTTTTTGTACCCATTTAAAATTACTTCCAAAAACATCTGTCCAAGGAAACCCCCCAGCCAAAATAATTAACAATAAAATAGATATCCAAAAACCTGTTACAGCATGCAAATCTCTATACAAAGTTCTTCTTCCTTCTTTAAATCGAATAATAAAAACTCCCCTTATTCCTTTAGAAAAAGGCCACCAAATATACAGTCCTGTTAAAATTAAAACAACCATCCAACTAGCAATTAGTTCTACGATTTTTGTACCTACTTTACCTCCTAATAATTCTCCATGGAGTTTTCGAACAGTATACATCCAAGTATTTTTAGCACTGAAACTTCCAGAAACTTTACCTGTATATTTGTTTACAAAAACACTTTTTTTACCACCAAACCTTCCTGAAATAAATTCATTACTTTTTGCAACCTCATTATTTAGAATTAATGTATTCGGCTTCTTTTTTAAATACTCCTTTGCATTTGCATATTGCTTTTCATAAGAAACCGTTATAGCCTGAGTACTTTCTATATTCTGGATATTAGCTATTGCTTCTTTTTCTACATCTGGTTTAAATAAATAAATTGCTCCCGTTATAGAAAGTACTAATACAAAAGGTAATGAAATGATTCCTGCAATAAAATGCCATTTCCAAAACCATTGATTTAATTTTTTATCTTTTTTCATTGTTTGAGATTGAATTCCCAATAACACTTAACATTTTGTATCATTGAGAATTTCTAGAATAAATTAATTATTAAAAATTGTATTTAATTCCTCCATAAAAAGAAACAGGAGCTCCTACACTATATTTAACAGAACCATAGCGATATGAAGCCCTTGTTGAATATAATTTATCAAATAAATTTAAGCCTTGTGCCCAAATTTCAAAATTCCCATAAGTATAACTTGCTTTTAAATTAATAAGATGATGACCATCATATACCGTAGTTTGCCCTGATTGACCATTTACTTTAGCAGCTCCTTCAAAACTTGAATTATATTCACCTAATTGTTCGTGCTGTAAGGTTACTAATAAATTAGTTATGGGTTTGTATTTTAAAGATGTTGAAGCAATATATTTTGGTGCAATTGGCATTGCGGTATTAGAACGATCTATGGTAAAATAAGTTCCTGTCTTTCTATCTTTAGCAGCTTCAGTAAAAGTTATGTATTTATGACTTGCATAACTACCATTGTAATCAAATTCTAAATTATCAGTTATTTTCCAGTTAAACCCTAACTCAACACCTTGTGAGCGTGTTTCCCCTGCATTTTGAGATAAATAATTCCCTGCATCGTCAGAAGTTGTAACAAAACGATTTTTACCATCTAAACGATAAATAGCAAGATCTAACTTAATGTTTGAATTTAAAGTTGCATAGGCTCCAATCTCAAAGTTATTAAATTTTGCTGGTTTTAATTCATACAAATCACCATTTAAACCACTATTTCTAAATAATGAACCTATTTGAGGTGGTGTAAATCCTTTTGAATAATTAGCATATATACCTGACCTCTTGTTAAGATTATAATTTAACCCAATTTTTGGAGCAAAATTATTGTAAGTAACTTTTTGGTCTTCAACTCCAGAAGCTCCTTCATCTTTGTTATCATAATCATAACTAAAACCATCATAGCGAATAGCAGCAGTAAACTTTACATTATTAACAGGTGATATTTCAAATTGTGCATAACTTGCATAGTTTAATATATCAGCATCATAAAACATTTTATAATTGTTAGTTAGGTCATAATCAATAAACTTTTTGGTGGTAGCATCGTACGTAACGCTAATTTGTTTTGCATAATATTCTTGTGGAGAATAATCTATAGTCCCCCCTACAATTAATGATGCATCAGCTAAATTGAAATCTATTTTATGTTGAATTAAACCTACAACACTTTTAAATTTATTGGAATTAATTTCACCAAATTCACTTCTTGTAGATATTCGATATGATGGAATTTGATTCATTTCATTATTACGATAAATGAAATTGAATGAGGTTTTATTATTATCATTCCAAACTTTATCTAATGTAGATCGAAAGCGTAGTGATCTTGCTTCTCTTTCTGCGAATGTATGGTTACTTTCATATTTACCTGCTAAGTAATTTTCTTCTGATAAAGAACTTGACCCCATATCAGATCGAAAATCTATAAACGACACCGTATTTGTCCATTGTAAAGATTCACTAAAATCATTTACATTCTTAAAAGTAATTGCAAATTTCTCATAATCTGAATGTTCAATTAATCCGTTTACACGACGTACTTTATGTACCCCTACATAAAATCCGTATTTATCTAATGCAGTTATTGAAACCTCTGCTTCAATTTTTTGTAATCCTAAGGAGTTTCCTTCTATACCAAATGATCCTCCAAATTCTTTTCTTGGCTTTTGGGTAATAAAATTTATACTACCACCAATTGCTTCGCTACCATAAATACTCGACGCTGGTCCTTTTAAAACTTCAACTCTACCAAATGAGGTACTATTCATTTCTAAAAGCGCATTATGATTAAATACTGCTACAGGTCTAATTGGCAAACCATCTTCTAAATATAGAAATAATGCTTTAGTTGCTATTGGTGTACGAATAGCCATCATATGCTGCTCGTTACTTACTGCCATTGATGAACTCATATATACTCCCGGAACTTGATTTACTAATTGATCAACTCCAAAGGCTTTTGTTTCTTCAATATCTTTTGAAGTAACAATACCAATAGCTCCAGGAACCTCTGTTCGTTTCTGCGACTCCCTACTTGCTGAAACAATAATTTCATCTAAGCTATACTCATCTTCTTCTAATACGATTTCATTAAAATCATTAATAAGTTTAATCGTTTTCGTTTTATAACCAACACTTGTTATCTGTACTCTTGAATTTTTTAATTTAATTATAAAGTTACCTTCAAAATCAGTACCAACTCCTTTCTTTTTATTTGCTGTTGAGATAATTGCAGCTCCAACAACTGGTTTGTTTTTAATGCCTACTACTTTCCCTTTAAATATAGTTTGTGAGTAGCCTTTTATTGATAACATTAAAAATGTTATCAATAGTATATAATGTAATTTGAACATTTTTTTAAATTTTAAATACGTGCATTGTTAAAACACACATTAATAAATTAACGAATGTGTATGCTTTTTTTAATAAACTGTATGTAAAACTTAAATGATGGGAGGGTGAAATACTCTTTTAGAAAATAGAAAAAAATAGTTTTGTTTGTAAGAATATAACTTTAAAATTGTTTTTAATAGTATGTTTTTTCTTTTTACAGATACTAATTCTACAAAACCTATTGGATAGTCTTCTCCAACAATTCGTAATGATTTAAAATCATCATCTTGTTGTTTTTCTAGCTTTTGCATTAATTGACATTTACCATTACATTGAAGTGCTGGCTTGTCTTTATTAATACATAATACTTTTGATATATAATCGTAATTTATTGCATATTCAACAAACGGAGCAACAGGACGCAGCATAGCAATCGTGTATAATAAAACAAATGTATATATGCTTAACTTCTGTAACAAAACTGATTTTTAAATCATTGAAAGCGCAAAGGTAGTTTAAGTATTTTTTTTAATCAATTACAACTCTCTTTTTCTTTAGAAATAGACAAGTTTAAAAGCTTAAAAATTGAGAGGCTGTTAATCGAATAATCCATGTTATTTTTAATAGCAACCGCTGTTAAATTTATTATTTTTGACACTAGAAACATTCTAAAAACTCGCTTCAAACAACATCAATAAATGAAAAGTAATAAATACTACATCGTACTACTATTAATTTATTTTTTAACTGGATGCAATTCTAAAAAAAAGAAAGAGACTCTTTTAATAAAAGAGAGAAAGGTTACTAATTTGATACCTTTTACAAATAACCAAGAAACTTCTTTACCTATTTTGCATACTACCAAAGAAGGCGTTTTAACTTTATCGTGGGTAAAAAAAGTAAATGATTCAATAACTCAACTTAATTACACACAACTTAACGACGGAAAATGGGAAGCGTCTAAAGAAATAATAAAAGGTAAAGACTGGTTTGTAAACTGGGCTGATTTCCCTTCAATAACTAGTAACAACGGTAATTTTCTTACTCATTTTTTAAAAAAATCATCGAAAGAAACTTTTTCGTACGACATTAGGTTAAATCTACTTACTAAAGGAAAGGAAAAATGGACAACAAATTTAACTTTACATAATGACAATACTAAAACAGAGCATGGTTTTGTTAGTACGCTACCTTACAATACTGGTTTTTTCTTAACCTGGTTAGATGGTAGAAATACGGGTTCAAACGCTCCAAAAATAAACAGTAATCATACTGGTCATTCTGGTGCAATGACCTTAAGGTCGGCAGAAGTTTCACTAGAAGGAATAGTAACAAACAGCACTCTTTTAGATACAAAAACATGTAGCTGTTGCCAAACTACTGCCGCTATCACAAAAAACGGACCTATTATTTTGTATCGCGACAGAACTGATAATGAAATTAGAGATATTGCTATTACAAGATATGTTAATGGTAAATGGATTGCACCTCAACCTATTTACAATGATCAATGGTTAATAAAAGGCTGCCCAGTTAATGGCCCTAAAGTTGATGCTAAAGAAAATAATGTAGCTGTTGCATGGTATACTGCTGTAAATGATAAACCTGAAGTAAAGGTAATTTTCTCTGAAGATGGAGGTGCTAATTTCTTAAGCCCAATTATAATTAATAGCGGAGAAAATTTAGGGCGAGTAGATATTGAGTTAATAAATTCTGAAACTGCCATAGTTTCTTGGATAGCAATATCAGAAGATAAAACTTTTTTAAAAGCTGTAAAGGTTACCAAATCAGGTAATAAATCAAATCCTGTAATTATTAGCGAAATAAGCACTTCTCGAAAATCCGGTTTTCCTCAAATGGAATGTATTGGAAATAAAGTATATTTTGCGTGGACTTCTCTTAAAAATGAAATACCGAGTATAAAAACAGCTTATATAGCTTTAGATAAATTTTAATTAAAATATAAAAAGAGAATCAAGCTATTTATTATTTTTTTTAGGAATAGTCATTTTTACTACAGGTGTTTTAACTTTTTTTGCGGTAAATCACATTTTTTATTTCGGGTATCCCTTTTAAGGTTTTGTATTATTTTTCGCAAAAAAAAGAGTGAATATTACATTAAAAATAAACTTATAATAATAAAACAAATTCTTAATAGCCTTGACTCAAATCCCTATGTTGATGAAGCATATAGCTTCATTTCTGGTTTGGAAAATCACATAAGAACCGTAATTAAAAACAATCCAAACTTAAATTCTGGACAAATAGCTAATCTAATAACATTTCCTAATTAATGAAATATTATAATTTAATATCAAGTCGAAATAGAAAATAAATCGGGAAAAAACCTCAAAGTGAAGAAGGTTATCATGGAGATATACAACAAGATTTTATACCTTGGGAAGGTAAAATAGATTTTGATTTTAAACTTCCAGAACCTAATCTTGTAAAAAAAACAAAACAAGTTTCTTTTTTAGATGTTGCCTTTATACATTCATACCTTTTTTTAGTTATTGATGATATTTTATTAACTTTTTTTAAAAAACTACAATATTGGAAATCATCAAAATTGGAAAATAAATACCTGGTATAATAAAAAGGAATTAATAGAAAAATATAATTTATTTCTTTTAAATGATACAAAACAAGATAAGTATATAGATTTCTATAAAAGTGAATTCTATTCTAAAAAAATGGGTGATTGGGATAATTCAAGTGTTCAAAAACCTGTTTTTGTGAAAGACTATAAGGAGTCTATTTTTCAAAAAGAATCATTAGGAGATGAATATATGTTACTTCATAAAAATGTTATTTTAGATTTAAGTAAAACAAACGAAGATATGTTTAGGTTTTTTAATGCTCCTCCAGGAGGATGTTTTGTGTCAGAGAGATTAAAAAATGACATAGAAGAAAATGGTTTTACAGGAATGGAATTTACAGAGGTTAGTGAATTAGATCGAGTCAATATTATTTATTAAAATGGAAGAAGAAAATTTAGTGCAAAATTGGATTGACACAGATAAAATGTTGTTTGATACTTTAGTTGAAATTCAAAACATAGAAGAAAATGATCGAAAGCAAGCTAAATTAGCCTTTCAACGTATTTCAAAAATGCACAATCTGCCTTTATATCCTGAAGATAATGAAAACGGTAAGTTTTTATCTTCAGTTTATGAAACATTAGCTTTATTAAATTATTTAGAGCCTGATGGAGATATTAGAGGTCATGTATTATCATCTATATTTAATGTAAAAGAAGGATATGTCATAGATATGAGCCTAGTTTATCAAAAAAAAAATAATAATGAGGAAGCTCCTGCTGATTTTATAGGAATAGGATATAAAGGAGAGGTTATAGATGTTTTGCCAATATTTGTAATGAAAGAACAAAATTGGTTTGATTTAGGATGTAAATATTTTACAAAGGAGATATATTTAATTTAGAAATTAAGGAATCTAAAGATAGTATTAAGGGAATTTAATGGGTATAAATGTTACATGGTAGAGTTTAATGATATCGAGAAATTAGAGGTGGAAGGTTCTTTTTTTAAGTTTAATAAAAGTTATGAATTGTATGTAACTGATGAATTAAAATATCATCCTTTTTTTAGGTATAAAGAAATTTTAAATAAGTATTATCCAATAAAAACTTAATTTTGATTATTTAACTTCTTTTTTCAAAAGGATAACCTCTAAATAAAAAAGGTTGTAATATTTGTTTTTTATTAATTACTTTCCAATAATTGCTAGTTAAACTTATATAAATTTATTGTCTTTTACATAAAGTAATATTTACCGTTACATCGAAGCTTTGGTTTGTCTTTACTGATACATAATACTTTTGATATATAGTCGTAATTTATTACATACTCTACAAACGGAGCAACAGGTCGCAACATAGCAATCATATACAAAAAAAATCGAATAAATATTATTTTAATTTATTCTAAATAAAGACGTATATTTGCATCGAATTTATATAGGTTATGATTGTATTCTACACTGAAAATAAAAAAATTACACCACTTGTTACATTACAGCGAGAGATAGCATGTTCTTCTATCTGCTCTTCAAACTGTATAAAACCAAAAAATAAGTGTTGTAATAAATACCAAAAAAAAGGCATCAACTGTAAGCGATGCCCTTTAACTTTTGATATTAAAATAGCTTCTTAACTAAGCTACTTTTAATAAGAAATAACTCTTTTTTCCACGTTGTAATAACACATATTTATCTGCAATTAAATCTTCTGCTGTAATTGCAAAATCTTCTTTTACTTTTACTTTATTTACAGAAACAGCGTTTTCTTTTAAAGCTCGCTTAGCATCTCCATTAGATTTTAAAAAGCTTGTTTTTCCTGATAAGGCATCTATCATTGATAATCCTTCTGAAATATCAGCTTTAGAAACTTCTGCTTGCGGTACTCCATCAAAAACATCTAAAAACGTTTGTTCGTCTAAACTTTTTAAATCTTCTGATGTAGATTTTCCAAATAAAATATTAGAAGCTGCTACTGCTTTTTCTAGTTCTTCTTTAGAGTGAACAAGTGTTGTTACCTCTTCAGCTAACTTTCTTTGAAGTACTCTTTGGTGAGGAGCTTCTTTATGCGCTTCTATTAACAAGTTTATTTCATTTTTATCTAAAAAAGTAAAAATCTTAATATACTTTTCAGCATCTTCATCTGATGTATTTAACCAAAATTGGTAAAATTTGTATACTGATGTTTTATCTGCATCTAACCAAATATTTCCTCCTTCAGATTTCCCAAACTTTGACCCATCTGCTTTTGTAATCAAAGGACAAGTCATTGCATACGCTTTTGCCTCTAATCCTACATTCATTCTACGAACCAATTCTGTACCTGTAGTTATATTTCCCCACTGATCAGAACCTCCCATCTGTAATAGACAATTGTGGTTTTTATATAAATGGTAAAAATCATATCCTTGAATTAATTGATAAGTAAACTCAGTAAAACTCATTCCGCTATTAGAATCTCCTGTAATACGTTTTTTCACAGAATCTTTAGCCATCATGTAATTAACTGTTATACGTTTACCTACATCTCTTGCAAACTCTATGAATGAAAAATCTTTCATCCAGTCATAGTTATTAACTAATAAAGGTGCATTGGCTTTATCGCTATCAAAATTTAAAAAACGAGCTAAAGTTCGTTTAATTCCATCTACATTTTTAGCTAATGCTTCTTCATTTAATAAATTACGTTCATCAGATTTCCCTGAAGGATCACCAATCATTCCTGTTGCTCCACCTACTAAAGCTAAAGGTTTATGGCCTGCTCTTTCAAGATGTACAAGTAATATAATCGGCACCAAACTTCCAATATGTAATGAATCAGAGGTTGGATCAAAACCAATATATGCCGCAGTCATTTCTTTTTGTAATTGTTCTTCAGTTCCTGGCATCATGTCGTGAATCATTCCACGCCAACGTAATTCTTCTACTAAATTTTTGGTCATTTTTATGAGTTTTAAAAGAAACAAAGATACATTTATCGTTGAAAAAATTCTATTTTCGTTATATGATTTTAGTTACAGGCGGAACAGGATTAGTAGGGGCACATTTATTATATCATTTAACTCAAAAAAATGATATGATTCGTGCTATTTACAGAACTGATAAAAAAAGAGAAAATGTAAGAAAAATATTTTCATATTATACTGAAAATGTTCAAGAACATTTTTCTAAAATTGAATGGGTACAAGCAGATATCACTGATATTCCTTCATTAGAACCTGTATTTAAAAAAGTAACAGAAGTTTATCATTGTGCAGCATTGGTTTCTTTTGCTCCAAAGGATTACAGGAAAATGCGTCAGGTAAATATTGATGGTACCGCAAACATTATTAATTTTTCTATTGAAAATAAAATTAATAAATTTTGTTTTGTAAGTTCTATTGCCGCCATTGGAAACTCTATAAATGGAAAACCAGTTGATGAAGGAAATGAATGGTCTGAAAATGATAATCATAACGGATATTCTATTACAAAATATGGTGCTGAAATGGAAGTCTGGAGAGGTAGTCAAGAAGGATTAAACGTTATTATTGTTAATCCTGGAGTAATTTTAGGTAGTGGTTTTTGGAACGAAAACTCAGGAAAATTATTTACACAAATAAATAGTGGTTTAAAGTTTTATACTGAGGGGATTACTGGTTTTGTAGGAGTACATGATGTCGTTAAAGCAATAATTTTATTAATGAAATCTAACATTAAAAACGAACGTTTTGTTTTAGTTTCTGAAAATAAATCTTTCAAAGATGTTTTATTTTCAATTGCAGATACTTTTAATAAAAAAAGACCCTCCATAAAAGTAGGTAAAATAATTACGGCTATTACTTGGAGGGTTGATTGGTTATTTACAATAATTACAAACAAAGAGCCGCTGTTAACTAAAAACTCAGCAAGGTCTTCTCATAATATATCTCATTATTCTTCAATAAAAATTAAAAACCAATTAGGTTTTGAGTTTGAATCAATAGCTAAATTGTGTGCTACAATCTGTAGAGATTTTAAATCCTAGTTTTTAATATTTAGTTTTCTTCCTTTTAATAATTTTGAATTTTTTTCCATCAACATTTGAGGCATATCATCATATTCCATTTCTCTTGGATCGATAGTAGAATCATTCATAATTCTTTTCTTACCACCATGTATTGAATCATATATTGATCGTTCTTTTTTAATAATATTGCTAAGAGAATCAATATTTGAGCTTACTTTTTCAAGTATTTCAGTATACTCTTCTATTTTAGAGGTGTAATACTTATTACTTATATCGAATCGTGTGGTATCTATTTTATACTTTTCATAGACCAAAATGGTATAATTCTTCTCCCTTTTTAAAAGCTTGTCCTTTTTTCCATTTGCTGATGAAGCAATGTACATATCTGTTAATAAAGCAACCATAGAATCTTTTGGAATTAGATTCTTAGGTTGTTTATATATAGTATTGCTCGTGCAAGAAAACAGAAATAAACAAAAAAATATGTAATAAAAATATTTCATTTATCTTTTAAATTCTAATCTTTTCCCTTTTGTTTCTTCATCAAAAATACCGTTCGCATACATTAAGTTTCCATTAACAAAAGTATGTGTAATTTTACTTGAAAACTCTACCCCTTCAAAAGGAGACCATCCACATTTGTATAAAATATTTTCTTTGGTAACAGTCCAATTTTTATTAGTATCTATTAACACTACATCAGCATAAAAACCTTCTTTAATAAACCCTCTTTTTTCTACTCTAAATAGTTTTGCAGGGTTATGACACATTTTTTCTACCGCTTTTTCAATTGGTAAAACACCTTCTTTTACTTTTTCAAAAAGAGCAGTTACAGCATGTTGTACCAATGGACCTCCACTTGGCGCTTTGGTATACACATTGTCTTTTTCCTCTAAAGTATGAGGTGCATGATCAGTAGCTATCACATCAATTCTGTCATCTAATAAAGCTTTCCACAAACCATCTTTATCTTTTTGAGATTTTACAGCTGGGTTCCACTTAATGTGTGTTCCTTTTTTATCGTAATCTTTATCTGTAAACCATAAATGATGTATACACACTTCTGCTGTAATTTTCTTTTCCTCTAAAGGAATATCATTTCTAAACAGATGTGTTTCTTTTTCAGTTGATAAATGAAATACGTGTAATCTTGCTCCTGTTTTCTTTGCTAATTCAATTGCTTTAGATGACGATAAATAACAAGCCTCTTCACTTCTAATAATTGGGTGATATTTTAATGGAATATCATCTCCGTATTTTTCTTTATACTCTTCTGTATTTTTTCTAATAGTTACCTCATCTTCACAATGTACAGAGATTAACATATCTGTTGATGAGAATATTTTTTCTAAAACCTCTTCATTATCTACCAACATGTTTCCTGTAGATGAACCTAAAAACAATTTAATTCCTGCTACATTTTCAGGGTTTGTTTTAAGTAATTCTTCTAAATTATCATTCGTACCACCAAACATAAATGAATAGTTAGCGTATGATGTTTTTGAAGCAACTTCAAATTTATCTTCCAGTAATTTTTGTGTAGTAGCTTGAGGAACCGTATTAGGCATTTCAATGAATGATGTAATTCCTCCTGCAATAGCGGCTTTACTTTCAGTTGCGATGTTTGCTTTATGAGTTAATCCTGGCTCACGAAAGTGCACCTGATCGTCAATCATCCCTGGAATTAAATACTTTCCTTTTGCATCAATAATCTCTACATCTGAAACTGTATTAATTTCACTTGAAATTTTCTTAATATAATTCCCTTCAATTAAAACATCGCTTTTAAAAACTTTATTTTCATTAACGACGTTCGCATTTTTAATTAAATATGACTTCATAATTATTTTGGTAAACCTTTTAATCTCATTTTTATAACACCAAATAAAGCTTCGGATATAATACCTCCACTCATTTTTGACTCCCCTAAAGTTCTATCTGTAAAAATAACTGATATTTCTTTAATTTTAAATTTATGTTTCCATGCTTTATACTTCATTTCTATTTGAAAAGCATATCCTATAAATTTTATTTTATCAAGTTTTATTGTTTCTAAAACCTCTCTTTTCCAACATACAAAACCAGCTGTTGTATCGCTTATTGGTAAACGCGTAATAAATCGCACATATTTAGATGCAAAATAAGATAATAATACTCTATACATTGGCCAATTTACGACATTTACTCCAACAGAATAACGTGAACCAATTGAAACATCGGCTTCATTACTGGCACAAGCGTTATATAATTTGATTAAATCAGTTGGGTTATGCGAAAAATCAGCATCCATTTCAATAATAAAGTCGTAACCTTTATTTATCGCCCATTTAAACCCATGAATATAAGCACTTCCTAATCCGTTTTTACCTATTCTTTTTTCAATATAAAGTTTATTAGGGTATTCTTTTTGAAGTTTATTAACAATATTAGCCGTTCCATCAGGAGAATTATCATCTACAACTAAAATATCAAACTCTTTTTCTTGACTGAAAGTTGCACGTATTATCGCTTCTATATTTTCTTTTTCGTTATATGTAGGGATTATAACTAAAGCATCTGACTTCATCTAATTTTCATCTAAATCTAGGCAAATATACACTAAATTATCACTAATTTTGTGTTAAATAAAAAGCATAAAACAAATACGATTGCAAGCTACTGAACGCATTATAACTCATAATAACTGGATTACTTTAGTAATTTTATTTGCTATCGTTTTACTTGTTATAATGAAGTTAATTAAACCAAATCAATTACTAGGATATACAATTGCTTTTTTTATCTCTGGTTTTTTCCAGAAAAAAACACAAGACAATACACCCTTTTATTCTTTTTTTAATTTACTATTATTCACTTTTTCATCCATAACAATATCGCTGTTTTTGTTTTTAATTATTTATTCAGAAAAACAGGAACACAATTTTTTTAATTTTCTTGTGTTATTATCAATACTAACCACATATTTTATTGTTAGACATCTATTAGATTATTTTTTATCTAATATTTTAGGACTTTCTTTAGCTACAAAATATTTTTTAGTTACAAAATCGGGATATCTAAACAGCCTTAGTTTATGGCTATTCCCTTTTATTATTATATATCAATACGCATTTAATAACAGTTTATTTTTAATTATTATTTTCTTTATCTTATTTATTTTCAGACTGTTTTTAATTTTAATTAATAACAAAAAAATAGTTATACTCAAGTTGTTTTATTTTATTTTGTACTTTTGCACCCTCGAAATAGCCCCGCTATTAATTGCTTATAAAATAATAACTACTACGTAAAGGGAATAAATACATGAAAGTAAAAACTATTTTAGTCTCTCAACCTGCTCCTAAGACGGAAACTTCACCTTATTTTGATTTAGCCGAAAAACAAAAAGTAAAAATTGATTTCCGTTCTTTTATTCATGTCGAAGGTATCGACGGAAAGGAAGTTAGAACTCAAAAAATTGACTTAAACAACTATACTGCAATTATCTTAACAAGCAGAAATGCTGTAGATCATTTTTTCAGAATTGCTGAAGAAATGCGTTTTACAGTTCCTGATTCTATGAAATACTTTTGTCAATCGGAAGCTGTAGCTTACTATTTACAGAAATATGTAGTATATAGAAAACGAAAGATTTATGTTGGAAGCAGAACTTTTCCTGATTTAATTAAATTAATTAAAAAACACAAAGACGAAAAATTTTTACTACCATCGTCTGACAAATTAAAAGCATTAATACCTAGCGAATTAGACAAATTAGGCGTAGACTGGAAACGTGCGAATTTATACAAAACAGTAGTAAGTGATTTATCTGATTTAGAAAATGTTTTTTACGATGTTCTAGTCTTTTTTAGCCCTTCAGGAATTGATAGTTTATTTAAAAATTTCCCTAATTTTAAACAGAATGAAACAAAAATAGCTGTTTTCGGAAACTCAACTATAAAAGCGGTAAAAGACAGAGGTTTACGTGTAGACATTGCTGCTCCAACACCTGAAACACCATCAATGACAATGGCTTTAGACAAATATATAAAAGACCTCAACAAGAAATAATTCATTTACTTTTTAACACATACACAAAACCGTCAAAAAATATTTTGACGGTTTTTTTTGTTAAAATTAGTAAGTATAAGCAAAGCTATTCGTCAAAACTGTAATATTAAAAATTCTAATTAAATGATATTAATACTTCTTTTTATTGCCGCTTGTTTTTTAGCTTATAGTAATGGTGCTAATGATAATTTTAAAGGTGTTGCTACTTTATTCGGCTCTGGAACTACCAATTATAAAAAAGCAATTAACTGGGCTACAATCACAACTCTTTCAGGATCTATTGCTGCTATTTTTTTAGCGGAAGAATTAGTTAAAAATTTTTCAGGAAAAGGTTTAGTTCCTGATGAATTAATACAAACTCCAATTTTTGCAATTGCAATCGCTCTAGGTGCTGCTATAACCGTTTTTTCTGCAACTAAAATAGGAATGCCTATTTCTACTACTCATAGTTTAGTTGGAGCCTTATTTGGAGCAGGTATTATGGCAGTTGGTTCAAGTTTTAATTTTCACAAACTTGGTAATACTTTTTTAATTCCTTTAATTGTTAGCCCACTTATGGCCGCTATTTTAAGCTTAATCACCTATTTATTTTTCAAGTTTTCACGAAAAAAAATACCTTCTTTAAATAAAGACAAGCCTACCTTATTCGGAATTAGCACCACCAAAATTCTAGATTTTTTACATTATATCAGCTCTGGAGTTGTAAGTTTTGCTAGAGGATTAAACGACACCCCTAAAATTGTAGGTTTATTAATCATAATTAATACAATTGATGTTAAATGGAGTATGATTTCTGTTGCTATTATCATGGCTTTAGGAGGATTATTAAATGCAAAAAAAGTAGGTGAAACGATGAGTAAAAAAATCACCCAAATGAATTCTGGACAAGGATTTACCGCAAACATGATTACAGGTTTATTAGTAACCACAGCAAGCATACATGGCTTACCTGTTTCTACAACTCATGTTTCTGTTGGTTCTCTTTTTGGAATTGGAACTGTTACTAAAAAAGCGAATTATAAGGTAATAGGTAAAATTATTTTATCTTGGGTACTTACACTACCTATAGCAGCAATTATGAGTGCTATTATTTTTAAAATCTTATCTATAATTGTATCTGTTTAACTTAAATAAAAAAATCTTAACTATCTTTATTTTGTTATTTTTATACCCAAGCAAACATTCTTTAATCTAATGAACAAATACTTAGATATCATAAAAAGCTCTTATTCCAACTATTGGAATTACATAAAACAATCTGTTTTAATGGAATTAAATTGGGAGAATTATTTTTATGGTTTAATTATTATTTCTTTGTTTGTTTGGGGCTTAGAGATAGTTTTTCCTTGGCGTAAAAACCAATCCATATTTAGAAAGGATTTTTGGTTAGATGGTTTTTATATGTTTTTTAATTTCTTTTTATTAAACCTCATTATTCTTATTGCTTTATCTAATTCTGCAGCTCAAATATTTAATGATCTTTTAGGTTTTATTGGACTTTCTATTGAAAGTTTTCAATTATTCAACATTAACGAATTTCCTCTTTGGGTACGTCTTCTTGTATTTCTTGTTATTATTGATTTTGTACAATGGTTTACACACACCCTTTTACACAGATATGATTTTTTATGGAACTTTCACAAAGTACATCATTCAGTAAAAGAAATGGGATTTGCTGCACATTTACGTTATCATTGGATGGAACCAGTATTATATAATTCTATGAAGTATATTCCATTAGCTATTATAGGCGGATTTACAGCAAAAGACATTGCTTTAGTTCACTTTTTTAATATTACTATTGGTCATTTAAATCACGCGAATATTAATTGGGATTATGGTTTTTTAAAATACATTTTAAACAATCCTAAAATGCATATTTGGCATCATGCAAAAGAATTACCTATAGAACGAAGAAAAGGTGTTAATTTCGGGATTACTTTAAGTATTTGGGATTATATATTTAAAACAAATTACATTCCCCATAGTGGACGCAATATTGAAATTGGCTTTACTGGAGATGAACAGTTTCCTAAAGGTTTTCTTAATCAAGAAATATACCCTTTAAACTCGAAGTAACATTTAAAAGTATTGCCCTATTCCAAAAACCAATCCTTTAGATGAATTTTTGGTTAAACCATGTCCATAATCAATTCTAAATACGGCATTGAATATTTTTTTATTGATAAACCGTAATCCAATTCCTGAGTATACTTGAATATTTTCACCTTTAATAAAATCACTAAGGCTTCCCCCTGGGTTTCTCCAAGAACCCGCATCAACAAATGAGTTTCCTTGCATAACAAACCAATTATTCTCATACAGTGTATATCTATATTCAGTATTCCAAACAATACTACCAGTACCTCTATCCACTAAAATACCAACCCCCCTTAAGTTCACATTATTATCTAGTGCGAAAGGAGCAAAAGGACTTTTTATATTTGATGATAATCCAATACGTAATCTATTAGCCCAATTTCCTTTTTCTCCAACTCTCTTATAATAAAAAAAATCATTCCAAGCGATTAAAAAATCTTCTTGATACTCATTTTCAGAAATTACATATTGGCCATAAAACTGATTTTTAAAGCCACTTATATATTGGTAATAGTAATTTAAATTATCGTAAGTATAAACTGTTTTAAGTAACCATTTTTTTACATCTAGTTTCACAGGAATACTTGGATCTGTACTTCCAGTTAAATAATCATATTTTTCTTTAAAATAATTAATTCCAAATTGAAGGTTATTTTTAAAACTCACTTGATATAAGGCAAGAGCTTCATAAGAAATGTTTTGATATTTATAATTTGCTGTTCTTTCATCGAAATATAAAGGTTCTTCACTTACCCATTTTTGATGATGTAAAGCTAACCCCCACCTACTAGAGAACAGTGTTGGAGCTCTGAAATTTATACCATAAGAATTAAACCCGTTGTTCTGATAAAAACCTCCAAAAGTAATATTCTCTCCTAGAAAGTTATAATCCGAAACCCCTACCTTATAAGCTGTTTTTTTATTTGTAGTAGTCCAAATATTAAACTCTGGAATTAACGTAAAATTCTCTTCAATATTAATATATACATTGTATTTATTTTCATAAACATGAAACACTTGAAAATAAGCGTGAGATATTGCTGGCAATCGCTTTAAACGAACAATATCTTCAAATAATAAAATAGAATCTAAAGATGTATTTTTTTTAGTCTCTATTATTTTTTTAATAAGTGATGTTTTAGTTTTTTTAATTCCTTTTATCTTCAAATCAAGAATTATGTTCTCTTGAGAAAACATATAAAAACTGAAACAAGTAGTTAATACTAAAAATGCAAATTTCTTTTTCATTATTCCACTTTAATTGTTTTCTGTAAAACTAAATTAACCCAATTATCTTCACTTACTCCCATCATTGTAAAACCATAATCATTCCCTCTTATTAAATCTGGTGGTGATTCTCTAGTTATGTTTAAAACAACATTTGAAAGATTGTAATATTGAAACCATTCATCATAAGTGTAAGTTCCTGACAGCAGATTATTTTCGAAATCAGTAATTACCTGAAAATAAATAACATTCTCTTTAACAAGACCATCAGCCCAAGTAAATTTAGGTTTTAAACTTACTGATTTATCAACAATTACATTGTTTGTCCATTCCGTTGGAATAGATTGATGTTTTAATCGAATAGAGTTCGATTTATAAAACTCCCCACTTACTTCGTAAGTAACAATACACCAAACTTCTTTTGTACTTTCTCTTACAAATCTTTCTAAATAACCATTAAAAACACCTTCTTTTTCTAATTCAACTAATTTATAAAGCGAGTAATCATCTTTATTAACATTTACACTTTCTGTTTCAAAATATTGAATATTTTTTGCTGATGGTATTGGGTAATAAAAAATATATGTTTTATTATCGTTTAATTTATCACTTGCTGCGCAAGCAATAACCTCACCTTTATCTAATCCTATTTTACTATTTATTAACTCTTGTAAGTTTGTAAATATGTTAACAGGTGATGTTTCTGTACAACTCCATAAAAAAAAGCAAGAAATTATGATGTAACCTATTTTATTTCCCATACAATTGTTTTAGTAATCTTTCAGCAGGCTTATTCTGAGGTGTAAACCTATTATTATTTTCCCCTCCTACTTCATTGTGTTTATGAAACCATTTCCATAAAAAACCTCCAGCGAACCAATCTTCTTTCCAAAATTGATTATAAATAGCCTCTGTTGCATTTTTTTGAGCTTCTAAATTCACCTGCTCAATTACCTTATTTGAATCCCAAGGTTCTTTACCCGTAAAATCAACACTTCTGTAACCATACTCTGTAAACAAAACTGGTTTATTTACTTTTTTTCGAACTCTTTGAATTTCTTTTTTATGAACCAACCATCCTTCTTCAAACTCTTCTTTCGATGGTGATTTTTTAGTACTTAAAGGAAAATAAGCATCAATACCAATATAATCTAATTGCCCCCAAAAAGGAACTCTTTTGTATTCATCCCAGTTCGCAGCGTACGTTAGTTTACCCTTATAAATAGCTCTTATTTTCTTAACTAAGGCTTGCCAAAAAAGAGGTCTATTAATTACAAAATTCTCTAGCTCTGTACCAATACAAAAAACAGCAGCTTTTAATTCTTGTGCTGTTTTAGCATAAGTTAAAATGAATTCTGAATACGAATCTTCTAATATTTTCCAGTCTTTTTCAGACTCCATTTTAATATCTCCAGTAAATTCTCCTTTCCAAACCCATATTTGAGGCTTAATCATCAGTTTAATATTACTTTTAGTAAACTCTTTGCCATATTGAACAATTCCCTTTTCAGTTTCACCAAACCATTGCCTGTTGGTATTATGAATTATTTTAGGAGAAGATAAATCTTTGATAAAGCCAAAAGGCATCAACGCAACATAGTTGGCTGACACCTTTAAAATAGGAGAAATATGTTTATGGTTTATTTTTTCTGGAGAAGCCACAAAACTAATTCCGTTCATCTTTTTTGTTTGGCTTTTACAAGACAAACATATAAGGCACATTAAAAGGAGTCTTACTATTTTCATAACTCCTAAATTACTGTTTTTTAAAATAATGCACGTACCCCTATACTATAAGTACTACCTAAACCCTGAAAATTATATCCTCTCACAATATTACTATATAAAACTTCTAAGTTTAAAACACTTGTAAGTTGATATTTACCTCCAAAACCAAGAGATGTATTATTCTGTTCAAAATCCCCAAAACGTTGTGAATGTTGTACGAACCCTAAAACAGTAGATTTATCAGAAGGAAAGTAACTCATAAATACTCCTGGAGCTACTAAAAAAGTATTATTTGCAAAACTTTTATCGTCTCCAAAACCATATTCTGTATTTAACTCTGTAAATAGTTGCCAATCTCCACTTTCAAAAGTATAATCATAGAAAAATCTATTTTGTAAAGACCAAGCTGTTTGATCTAAAAAACCATTTGGATTGTTATTTTCATCACCTTTTTTTAATAAAGGTATATGTAGTGATGTTTGAAAAGAAAAGTTTCCTATGCTTTCAAAAGGTTGAATTTTAACCGATGGGGCTATAGAGCTAATTCCTTTTCTATCCGTATTTGTATCATCTAAACTAAATACTGAAAGCACTTGTCTACCACCAAACGTATTAGAACGAAATTCAACAATAGCACCTACATTAAATCTAGCATTATCAGAAACTCCTGTAAAAACTTCTACAGTAGATGTAAAAAAGTTTTGTCTAGCAATTTTACTCGATTTGCTATTATTTTCTCCAGTAGATTTTGTCTGCGTATACAAACCATTAAAAAATTTAATATCCCACTGCCCTTTATTTAATAGTTTAGATGGTGTATATGTTTGAATATTACTTTTTTCTTCTTTTTTCTCTTCTTGAGCAAATCCTTGAGAAAAACTAAATAAAGCCACTGTGGTTATAATATATATAATTCTAGTTTTCATTATTACTTTTTTATAATTGAATAAATTAAGACGTTTTGTTTTTCAGTAGCTTACAAGCCTTTTTCTTATTTAAATTCATTCTAAATTTATTTACACTATTAAGTTCTTAACTTTAACAACGACCTAACTTGCAAATCAATTATTATGGAACACGTTGTTATTATTGGTAATGGAATTTCTGGTGTTACAGCCGCAAGACATATTCGTAAACTCTCTGACAAAAGAATAACGATAATATCTACAGAAACTGATTACTTCTTTTCTAGAACTGCTTTAATGTATGTGTATATGGGACACATGAAATTTGAACATACGCAACCTTATGAACCTTGGTTTTGGAAAAAAAACAACATTGAACTTAAAAAAGGTTTTGTTATCAACATAAACACTTCTAGTAAAGAGCTTGAATTTAGCAACGGTGAAAAATTTTCTTTTGATAAATTAATAATTGCTACAGGGTCTAAACCTAATAAATTTGGTTGGCCAGGGCAAGATTTAAACGGAGTTATGGGCATGTATCATAAACAAGATTTAGAAAACCTTGAAAAATACGCTCCTAACAATAAAGTATGTAAACGAGCTGTAATTATTGGTGGTGGTTTAATAGGAATTGAACTTGCTGAAATGTTACATAGCAGAAATATTCCTGTTACTTTTTTAGTACGTGAAAAGAGTTTTTGGAATGGTGTTCTGCCTGCTCAAGAATCAGCAATGATTAATAAAGAAATTTTAAATAATCATATTGATTTACGATTAGGAGCTAATTTAAAAGAAATTAAATCTGATGAAAACGGACAAGTAAAATCAATTATTATTGCTGAAACTGGTGAAGAAATTAAGTGTAATGTTGTTGGATTAACCGCTGGAGTTTCTCCTAATGTTAATTTTGTAAAAGAGTCTGGTATCGAGTTAGGAAGAGGTGTAAAAGTTAATCATTTCCTGGAGACTAATATTAAAGATATTTATGCAATTGGTGATTGTGCAGAACAGCACGAACCTATTGATCAACGCCGTCCGATAGAGGCAGTTTGGTACACAGGTAGAATGATGGGCGAAACATTAGCGCAAACTATTTGCGGCAATAAAACAGCATATAAACCTGGGCATTGGTTTAACTCTGCTAAATTTATGGATATAGAATATCAAACCTACGGTTGGGTATGGGCACAACCTAAAGAAAACGAAGCTCGTTTTTATTGGGAACACGAAAGTGGTAAAAAGTGTATTCACATTAATTATGACAAAAACACTCATGAGTTTATCGGTATAAATAACTTCGGAATTAGAATGCGTCATGAGTTTTTTGATAAAATTCTAACAGAGAAACGTTCTGTAGAATACGTTTTAGAACATTTGGCTGATGCTAATTTTGATCCTGAATTTTTTAAACTTCACGAGAAAGAAATTGTATCGAAATTCAACAAAGAAAACAACACAACGATTCAGTTAAAAAAGAAAAGTTGGAAACGAATTTTTAATAAAGCATAATAAAATGAAAACAATTAAAAACATAGGTTTAACAATATGCTTTATTGGATTTGCTATTTTTACAGCAAGCATATTTATAGGTACAAATAATGTTTCTCAAGAAACTTTTAATACTTGGACTAAACAAAAAGTAAAAAGTGAATTTTTCATAGAGAAAGCACAATCAGAAATTGTAAATAAAGAATTAAGCGCTTTTGAATTATCAAGTAAAATTGTTGAAATAGTAAAAGCTTCAAATGAGTTTCATAAAAGTCAAAAAGAAATTGCTTGGGATAAAATTATTTACTTAAAATGGAATAAAACTTCTAAAGATTTTATTTACCCGTTAACAAGAGCTTCTGTAACTGGTTGGCCTCAACAAAATCAATGGTTATTTTTCTTATTAACTTTCGGATTGGCTATTTTAGGAGGATCAATCGCATTTGCTTCTGATTATAAATTATTAGGTCCCGCAGGTATAAAAAACAATGGGATCTTTCAACATTCTGCTACTAATAGAGGTTATTTAGGGATTTTTGCATTTATCTTTTTTGTTGGATTTTATATGTTCTTATACTTCTTTCCAAACTATTTAGTAAATCCAATTTTATCGGTAAATCCAATTAGCAAAGGAATGAGCGGTAATGAATCTAGTCAATGGTTTTTATATGGATTCATGTATTGTTCGGTAATGAGTGTTTTTGCAATAAGAATGTTTATTAAATACCGTCATAACAATTATCAAATTCTTAGAACAGCGGTTGTTTTATTTTTTCAAATAGCATTCGCCTTTGTAATTCCAGAAATATTAGTAGCCTTTAATCAACCTTGGTTCGATTTTAAAAATGCATTTCCATTAAACTATTCTTTCTTTTTCGATTGGAATATTAACAATCTATTAGCTAGTGGAAACATGGGAATATTCATGTTAGTTTGGGGTATTTTATTAACCTTGGTTATTGTACCTGTAATGGTATATTTCTACGGAAAAAGATGGTATTGTTCTTGGGTTTGTGGTTGTGGTGGATTAGCTGAAACATTAGGAGATCCATACAGACAATTATCAAGTAAGTCTTTATTTTCTTGGAAAGTTGAACGTTGGTTAATTCATGGAGTATTAGTTTTCGCACTAGGAATGACAGCTTTAACATTATATACCTATTTTGCAGAAATAGAAAGTTGGAAAGAAATTGCCTTCGGTATTTCTGCTTATGATATACAAACGTCTTATGGTTTCTTCATTGGTTCAATTTTTTCTGGTGTTATTGGTACAGGTTTTTATCCAATCTTAGGAAATAGAGTTTGGTGTCGTTTTGGATGTCCGTTAGCTGCATACATGGGATTTGTACAACGTTTTAAATCTCGATTTAGAATAACAACTAATGGAGGTCAATGTATTTCTTGTGGAAATTGTTCTACGTATTGTGAACAAGGTATCGATGTACGTTCATATGCACAAAAAGGAGAAAATATTGTACGTTCTAGTTGTGTTGGTTGTGGTATTTGTTCAGCAGTGTGTCCAAGGGGGGTTTTAAAATTAGAAAACGGGCCTGAAAAAGGAAGAATAAACCCTACAGATGTATTATTAGGAAATGATGTTAATTTAATGGAGCTAGTAAATGAGAAATAGGCTACTTTTATTTCTGTTTTTTATATCCTTTGTGGTTTCCTCACAAAAAAGATATCAAAAAGAATATTATGAAAACAATAGTTTAAAAACAGAAGGTTGGCTAGAAGGTGAGCTAAAAACTGATTATTGGAAATTTTATTACAGAAATGGTCAATTAAAAAAAGAAGGCAACTATAAAAAGAATCTCTCAATAAAATATTGGTATTTTTACCGCAAAAACGGAACTCTAGAAAAAGAAGGCCATTTCGTTGATGGGAAAAAAAATAAATGGTGGTTGTTTTATAATAACGAAGGATATGTATATCATAAGTGCCAGTTAAAGAACAATAAGAAAAACGGGTATTGTTTACGTTACAATCAACAAAAATTGGTTAAAGCTGAAAAATATCAACAAGGAAAAAAAATAAAAGAATGGACAGATTTAGCTTCTTTTAAAAAAGAAAATAGCCTGTCCGATTTAAGATAAATGAATCAATCAATTAAAGTAATAATTCCTGCTTATAATGAGCAAGATTCAATAGCTAATGTAATTAACGATATTCCATTAATTGTTAATGAAATAATTGTTATTAGTAACAATTCTACTGATGCCACAGAAAAAAACGCAAAAAATGCAGGAGCAACTGTATTAAAAGAACCTAGAAAAGGATACGGCTATGCTTGTTTAAAAGGAATGGAATATATTGCTTCTCTTAAAGAAAAACCAAATATTGTGGTATTTTTAGATGGTGATTATTCTGATTATCCAGAACAGTTAACCGAATTGGTTACCCCTATTATAAATGATAACATCGACTTTGTAATTGGTAGCCGTGTAAAAGAATTAAGAGAACAAGGCGCTATGACTCCGCAACAAATATTCGGAAACTGGCTCGCAACTTTCTTAATGACCCTCTTTTTTGGCGCTAAATTCACTGATTTAGGTCCTTTTAGAGCTATAAAATATGACAAATTATTAGCCCTTAATATGGAAGATAAAACGTACGGTTGGACTGTGGAAATGCAATTAAAAGCTTTGAAACAGAAGTTTTCATATATAGAGATCCCTATGAAATACCGAAACAGAATTGGTGTATCAAAAGTTTCAGGAACCGTAAAAGGTAGTATATTTGCCGGCATTAAAATATTAACTTGGATATTTAAATACAGCTTTAAATAATGGCTTTACAATATATTATAATTACGATTTACACTATATCTTTAGTGCTTATTTTCATGTACGCTTTAGCACAATTAAATTTACTCTTTAATTATTTAAAAGCTCGAAAACAAAAAGACAATTCAATTAAATTTGACTTATCTAACCCTAAAGAAGTTCCATATATAACCATTCAACTTCCTGTATTTAATGAACTTTATGTAATGGATCGTTTATTAAATAATATTGTAAAGCTTGAATACCCTAGAGAAAAACTTCAAATTCAGGTTTTAGATGACTCTACAGATGAATCAGTAATATCTACAAATAAACACATAAAGGAACTTCAAAAAACAGGATTGGATATCACGCATATTTGTAGAGAAAATCGTCAAGGTTTTAAAGCTGGTGCTTTAAAAGAAGGTTTAAAAATAGCCAAAGGAGAATTTATTGCTATTTTTGATGCTGATTTTTTACCTCAAGAAGATTGGTTATTAAAAACCGTTCCATATTTTAAAGATCCAGAAATTGGAGTTGTACAAACTCGTTGGGGACATATCAACAGAAATTATTCAACTTTAACTAAAATTCAAGCATTTGCATTAGACGCTCATTTTACATTAGAACAAGTTGGTCGAAACAGTAAAGGTCATTTTATTAACTTTAATGGAACAGCTGGTTTATGGCGTAAGGAATGTATTTATGATGCAGGAAATTGGGAAGGAGACACACTTACCGAAGATTTAGATTTAAGTTATAGAGCTCAGTTAAAAAATTGGAAATTCAAGTATTTAGAAGACGTTGAAACCCCTGCAGAGTTACCAGTAGTTATTAGCGCTGCGCGTTCTCAGCAATTTCGATGGAATAAAGGTGGTGCTGAAAATTTTCAAAAAATGGCAAAAAGAGTAGTTTCTAGTAAAAACTTATCTTTTAAATCTAAAATTCACGGTTTATTACATTTATTAAATAGCTCAATGTTTTTAAATGTCTTTTTAGTTGGCGTATTAAGTATCCCTATGTTGTATATCAAAAATGAATATGCACATTTAAAGCCTTATTTTTATATGATGAGCTTTTTTGTAATTAGCTCTTTAATTTTCTTTATTTGTTACTGGCATATGTATAAAAAGACTTATGGTGGTGGAATTAAAAACTTCTTTAGTTATATAGGCGTATTTTTCACTTTCTTTTCTATCGCAATGGGATTTTCTTTACATAATTCAATTGCTGTTTTAGAAGGTCATTTTGGTAAAAAAAGTGAATTTGTTCGCACTCCTAAGTTTAATATTACAACAATTAAAGATGGTTGGAAAAACAATAAATATATTAGCAAAAACATTTCTTTACATGTTATCATTGAAGGACTTTTAGCTATATATTTTGCTTTTGGTATGTATAGCGCATTTATTGTAGGTGATCAAGGAGGTGATTTTGGTTTATTTCCATTTCATTTAATGCTTTTTATTGGATTTGGGTATGTATTTTTTAAATCTATTTTTTCAAAAGCCTAATGTCTTTTTCAAGAAAACACAGTTCTATTACACTAGCCTTAGTTAGTATATTACTTTATTTTGTTTTCGCCTATTTTTTGGAACGTACAGCATTTTATAAATTGCTTTTTTTGTGGATTGGATTATTTACCACGTCTTATTTTTTATATCAATACAAAAAAGATGATTTTTATTTTTTAGCAAGTATTAGTGTATTGTTTAGACTGGTTTTTCTTTTTTCTATTCCAAATTTATCACAAGATTTTTATCGTTTTATTTGGGACGGAAGAATGATTTTAGAAGGTCTTAATCCATATTTATCTTTACCTGAAACCTTTATAGAGCAAAACAACTTACCTATACCACAAGCTAGGGAATTATATGAAGGAATGGGGCAAATGAATGGAAGTCATTTCACCAATTACCCTCCTTTAAATCAGTTGTGCTTCTTAATAGCAGCCATTTTTTCGAACAAAAGTATTATTGGGAATGTAATAACAATGAGAGTTATTATCATCTTGGCCGATGTTGGTATTCTTTACTTCGGTAAGAAACTTTTAGAAAAATTGAGGTTACCTGTTTATAATATATTTTTTTACGCCTTAAATCCTTTTATTATTATAGAAATGACTGGTAATTTGCATTTCGAACCTGTAATGCTATTCTTCTTTGTTTGGTGTTTGTATAAATTACAACAAAAAAAATGGATTTGGTCAGCGATTTTATTAGCTTGTTCTATTTCTGTAAAATTAATTCCTTTACTTTTTTTGCCTTTATTTTTTCAATGGTTTATAAAAAATGATTTAAAAGATTCAGCTAATAGTTATTCATTAAAATTAAGAACAACAAAACTTGTAAGTTTTTATATAATTATCTTTATAACTATTATCTTTTTATTTTCACCTTTTTACTCTACACGATTAGTCTCAAATTATATTAATTCTGTTGGTCTTTGGTTTAAAAATTTCGAATTTAATGCTAGCTTTTATTATGTAGCTAGAGAAATTGGCTATTTATTTAGAGGTTATAATGAGATAGCTATAATCGGTAAAATAACACCTCTCATAACCATTGTTTTTTTAATAGTTATTACTTTTTTCAGAAAGAACAGGTCTTCAATACAACTAATAACAGCCATGTTGTTTGGCTTATCTTTTTACTACTTTACAAGTTCAACAATGCATCCATGGTATATTGCTACACTACTAATTTTATCTGTTTTTACTAAATATCGATTTCCTATAATTTGGAGTTTGGTTGTGATTTTAAGTTATCAAGCGTATTCAAACCAACCCTGGAAAGAGAACTTATGGTTTATCATATTAGAATATAGTATCGTGTATAGCTTTCTAATATGGGAATTATTCATAAAAAAACCCATTCAAAAAATTGAATGGGAAAAATTGCTATGAAAAAGAAGTGGTTTTGCAACCACATTCCAAATATAGAGAATCTTTTCTTTCTTTCAAAATAAAAAGATTGTAAACTTAGACTTTAGAAACCTTATTATTTGTAATCATATATTTATCGTTACTTTCAATACAAATTGCCTCTCCATTTTTATCAAAATTTAAACGGTGACCATATTCACTAACCCAACCTATTTGTTTCGAAGGGTTACCAACTACTAATGCATACGGTAGCACTTCTTTAGTAACTACTGCTCCCGCACCAACAAATGCGTATTCTCCAATCTCATTACCACACACAATTGTTGCATTAGCACCTATACTTGCTCCTTTTTTAACAATTGTTTTTAAATATTGATCTTGTCTTTTTATGGCACTTCTTGGATTTATAACGTTCGTAAAGACCATTGATGGCCCTAAAAAAACATCATCATCACAAATAACACCAGTGTAAATAGATACATTATTCTGAACTTTAACATTATTACCCAAAACCACTTTAGGTGAAATAACTACATTTTGACCTATAGTACAATTATTTCCTATAGTACAATTAGGCATTACATGGCTAAAGTGCCAAATCTTAGTACCTAAACCAATAGTACAATCATCATCAATTACTGTTGTTTCGTGTGCAAAAAAAAGTTTTTGTGTATCCATAAAACAAAAATAAAAAACTCAACTTAAATAGTTGAGTTTTTAAATTTATTCTACTTTAAAAGTAATTGGCAAAGTATATTTAACTTTTACAGGTTTGTTATTCTGCTTACCTGGTATAAATTTGGGTATTTTGCTTACCACTTTATTGGTTTCTTTTGTTAACCTTTTATGAGGTGCTCTTATTTTCACATCAGATATTACTCCTGATTTATTTATTATAAATTGTGTGAAAATTTTATACTTACCCGATCTTAACCCTAAATCTTGCGCAATTTCAGCATCGAAATACCTTTGTACATGTTTTTTAATTTTTTTCTCAAAACATTTTCTATTATCTTCTTCTGATAATCCTTCACATCCTTTAAAAACGGGTCTATTTTGAACGTTATTTATAGATACTGGTCCTTCTATTGGTTTAATAGATTTTGGTGTTTCTTTCTTCTCCCCAGTTGTAATTGTTGGTGCTTCATTAATTCGTAAATCAATTACAGGCGCTGGAGTCGTTTCTGGTTTTTTTTCAATTACTGGAAGAACAAAAATTTTAACTGGTTCCCTTTTTATTGGTTTCTTTACGTCTGTTTTAACTTTTTCAATGATAATATCTGGTGAAAAGTCAAAAACAGTTTCTATTTCTCTACCTGAATCATCATAAAATTGTGCTGTTTTTTCAGTTTCATGTTCAAGCGAAACAAAAACAATAAATAATACAAGTACTAAACCTAATTGGGTAAAAATTGATGAAAATTTTTCTAATTGTTTTCTAGGATTCTTTTTTTGTGATTTCATAGTTATTAATTTTAATGTTAATACTATGTTAAAGACAAGAAGTGTGCCAATAAAAAAAGCAACCCTAAATAGGATTGCTTTTTTTATATTTTATATTGTAGTTATTTATTACTCAACATTAAAAGTAATAGGTAAAGTATAACCAACTCTTACAGCTCTACCTCTTTGTCTACCTGGTTTCATTTTTGGTATCTTTCTAGCTACACGCATTGCCTCTTTTTTTAATCTCGGGTGAGGTGCTCTTGCATTTACATTCGTAATAGATCCATCTTTGTCAATTTTAAATTGAACATAGATTCTTTTCTTACCTGGAGCTAAACCTAATTCATTTGCCAGTTCAGCATCAAAATAACGTTGTACGTGCTTTTGTAACTTTTTATTTAAACAAGCTTTCTTTTGTGCTTTTGTTCCTTTACATCCAGGGAAAATAGGTACTTCTTCAATAATTGAAAAAGGTACATCTTCAACCATTTCTTCTTCTTCCTCAACCTCAACAATTTCTTCAACTTCTACAGCTTCAGATTCATCAGTTTCAGTAGTTTCTATAACTGTCTCTTCAACTTCTTTTTCATCCTCAACAATCTCAATCTTTTCAGGAGCTGGTGGTGGTGGTGTATTTGGTTTCGGCTTTGGTGGTTCAATTTGAAGTTCAATTGTTTCTTCTTCAATTTCTGAAGCCATGTTAGCAGAACCTAAATCTCCATATGTTTTATCATATGTTTTATTTTCTATTGCAATATATGTTACAAATAAAGCTAAAACCAAACCTAACTGCATAAACAGTTTACTATAATTCTCTAAGTTTGATTTTGGATTTTTCTTAATTTCCATCCTAAATGTTTTTATAATAGTTCGCTAATTTAATTAAATTATTTTAACTTTTACAAGCTAATCCTTTAAATAACTACATTTTTCTTAAAAAAAGAAAGTAAATGATATAAGCTATTAAAATACCCGTCGTATTTGCTGCAATATCTAAAATATCTCCAGATCGATATGATGTTGCTGTAACTTGAAGAGTCTCAATAATTATGCCGTAAAAAAAACAACAAAACACAACAATAAGTTTATTGATTTTTGTTGTTCTAAAGACTAATAACCAAAAAAAACTTAAAACAAAATAAGCAAGAGCATGCTCATATTTATCTAAATTTTTTATTTGAATTGGTTGAGAACCTATCTTTATTAAACTAAGAATTGCAATACTGATGGTAATTAGTATTGCAATTGCTTTAATTTTTATATTATCCTTTAATAAGTTCTTGATACGCATCAGCACTTAATAAATCTGCAGTTTGTGAATCATCAGATAATTTAATTTTTATCATCCAACCATTACCATAAGGATCAGAATTTACTAATTCTGGTTCATCTTCTAATGCTTCATTAAATTCAACTACTTCTCCTGATAAAGGCATAAAAAGATCTGAAACAGTTTTAACCGCTTCTACTGATCCGAAAACCTCTTCAATATCTAAAGTATCATCTAAAGTATCAACATCTACATACACGATGTCACCTAACTCACCTTGTGCAAAATCAGTAATACCAATTGTAGCAACACCTTCTTCGATCTTTACCCACTCGTGGTCTTTTGTATATTTTAATTCTGATGGAATGTTCATTGTACTATTTTATTTAATTTTAATTTGTTTGTTTTAATTTCCTAGGTTATATATTAAATTAATACCTGCATTAATTGATTGTCTTGGAAAAGTTGTTGAAACAGCATATTGAAACGTTTGATGATTATAATAAAACGATGCTGTTAAATTACTACTTAAATTATAATCGGCGATCAATTTAAACCCGAATAATTTCTCTCCTCCTGTTATTTGACTATTTTGTTCATCAACACTTCTTATTAAAGTTAGATTATCTCTTAAAGAAATATCTGCTCTTAGATTAATGTCTCCTTTTAAGGTTTCTTTTTTTCCTGTAAATCGGGTTACAAATTTAACATCTTTAATTTTATATCCAAATCCTACAACATATTCTGTTCCTTTTATATCTGTTAAGGTATTATTATTAAAGTTTAATGTTAAACTTCTATCTCGCCTTATTTCACCTTTAAAAGAAAATGAACTTTTCATTCTAAAATCAACTTTTACCAATGGAGAAAACTCATCAATTAAAGTTGCCGACGAAAGTAATAGTTCTGATTGATAATTCCCAGAATTATTTGTCTTTGGTGGATTTCCTACAGATATTGGTGAATTTGAGTCAACTCCGCCATATTGCAAATTATTAGTATAATTACCTATTGTATAAGATGACTTATAGCCATGGGACAGTGTAAATGCTGAAAAATTCTTTTTAAACCACTTAAATTTCATAAAACCATTATAACGTAATGTCCAATTTGGGATTGGAATGTTTTTAAAAATACCTGTGCTTACCGAATTTGCATTCTTTCCTGAATATGCAGCTATAAATGCAGGTAACATAGCTTGTTGTCCTGAAGTTTGATATCCTGATGTTGGGGTATTAGCTACTCCTAATGAAGTCGCCAACCTATCAGCTACTATACTTCTGTTTTGTAAAAAGTTTTGGTATAAAACTTCACTATCTGTAAAAATAGTACCTAACATAAAGTGACTAATACTATAATTACCTGTTTCAAATGCTTTTATATTTGGGTCTTGATGAAAACCTCCACTTCCATCAGAAATTACATCTAGTTGTTGGTTTAGATTACTTGTTTGAATTCTATTACCTCTTAAATTAATTGTTAAGCTCTTAAATGGTTTAACAGCAATATTATAATCTAGCTTTTTATATCTTGTTTTTCCATAATTCTTATTATAATAAGGTTGTTTATCGTCTGTTTGACTTGTTCTTGTTACCAACCATCCATTTTCAATAGCTGTATTTAAAATATCTGTTTGACTTCCAAATACAAACCCTAGCGTAGGTGCAGAGCCTCCTCCATAATTATTTCTTCCCAAGAAGCCTACCGATGGTTTATATCCTTCTAATAAAGTTCCATTGTTTTGAGAGTAACTAATTTTTGCTCTTTTTACTGAGGTTAGCACATCATACATCCCTTTCATTACTTTGTGTGCAAAAGAAGCATTCTTTTTTAATTTTGGCTTTTTTGCAGCTACTTGTGCTCCTAATGTTGCCGCTCCTTTTTTCGTTGGTTTTTTTCTAGCTCCTTTTAATAATAATTTATCAAGTCGTAAAGTCTTATAAAAACGTCCAAAGTCAATGTTTGTATTTAAATTATGTGTATTTGCATTCTGAACCATGTTACCAACAACTTCCTGAAAATCAATAACGGTAACTTCTCCTGTACTTGCATCTGTATTTTCAATGACACTTTGTGATCCTGATTTCCAATTAAAATCTGCAGTATACCCATAATCAGCATTTATAAAGCTTAAATAAGGTAACTTATTAATTGGCAATTTATAAGTTGCATTTAATTTTTGGTTATAGTTATCTGGTCTACCGATATTAAAAAACTGATCATAAATTTCTAAATCTTCGTCAGCTCCAAAACCATCATAAATATAATTATTCGTAGCATTAAAGTTTAATTGTAACGATTTTGTTAAATCAAAACCAATAGTATAATCCCAATTAAACATAAATCTACGTTGAATTAGCTCTGGTTGTGCTGGTAACGGATTAACAGGATCAACAATTAAATTTCTTGATTGTTGCGAGTTATAATTTCTATTAATCTTAGAATTAAGTGCTATTGTTTTAGGTACAGGATTAAAGTTTAAATCTTTTATAAATTTATAAAATTTACCCTTAAGTTTTTTCGACTTTTTAAAGGGTTCGATAACAAAAGGCTTAAAGCTAAAACTATAACTAGCTCCTGCCATTACATTTTTATTCTCAAACTTTTCAATATTATAATCTTTATGAAACTCTTCATTATGTGCATAAGAAACTGATAGATTTTCTACATCGTAAAATTTAGGTTTCTTCTTACTTTCTGGGTTTTTATTCTTTTTTACGTTTATAAAACTTATACTTTTTCTACGTGTATAATCTTGTGCATTTTTACTGTTTGGGTTTTTATCTAAAGCATCTTCTAATGCTATATCCTGAAACTGTGGGTCATATTTAGGATCTCTAAATTCTTCTCCATAACTATAACTCATAGGCACTTGCATACCCCATTTTTTAGGCATCATTTTACCTAATTGAATATTCGTAGCAACACTATATTGTTTTATTTCTTCAATACTTCTTTGTTGTACTCGATCTTCTACATTACCAAAACCAATGGTAGACATTCTACCTGCTAAAGAAACATCCATTACATCTGCAAGGTTTGCATCCGCATTTAAAACGGCAGCCCACCCCCCTTTATTATCAAAACCTACGGCACGCAATTCATTAAACCAAACTTCAATATTTTTTGATCCAGTTGATGTATTTTTAACACCTAACATTACTGTTCTTATTTGTGCCAATGTTGGATTTCCTTTTACATAAATTTTCAACCCGTTGGAACTTGTTCCTGAAAATATATCTGTAATGCTTGTTCCTGCTCCTGTTGGTCTTTCAATTTTTAAATTTGCTAGCTCTTGTAAAGGGACTACCAAATTATTTTCCGTTGGCCAAACACCTGTTGGTGTAGTAGATCCATTAGAAGGAGATAATTTTAATGGTTTATGAATTTCGTAGTAATTATCATTTAAATCAGTACCTAAACGAACAACCGCTACTGTTTCATCATTTTGTGTAGTAGAACTCGTAGGTGCTTCGGCATGTAAAAACATACGTAAATTCTTATACCTACGCATATCTATACTTATATTTTTATAAATAGTTCTTTGTTCATCTGCTGGTAAATCAGTTACTTTTAAAGTTACTGATTGCTCATTCTGTCGCTGAATTCTGTTTGTACCTTGTAACTGTTCTCTTTCAATTCCTGGAGGAAGCTGATATTTATCTGAATTTTGCTCGATACTAACAACCCCAACTTCAAACTTATTAAGTTCTGCATTATCCAAACTAACAGGAACCCCTACATTTGGAAATGTCTTTGTATATCTACGCCAATCTCCTCTCACTAACTCTAACTCACCAAATCGTAAAACTACTGGCATTTTAAATTGTGAAAGAAACATTCGTATAAAACGGATACTATTAAAATCTGTAATTCCATTAATTGCGTTAGCTCCATTTCTAACAGGAATTCTAAACTGATACCAAGTAGCATTTCTTGAGGTTCCGTCTACTAATGTAACTTGTTCTGTTTTTATATCGATAATATGATTTTGCCCAAGTTGTAAATCACTCTTATTTAATGAAACTTCGTATTCGAAATAACTATTAACAGGATTCATTGTTTGATCCTTATTAATATCTTCAGTATCTGGATATGCAGTTGAAGAGGTTGGATATGATTCACCTGATTGACTTGCTGTTGGCGAGTTCCCTTGTGTACCATTAAAATTTTTATAACGCGATAAAACTGATGGACTTGATGCTTCTATTGCACCTCCTCTAAAATATTGAAAATTATCTCCTGCAGGATCTTCTGATGAAGCAAATGCTGGGTATTTAATTTTTTCTTCTTCATCTGATAAACCATCTAAACCAATATCTTGGTTTTCTCTAGCTTCATTACTTGAATCGAAAGCATATAATATTGATGGGTTAATTGGTATATTACCCCAAGCTGTGGCATTTACATTTGTTCCGTCAATTTTATTTCCATCAATAGGTAATCCATTTTCATACTGCTTTCTTCCATCTTTTAAAATATCTTCAGAAACATTACCTAAATTAATAAATAACTTCCCTACTTGATTACTTGGGTCTTTAGCATTCACTCCAACAGGCATTCCTTCTGCTTGATTAATAGAATGATTTTCGTAAGGATCCATTAACCAAAATTGAATATATTCTACATTGGCTTGCTCAAAATTATTCGTTGTTAATGGTCGCATAATTCCTCCCCAACGCTCTTCAGGAGTTACAGAACTAGCATTCGCATTATAATTATACGGGCCTTTTTCAGCTGGATAGTATGCTAAATCTAGCGTCCGTACTAAATTCTGTTGTGTAATATCTAAATCGGTATTTGGAAATAACTCATTATATCGAATTTGACGAACCTCATCTCTTGATAATTCCGTTTCATCAATATTACTAGGTCTATTACCACTACCATAAAACAACTGGTCTACATTATACCATGCAATTTTACCTCTTTTATAATTATATGATAAATCACCTGTACCACCATCGAAACCTTGTGATTCGGGCGTACTTGCTAAAAACCATTGTTGTGGTGAATTTAAGTTAATTGGTATTTGGGATGCTTCAAAATCATCTAAATATGATGTTGCAGTTCCATCTACATTAATTCCACTAGGCGATCCTGGTAATAAATATGCCATATCTGCTCTAACGGATACATTTGAAGGTGCATCTGTTTCTACAAATGGTAATCTATTTGCCAATTTTGTTAAATATGGTACTTCTGCTGAATAATCTAAATTTAAACCTAACATCGTATTATCTATAGGCTCTCCTCCAAAATTAACTTTTGGTGTAATCGGTTTTTCACTTACATTTAAATAGGTTCCTCCTAAAATAAATTTATCTGAAAAACGATGTTCTACATCAATACCAATAAATGTTTTTCTTTGTTGGCTAAATAAAGTATTACTTTCTGTTGTTGCATTTATTGGAATTCCAGAAGCTTCTAATCCTGGGTCTAAAATTTGTACTCTTCCTAACTGATAATCTACTACATAATCAACTCCTTCAACCAATTGTCGTCCTCCAGCTGTAACTTTAACAGAACCTCTAGGTATATTAAAGCCTCCTAACGATATACCTCTACTTGATTCTGATTTAAAATATCCTTTTAAAAAGAATTTATCTTTATTCTGATATTCATTTTTTGCTTGAATTTTCGTTGTTAAATATAATTCTTCGAATAAATATTTTTCTTGATCTACAGCATCAGTAAGTTCTCCTTTTAAATCATCTCCAAATGGCTCTGGTTCAGGAAACAGTACATATCCCCTCTCTGAGTTAACTGTTATTCCATCTACATAATCAAAAAAACCATCTCCGTTAGGAACTGTGTACTGACTTTGATCTAGTTTATCTAAATTTAAAATACGTAATAATGGCTTATCTCTAATCCCTGAAGTTAAAGCTTTTTGTAAAGTATTTTGTAAAGTTCCTGTTTCATCATCACGGTATAATAATTCAAATCGAAAACCTTCTCGTTGTAGAGGAAAAGCACCTAATGCATATACATTTTTCATCATTAACCGCCAAGTAGGAAATGCTTCTCCAAGACTTGTAGTTGTAGATGTACCTGGTCGTACCGTATTTAAAATTTCACTACGTAATAATTTTACTACTAAATTACCTGGCGCAACAATATCATTAGAAAATTCTCCTACTTTAAATACTGTCTCTCCGTTTGAAGTACCAACAACCGTATATTCATAGGCAACTGCCAAAACCTCACCATCATTCAATCGTCTGTTCAAAGAAACAAAACCTAATTGAGGGTGCATTCTAAATTCATTAGGCTGCAACTTACGCGCATTTTGTAAATACGAATAATTAAACCCTTGTTTTGGAGTAATTCCTAAAGATGTAATAGCATTATCTATTGTAGCAACATCTCTAATACCTCCTGATATAGTACTTAATAATGGGTTTAAATTATTAACTCCGTTATAGGGTAATATTTTAGATCCTACTGAAATTGCTCCAGGAATTGCATTAATTTCTGCAGAATTCACCTCATTAGCATCACTAGATTCTCCTAAATCGGCAAGACCAACAATACTACGATAATCTGTTACATTTTGATTTCTATTTGTAATCCAAACTTCTACTCTTGTAATATTTATAGAACTACTTACTAATGGGTAGTTTGCAAGCGCTTTTTTATAATTCTCTCTAAAATATTGTCCTAAAAAAAAGTGTCTATCATTATCGTAATCAGAAGCTCTTAACTCAAAAGGTTCAATTGTAGCTCCTCCTTCAGAAACAACTGTTTTAGACTGTGAGTTTTGTTGTGAAAATGCTGCTGTTATATATGTTTTACCAAATTGCAATTCTGTTTTTACACCAAACAATGCCTGCGCTCCATTAATTAATGAGTTTTTAATTGGCATACTAATGTTACCTGCCTCAATGTTTCTTATAATATCATCATCTGTTGGTGTATATTCTAGTTTAATGATGTTCTGAAAATCGAATGTAGATTGGGTATCGTAATTTGTTGTTACTTTTAACCTTTTCCCTACTTTTGCTTGTAAACTGGCACTTATTTGTTGGTCGAAATCAAACGTAAAACTACTTTGATTTTCAATAGAAATTTGAGGATTTTCATTTTTCTGATAAATTCCTCCTAATTTTATATTTACTTGTCCAGTAGGATTTACATCAACGGTGTTTCCACCAAAAATAGATTCAAAAAACTTAGAGTTTACATAATATTTTGGCAGTAAATTTTTTCTTGCTTTTTTAGTTCCTTTTTTCTTAGAATTTGTTGCATCAATTTTTTCTTTAAAATAAGTTTTTACATCATTCTTTAATCGATACGTCTTATATTCTTCCGGAGTAAAATAAATAGGAGTACCAATGTGGTAATTACCTATTTTCTCTACCAAAACAAATTTATTTATTGCTTTATCGTACGTTATAATTTTTTCAGACGGATTACTTAAAAAAAGACTTCCTTTCTGAGTATTACTAAAATTATATTTAAGAGGTATAACAGTATCTTTTTTTACTGCTCCTTTACTATTTCCCGAAGTGCTTTGTGAAAACGAAACAACACTTAACAATAAAGCAAGTGTTGTAAGTAATCTATTAATAATTGTCTTTTTCAAACTTTTTTATAAATTTTTTAACGCCTGTTTTATTAGCTGTTCGACACTAGCTTTAGGTGTTTCTTTTAAAATATTTCCTACAACCTTATCTACTTGTTTTCGCGCAAAGCCTAGAACCTCTAATGCAGATAACGCTTCTTCTTTATTTGTATTGTTTTGTGTCACAGAAACTTCATCTAAATCAAAGATTTTTAAAACCTTATCTTTCAAATCAACAATAACACGTTGTGCTGTTTTTGCTCCGATTCCTTTAACAGATTGTATTTCTTTAACATTTTCTGAAGCAATAGCTTGCTGTACTTCTTCTGATGTCATTGATGATAACATTGTTCTTGCAATACTTGGACCTACACCAGAAACGGAAGTAAGTAATCTAAATATTTCTCTTTCAACTTTACTAGAAAAGCCAAATAAAGTATGCGCATCTTCACGAATAGATAAATGCGTATAAACCAATACATTTTCATTGTCTGGTAATGCCGAATATGTATTTAATGAAATATGTAATAAGTACCCTACTCCATTACAATCAATTACTGCATATGTAGGATTTTTCTCTACAAGTTTTCCTTTAAGCTGTGTTATCATTCAATTGATTTTCAAGTTGACTAAAGTAAACAATTTATTATCTATTAAAAATCTTATTTTTTTCTTAACTTATTTTGAGCATCTACAACCGCTACAGCGGCCATATTAACCATTTCATCTACACTTGCACCTAATTGTAAAATATGAACTGGCTTGCTCATCCCCAACAAGATAGGCCCTATAGATTCTACTCCATCAACTTGTTTCATTAACTTATAAGTTATGTTTGCTGATTCTAAATTTGGAAAGATCAAGATATTTGCTCTTTTACCATTTAGTTTAGAAAAAGGGAATTCTTTTGCTAATAACTCTGGGTTTAAAGCAAAATCTGCTTGTAACTCACCATCAACAATTACATTTGGGTGATAACGATGTATATAAGATACTGCTTCTCTTATTTTCACTGAACTTTCGGCTTTTGATGAACCAAAATTTGAAAAACCTAACATTGCAATATGTGGTTTCATACCAAACATTTTTGCAAGTGATGATGTTAATTGACTAATCTTTGCTAAATCTTTAGCTGTAGGATTTATATTAATAGTAGTATCAGCCAAAAACATAGGCCCTTGCTTAGTAAGCATCATATTTGTTGCTGCCACTCTAGTAACTCCTTTGTCTTTCTCAATTAATTCTAACATTGGTTTTACTACAGAAGGGTATGATCTAGAATACCCCGTAATTAAAGCATCAGCCTCACCAGTATTTACCATCATTGCTGCAAAGTAATTACGCTCACGCATCCATTTTTGAGCTTCTAAAAAAGAAATACCTTTACGTTGTCTTGTTTTCCAAAAAGTTTCTGCGTATCTGTTTCTCCTATCTGTTTCTTCATCAGTTTTAGGATCGATGATAACAACCTCTGCATCAAAACCTAATTCTTCTTTTAACTCTAGAATAACATCTTTCCTTCCTAATAAAATTGGAATTCCAATTTTTTCATCATGAACACGTTGTGCTGCTTTTAACACATCTAAATGATCTGCTTCAGCAAAAACTACACGTTTTGGATCTTTCTTTGCTCTATTATGTAACAAACGTATTTCCTTACTTCCTGTTCCTGATCGATCCATTAATTCTTCACGATATTTATCCCAATCAGTAATTGGTTCTTTCGCTATACCAGAATCCATTGCTGCTTTCGCAATCGCTGGAGGAATTTCATATATTAATCTTGGATCAAATGGTTTCGGTATAATATACTCTCTACCGAATGAAAGACTTACCTCATCGTATACTATATTTACTTGCTCTGGAACCGATTTTTTTGCTAAATCGGCTAAAGCATGTACAGCAGCCATTTTCATTTCTTCATTAATCTTTGTTGCTCTAACATCTAAAGCACCTCTAAAAATAAATGGAAATCCAAGTACATTATTTACTTGATTAGGATGATCTGATCTACCTGTTGCCATGATAATATCATCACGAGTATCAACTGCTAATTGATATTCTATCTCAGGGTCTGGATTAGCCATTGCAAAAACAATAGGATCTTTAGACATAGATAATAACATCTCTGGTGTTACTACATTCCCTTTAGATAAACCTATAAAAACATCTGCATTATGCATTGCTTCTTCTAGAGTATTTACATCTTTATCGGTTGCAAATTCGGCTTTTTGTGACGTTAAATTACCTCTATCTTTTCTAATAACGCCTTTGCTATCACACATCACTACATTCTCTCTCTTAACGCCTAGCTTTAAATACAAACGCGTACAAGAAATTGCAGCAGCTCCTGCTCCATTCACTACAATATTAACAGTAGAAATATCTTTTTCAATGATCTCAATGGCGTTTTTTAAAGCAGCCGCAGAAATTATAGCAGTACCATGCTGATCGTCATGCATTACTGGAATATCTAACTCCTCTTTTAATCTTCTTTCTATTTCAAAAGCTTCTGGTGCTTTAATATCTTCTAAATTAATACCTCCAAAAGTTGGTGCAATTGCTTTAACTGTTTCTACAAACTTATCTACATCAGTAGCATCTACTTCAATATCGAAAACATCAATATCTGCAAAGATTTTAAACAACAACCCCTTCCCTTCCATAACAGGTTTAGAGGCCTCTGGCCCAATATCTCCTAAACCTAAAACAGCCGTTCCGTTAGAAATAACTGCGACTAAATTTCCTTTTGCAGTATATTTATAAACATTATTTTTATCTTTTGCTATCTCTAAACAAGGTGCTGCTACTCCAGGAGAGTAAGCTAACGACAAATCGTGCTGTGTTGTATATTTTTTAGTAGGTACTACTGCTATTTTTCCTGGTTTCGGTTTTGCATGATATAGTAAAGCTTCACGCCTTTTTCTAGAATCACTCATAGGTTCGTTGTTGTTTGTTTGAACTCACAAATATACGTTTTTGTTATTTAGTTAAAAGTCTAAAACATGACTAAAGTCATGTTTGCTTTTTTTATTTTCTTATACTTTTGTATTTATTATAACCAAAAAACAAAACTATGACCCCCCAAAACAAACAAGTAGTTAACGAAGAGTCTAAATGGGACAAAACCCAAACAATTGTTAGTAAAACAGACACTTACGGAACCATACTCTACGCAAACAACACCTTTGTAGAAGCTTGCGAATACAACGCCATTGATTTAATCGGTGAACCACACAATATTATTAGGCACCCAGATATGCCTAAAGTTGCTTTTAAATCTTTGTGGGATTCTTTAAAAAAAGGAGAAAACTATCATGCTATTGTAAAAAACTTAACTAAAACAGGTAAATACTATTGGGTTATTACAGATTTTACAATTGATAAAAATAAAGATGGGAAAATCACAGGGTATACTGCTCGTAGAAAATCTGTCCCAAAAAGCGTAATTGATAAAATTGAGCCTTTATATAAAACACTTCTAGAAATTGAAAAATTAAAAGGGGAAAAGGTAAGTGAACTATATTTTGAAGGTTATCTAAAAGAAGAAGTAGGTAAAAACTATAATGATTTTGTTGTTGATTTATTTAAAGAAGAATCTTTAAAAAATGAACAAAAACCTGAAGAAGAAAGTAAAATTAAAAAAGGACTAAACTGGTTTTTCTTTGGTGACTTTCTATAACCCATAAAAAACACGCTATAAATTAAAAATTATTCTTTAACAAACCAAAGGTTTAGTTCTTCACTTTTATTATTACTTAAATAAAACAGTAATAATATATGAATAGCTTACCCTTTGCTAGATTTATTAATGAAGAAATAAAATTCAAACCATCATTAGTAAAACGCATATAAAGAAAAAGTTTTAAAAACAGCAAAACTACATGCAGTTGTTAAAGTCTTTTACCTAAGAGTTTGTATTACTAAATAGTAGCTTATTTCACTATTCACAAAAATGAAAGTGAAAACAGGGCTAAATACAGCAAGTGTAAAAGGCAATACAAAATAGTATAATCTAAAAAAATATTACATTTCATCTCATTAAAAAGGAAAGTAAGTTTATTCTATTTTAATACCTATTTTGAAAAAAGAGCATCAAAATTTAAAGAAATATTAAATTATTTGTTTAATCATATAAATATGATGCTCTTATAACCAGTAATCCTTTATTAATTAGAGATTACTTATTTTATTTTATTATTTTTGTTTAGACTAAATACAAATTATTATAATTATGAATACCCTCAGGCCAACCAAAGTTATTGATGAAGAAATTAACTGGGACAAAACCCAAATAATCATAAGTAAAACCGATGCTAATGGAACTATATTATACATGAATGATGCTTTCGAAAAAGTCTCTGAGTATAATAAAATTGAATTGATTGGTGAAGCTCACAACATCATTAGGCATCCCGATATGCCAAAAATAATTTTTAAAACTTTATGGCAAAATTTAAAAAAAGGAAATAATTTTCATGCGATAGTCAAAAACCTTACTCGTAGTGGTAGGTATTATTGGGTTATTACCGATTTCACCATCGACAAAGATGAAAAAGGTAAAACTATCGGGTTTACCGGTCGGAGAAAAGCAGTACCAGATAGTGTTATTAAAAAAATAGCACCACTATACAAAACACTTTTAGATATTGAAAACATAAAAGGAGAAACAGCAAGTGAATTATATTTCGGTGCATATTTAAAAGAGGAAATAGGTAAAAATTACGATGATTTTGTTGTTGATTTATTTACAGAAGAATCTATAAAAAGCGAAAAAGAAGAACAAATAAAATCGCACAATGAAAAAGGGAAAATCAAAAAAAGCTTGAATTGGTTTTTCTTTGGTGATTTTTTATAAAAAAATAAAAAGGAGGCTATTAATAGTCTCCTTTTTATTTTTAATAAATTATTTTTATCCAAACTGGTATTACACATAAAAAATTCACTCCTCACAAATAGCTCATTAGTTGAATGAGACTGCAAATTCAAACACATACCTTAAACATCAATGCCATTGTTAATTAGTAAATAACAAGTTAACTTTAAAGTATTTACTTAAAAAAAATCTTCTTTTTATTCTTAAGAAAACTTTTTAAGAGATAAAAACCATCAAATAGTATAATTTATAATTTACTTAACAAATAATTTCTGAACTTTGCACTTTAATAAAGTAAACTTTAATCCCTTATCTATGAAGAAAATATATAAAATAATATTAACCATATTTATTACATTATTGGTTCTACTAATTTTAACTCCATTTTTATTTCAAGATAAACTTATTACACTTGTAAAGAAAACAGTTAATAATAACATTACTGCTCAATTAGATTTTACAGACGCAAATCTTAGCTTACTAAGAGATTTCCCAAATGCTTCATTACAACTTTCTAATGTTTCTATTATTAATGGTAAACCTTTTAAAGGTGATACATTATTATATACTAAAGAAATTAACTTAGAATTAAGGCTTACCGAATTATTTAAAAACTCAACCGAGCAGCTAAATATTCAATCTTTTTCAATTGACAATGCTGATCTTACTATTTTAGTAAATGAAGTTGGAATTGCCAATTACGACATAGCTAAACCCTCTGATATAAAAACTGAGAATATAAATGACACCCCGTCTAACTTTGGCCTTTCCATAAATTCTTATGAGATAAATAATGCTCGTATAAAATATTATGATAAAAAAGCAAAAATAAATCTCCTATTATCTGAATTTAATCATAGTGGTAGCGGAGATTTTTCTCAATCAAACTCTGAGTTAAACACAAAAACTTCTACGTTGGTTTCTCTAGAAATGGATAGTACTTCGTATGCAAGAAATCAAAAAATAGAATTAGATGCTATTTTAGGAATGGATTTGGTAAATAAAAAGTTTTCTTTTTTAAAAAACGAAGCAAAACTTAATAAGTTACCTCTAATATTTAATGGATACGTTAAAATTAATGACACTAATCAAGATATAGATATTAGCTTTAAAACTCCTTCATCAGATTTTAAAAACTTTTTAGGTTTAATACCTGAAACATATACCAAGAGTATAAAAAATGTAAAAACTTCTGGTGATTTTAGCGTTTCAGGAACTATTAAAGGGTTAGTTACCAATAACACTATTCCACTTTTAGATATCAGACTTAAATCAACTAACGCCTCTTTTAAATATCCTGATTTACCAAAAAGTGTTCGTGCTATTAATATTGATGCACAATTAAAAAACACTTCTGGATATGTTAATCAAACTTTCGTAAACATTAATGGATTATCTTTTAAGATTGATGAAGATGTTTTTTCTGGAAACGGAAGCGTTTACAATATAACAACCAATCCTAGCATTAACGCAAAGATAAACGGAACCTTAAATTTAGCTAATATAAACAAAGCATATCCTGTTGATTTAGAGAATGAGTTACAAGGAATTTTAAAAGCTAATTTACATACTAAATTTGATATTAAAGCCATACAGAACAATACCATAAGTCGCATTAAAAACAAAGGTAATATTGAAGTAAATGATTTTATTTTTTCTTCTAAAGATATTGTTAATCCTATTAATATAAAACACACTAAAGTAGATTTCACTCCAACAACGGTTACATTAACAAAATTTGATGCAAATACAGGAAAAAGTGATTTAAATGCTAGCGGTAAAATTCAAAATTTACTAGGTTTTTTACTTTCTAACAAAAAACTACAAGGAAACTTTAAAGTAAATTCGAATAATTTTTATGTAAGTGATTTTATGCAAGAGAATATTGTTTCTGAAAAAGATAACAATGAAACAATTAAAACAGAAAAACCTACCGAGTCATTAAAAATTCCCGCTTTTTTAGACTGTAAGGTTTTAGCTGATGTAAAAACTGTTTATTACGACAACTTAACTTTAAAAAATGTAAAAGGTGTTTTATATTTAAAAGATGAAAAAGCTATATTAAAAAATGTAAATGCAAATATGTTTAAAGGAGAAATCTCTTTAAATGGTGAAGTAAACACGCAACAAAAAACACCATCTTTTAATATGGATTTGGGTATAAAATCATTTGACATTTCTCAATCTTTTAATGGCTTAGACTTACTAAAATCAATAAGTCCAATTGCAGCAGCAATGAATGGAAAATTAAATTCTAACATTAATTTATCTGGTTATTTAAATAAAGATTTCACACCTAATTTAACTTCACTTTCAGGTAAAGCATTGGCGGAGCTTTTAAGTACTAAAATAAATCCAAAAAACACGAAAGCTTTAAGTTTATTAGACGACAAGCTATCGTTTATTAATCTAAGTGAATTAGACTTATCTGACATTAAAACACATCTTTCTTTTGACAAAGGGCAAGTAGCTGTAAAACCTTTTAATTTTAAATATAAAGACATCGGTATTAACATTGGCGGAAATCATAGTTTTGATCAAAACATGAATTACAACGTAACCTTAGATGTACCTGCTAAATACTTAGGTAATGAAGCTAAGGGTTTACTTTCTAAACTAAGTTCTAAAGACCAAGATATTACAGTGCCAATCACGGCAAATATTACAGGAAACATGAAAAACCCTTCAGTAAAAACTGATTTATCTTCGTCTGTTTCAAAACTAAGTCAAAAATTAATTCAACAACAAAAAAACAACCTTATTAATAACACGCTAGGAAGTTTGTTAGGTAATAAAAAGAAAGACACAACCAAAACCTCGGCAAATAAAACTGACAAAACAGTAAAAAAAGTAACAGATGTTTTAGGTGGTCTATTTGGTAAAAAGAAGAATAAAAAAGGAGGCAATTAAATTCACAGGCAACGTATTAGTCTTTTTTATAGTCTTATAATTTAAGCTTTCATTATAATATATTTAACAACTTATAAACAAACACATTAAGCTTGTTCATTTATGTTTGTCCTTGAAAAATAAAACTAATTATGAAAAAAAAAATTACGCTGCTATTTTTAATATTTAATGCTATTTCTTTTTCCCAAATTAAAGGAAAAGTAAATAACATTGCTAACAAGCCCTTATCTTTTGTTAGTGTTTATTTAGAAGGATCTATTACTGGTACCACAACAAATAATAACGGAGATTATGAATTAGTTGTTAAAAAAAAGGGGGAGCATACGTTAGTATATCAAATATTAGGCTATAAAACCGTAAAGAAAACTGTTGATATTAATTCTTTTCCTTTCGTATTAAACATTAACCTTTACGAAGAAGAGGTTGCTTTAGATGAAGTTCTAATTTCATCCAAAGAAAACCCAGCAAACAAAATTATTAGAAATGTAATTGCTAATAAAGGCAAGAATACAGATAGATTTGCTCGATATAAAGCTGATTTTTATTCTCGTGGATTATATAAAGTTAAGGATTTCCCTAAGAAATTCTTAGGGAAAGAAATTAATGATATGGGTGGTGGTTTAGACTCTACAAGAAGTGGAATTGTATATCTTTCTGAAACCATCTCTAAAATTTCATTTCAAAAAAAACCAAAGAACTTTAAAGAACATATTGTTGCTTCAAAAGTTTCTGGTCGTGATAACGGAATCAGTTTTAATCAAGCTGATAAAGTAAATTTCAATTTTTACGAAAATTCTTTTAAACTTGCTGATGCACAGATGATTTCTCCTATTTCTAATGGCGCATTTAGTTATTACAAATACAAACTAGCAGGAACTTTTTATGATAAAAACGGAAGGTTAATTAGTAAAATAAAATTACTTCCTAAAAGAAAAAACGATCGTGTTTTTAATGGGTTTATCTATATCGTTGAAGATGATTGGGCAATTTACGGCACCGATGTTGTTGTAACAGGAGCACAAGTAAGTATGCCAATGGTAGATTCTTTACATATTAAACAAAATTATAATTATTCACCTTTAAATAAAGCATGGGTTCCTGTTACTCAAACTATCGATTTTAAAGCAGGTATGTTTGGTTTTAATTTTAATGGTCGTTTTTCTGCGTCTTATTCAAATTACAATTTCACACCAAACTTTACTGATAAATATTTTGGAAGTGAAATATTATCTTTTGCAGAAAACGCTACTGAAAAAGATAGTTTATACTGGAATAAAATTCGTTCTGTTTCTTTAACTTCTGAAGAAGCTTCTGATTATAAATTAAAAGATAGTATTAAAACAATAAGAAAATCTAAAAAATATTTAGATTCTATCGACACAAAACAAAATAAGTTTAAACTTTTAGACGTTCTTTCTGGGTATTCTTATAATGACACTTATAATAAATGGGGTGTTAGTTTTTCTTCTCCCGTTATTGGTTTAAACTTCAATACTGTACAGGGTTGGAACTCTTCTATAGGATTAAATTATTACAAATTATTAAATAAAAAAGGAAAGCGTTTTAGTTTTGGTACAAAATTTAATTATGGTCTTTCTGATAAAAAATTAAGGTCAACAGGGTCTTTCTCTTATAAATGGAACAATACCACAAAACCAATTTTAAATATTTCTGGAGGTATTACCACTTCTCAATTTAACGCAAAACAACCTATTTCTAGATTTTGGAACACTATAAGTTCTGTTTTATTTGAAAGAAATTACATGAAAATTTATGAGAAAACATTTGCTAAAATTGATTTTTCAAAAGAGGTAACAAACGGTGTTCGTATGTTCTCTGGATTAGAATATGCTTACAGAAAACCATTATTTAATACAACAGATTATGTAATGTTTCCTAAAAACGATATTAATTATACTTCAAACAATCCTAAAGAGCCTACCAATTTCACTTCTTCATTTACAGCACACAAAATGTGGTCGCTTACTATGGGTGCAAATATTAATTTCGGACAAAAATATATATCATATCCTAATCGAAAATTTAATGTAACGACCAACAAATACCCATCTTTATTTGTTGGTTATAAAAAGAACTTCGGTTCAAGTAATTCGCAATGGAATTCAGATGTTATATTTTCACAATTAACTCAAAAGGTATCCTTAAATAATTGGGGAGAATTTAAATACAAAGCCAAAGGAGGACTGTTTTTAGAGAAGAAAGACATTCCGTTCATAGATCATGCTCATTTTAATGGGAATCGCTTACTAATAGCTCCTAAAGACAATTACTTAAACAATTTCTACATGTTACCCTATTATCAATTAAGTACTAATGATAAGTATGGTGAATTACACGGAGAATACAACTTTAAAGGAGCACTATTAAGCAAAATACCATTACTTAATAAACTAAACTTTCATTTAATTACCAGTGCTAAAGGTTTATTTACAGCAGATAGCAAACCATATTCTGAATTTGCGGTTGGTTTAGATAATATTGGCTTTGGAAAATGGCGTTTTTTACGTGTTGATTTTGCTCGTTCTAATTTTAATGGAAAAAATGAAAACCGCGTACTATTTGGAATTAAATTGTAATTTTGATTTATGAATATAAACGTATTACTTTTTGGTATTGCTACAGATTTGATTGGAAGTTCTTCTTTAGAGATTGCGCTTCCTATTAATTGTACTGTTACTTCTTTTAAAGAACTACTTAAAGAACAACATCCAAAATTAGAAAAAATGAGCGCATATGCTATCGCTATTAATGAAAGCTATGCTACTGATGAAACTGTTATTCAAAATAATGATGTAATTGCTATTATTCCGCCTGTTAGTGGTGGATAGTATTTTAATTTACTTAATAACGAAGCATAGAATAATCTCTAAGACAGAACTTTCAAATAATATTTACTGTAAATAAAAGATTACTCTACGTTTTTTTGTTGGGATGATATTATTCTTTTAAATACTTTCCAACAAAGAAAGTTCCGAAAGGAAGAATAGATAACAAGCAAACAATCCCGAAGGTTTTACCACCCCAATTCAATTCAAACTTTAACATAATTGCAATAATTATATAGGCTACAAATAACAATCCGTGAGGCATTCCTAACATTTTTACATATTCTGGATTACCTTGTAAATACTTAATAGGTGTTGCTATAAAAAGTAATAACAAATAAGAAACTCCTTCTAATAAACTTACTATTTTAAATATATTAATCATATCTGTTTTTTTCTAAAAATTAGTTACCAATGATACTGAAATATTACGTCCTGGAGCAGAAACACCAGAGGCAAATTCTTTATAATGCTTATCAAATAAATTAGCAAACTGTGTGTGTATTGAAACATTAGAGTTTACAGTATATTTAGCAAACAAACCAACAGTTATCCAACTTGGTGTACCAAAATACTTATCAACGTCTTCTGTTGCATTCTCGTTTACAATTGGAGTTTGAGTATGATTATCTATACCTTCGTCTAAATTATAATCTGTAATATTTTTTTTAGCATTAAATACTAAATTAGCTCCGCCCTCAAATTTTTTGTTAGAATAATTTAACTCAAAACGTCCAAATAAAGGAGGAATAGAAGACATTGGTAAATTTGTATCGTGTGCTTTTCCTTTTGTATAGGTTAAAAAACCTGAAGTACTCCAGTTTTTTAATAATTTACCTTGGTAGTTTATTGTTACTCCAGTAATATATGCTGTCCCTTTGTTTACATTAGCAACAATATCACCCTCTTCACCATCATACATGACAGTATTATCTCCGCTTAACTGAAAAGCTTCACGATAAATATAATTATTTAACAGCGTGTAATATACATTGGCACCTATTCTAAATTTCCGATTGTTAAAATACTTTTGCACTCCTATTTCTGCATTATATGCATGTTCTGGTTTTAAAGTAATATTTGGTACAGTTACCTTACCATTTTTCTCTCTTACTTTACCAACATCATCAATATTTGGTGATCGAAACCCTGATGATAACACTGCATTTAGTTGCAAATTCTTAACTGGTTTGTACACATAACCAATAGTTGCTGTTACAGCAATATTGTTTAAATTTATATCGTTACTAGGTAACTCTATAAAAGTTTCATCAATCCATTTAGCTTCTAATTGCGTATTAGTTAATCGAATTCCTGTATTTAAGGTTGAATTAGAAGATATATCTTGTCTATAATCTAAATACATTGCAGAACTAAAATAGCTACTTCCTCCATCAGGATATCGAGATTGAACTGTGAAATCATCATCAAATCCAACAACTTCATTATTTTTCACTCTTAATGTTTTACCATAAGAATTTGATTTCACATCATTATAAGCAACTTCAAAACCGTATCCTAAATTACGCTTTCTAGCTAAGGGTACTGTAAAATCACCATTTATACTATATACATCAACTGTTTCCTCTCTATGAGACCTTTCTAAACTTCCAAATTTTCTTTGAATACGGCTTTCTGAAACATTTTGATATGCCACTGTAAAAACCCCTTCCTTTAACCACTTTTTATTTGGGTTTATTTCTAGTTGAGATGAAATTAAAAATCGATTTTGTGGACCATAATACCATTCAGCAAACTTTAAATTTCCTGACTTCAATTCCATTAACTTATCAAAACGAGGCACATCAGATGATGTTGAGTATTGAATATTAAGTTTTAAATCTGTTCTTTTTGATAATGGAATAAATAATTTTTGAAGAACATCTGTTTGACTAAACCCAGTATTTCTTTGTAAATCAACGTCATTATTTACTAATGGGGTTTCACTATAATTTCCATTTAAATTATCCGAATAAGAAAATACTTTACCCCAATCTTTAAAACCGTGAGATCGATTTTCTCCCATTTTTAAATCTCCAAAATTACTATGAGATACACTTGTAAACGATGCCCATTTTTTAAATTGAAGCTCAGCAGAAACAGTATTGGTTATTTCATTGTTTACAGAACTGTAACGTAAAAAACTACTTCCTTTAATTTTATTCTTATCTGATAACTTTGGTGTTTTTGTATAATAATGAATCACTCCTCCAAGAGCATCAGAACCATAAATAACAGATGACGGTCCAAAAATAACCTCTGTTCTTTCTAATAAATTGGGACTAACTGTTATTGAACTTTGTAAATGGCCTTTTCTATAAATTGCATTATTCATTCTAACACCATCAACCACTAATAAAACACGGTTACTTTCCATACCTCTAAGTACAGGACTCCCTCCTCCAAACTGTGATTTTTGCACTTTTATTCCAGGAATACTTGCTAATAAATCAGCAGAGGTTTGTGGTGATATTTTTTGAATATCTCTTAATGAAACTACAGCTATTTGTTCTGCAATTCTATTTGTTTTCTCTTTATTTTTAAAAACAGAAACAACAACCTCATCTAATTGTTCAGAATGTTTAGATAAGAAAATTTTATAGTTATTTTGCTTTAAGTTTATTTTTTTTTCTTGAAATTCAGCGTAAGCAACATGTGAAAAAACAAGAATTTCGTGACTCTTAAAATTTGAAGCACTTACTAGTCCATCAATATTACTTATTGCTGATACTGTTTTATTTTTATTATACACAGCAACCCCTTCAATTGACTTGCCTGTTTCAGCATCAATTATGGTAAGATTTTGTGAAAAAACAGTAGTAATTATCAGTAAAAAAAATGCAGTTACAATTTGCTTCATATATCAACTAAACACGGTTTCTAAAATATCTAATGATTTTGGCTTTCTAAAGCCCTCCAAATGTAATTCAAAATATCGAATTATAACTCTAAGAATCACTTGTCTTTCGTTTTTATTGTACGAAACTGAATCTAACACATCAAAATTTATGCCTAACAACTTCTTAAATAAAATTAATTTATTTCCTGTTACCGACAATTTCTCATATTCAGCATCCATAAATCTTCCTTCTAGCAAATTAAAGGCTGTTTTATAAGATTCAGATACATCTGGATAAAAACCTAAAAACTTAGATAAATTCAATAAAAAAAGTAAATGAAAATTAGCAATATTATCATGAGTATCTAACCAGATTAAACCTGTTTCAATATATTCATATAATACCTCGTTTTTTTCTTCTTCTTTAATAATACTTGAAAGTATTTCCGACAAAAACAAAACAATTGATTGTTTTACAACTGAGGTATAAACATTTTCATATGGGTGAATAACATGTGCTTCTCTTATAGAGTTTAGTGTGTTTTTATTGTTATGCTTTGCCTCAATAACCAACTGTGTTAGTGGTTGAAAATAGGCCGTTTTTAATTTTCCTTTTCTTGATTTTAACACCCCCCTTATCATATAAGAACGAATACCATCTTCTAAAGTAAAACATTTTACAATTAAACTTGTATCACCATATTTAAGAACACTAATAACAATTGCTTTTGTTGTAATTAATGCCATTAAATTAAGTTTTTAAATAATTATTAGCTTCAAAGGTATTTAATAATAACAACAAAAATGATACATTCGTAAAAATTTGATACAACTTCTTATGACTTTTGAAATAGAACGAAAATTTCTAGTAACTTCTACCGATTACAAACAACTAGCTTATAAAAAAAGTTACATAAAACAAGGTTTCTTAAATTCTAAAAAAGAACGTGTTGTAAGAGTTCGAATAAAAGACAATGCTGGCTTTTTAACAATTAAAGGTGCTTCAAATAAAAGCGGAACTACTAGGTTTGAGTGGGAAAAGGAAATTGACCTAAAAGAAGCACAAGATTTATTTAATTTATGTGAAGAGGGGATTATTGAAAAATACAGATACTTAGTAAAAGAAAACAATCACACTTTTGAAGTAGATGAATTTATAGGAGAAAATACAGGCTTAATTGTAGCTGAGATAGAACTGGAAGATGAGAATGAAAATTTTACGACACCTAATTGGTTAGGTAAGGAAGTAACTGGAATTGTTGAATACTATAATTCTAATTTAAGTAAGCTTCCTTTTTCTAAATGGTAAAATTACACATATTTATATATTGCCCAAAAGTGGCTAAAACTTCCTAATAGCACAAAAACATGAAAAATAGCATGATTATAAGGTATTTTTTTTATCGAGTATAAAATAGCTCCTACAGTATAAAAAACGCCTCCAGCTATCAAATAAAATAGGCCATCATATGATAGGTTATTCATTAATGGTTTTATTAAAAAAACAACTTGCCATCCCATTATTAAATACAATGCTGTTGATAATTTATCAAATCTTCCTGTAAAAAACAATTTTAATATAACTCCTGTTAACGCGAATAACCAGACAAAAACAAACATATACCATCCTGTTTGCTCTGGTAACACAACTAAACAAAAGGGAGTATAGCTCCCTGCTATTAAAATATAAATAGCAGCATGATCAAAAATATTAAGCCTTCTTCTAAGTTTTGGTCTTTTAGCCGCATGATAAAAAGTTGATGCTGCATACAAAACAATTAAACTTAATAAATATATAACGAAACTAATCGATTGCCAAAATTCTGGATACGTTAATGATTTTAAAATTAAAAAAGGTAGCGCGATTATAGCTAACAGTAATCCAAACCCATGAGTTAGAATATTTAACTTTTCTTCTGTATTACTATAACGGTGATTTAAATTCTCGCTCATTATTTGGTCTATTTGTATCTTTAATATACAACTTATCATTAGATAATTCATTGTATAGCAAATCAAAAGCTTGTTTTTTTAACGCATTTTTGCTATCTTTTGTTAAATTGTCTGTTTCAATAAATTTACATTGTTTAATCCTAAATACTCCTGGATTTCCTTTAAAAAAGTCCCAAGAAAACAATCGTTTTCCATCAAAGTATAATTGTGGTACAATTGGCATTTGGTACTGTATAGATAAGCTAAAAGCTCCATTATTAAAAGGTGCTAAAACTACATTTTCATTAGGCACTAAGCCTTCAGGGAAAATAGCAATACTTAAACCTTCATCTAATCGTTTTTTTATACGAGTATATACTCTTCTTCTACTCTTAGGGTCTTTCCTATCAACCATAATAACAGCTTTCTTATAAAAAAAGCCAAACAGTGGTAATTTTACTAATTCTTTTTTTCCTACAAATAAAATAGGGTTTTTACTTGATGCAATCATCATCCAAGGATCTAATAAAGAAGCATGATTTGCTATAAACACATAACTTTTTTCAGGATCAAGCTCTTGCTCTCTTTCAAATTTTAATCTAAAACCCATTGCATAGATTAAGAAAAACGCCCAGACTCTCATTAATTTCCAGAAAGCACCGTAATATTTTTCATCAGATAAAAGCACCAATATAAAAGGAGACATTACAATTATCGAAATAATCATGAGCAAGTAGAACCAAATTCTCCAAATTAATCGAAAAGGGAAAAGTAAATATTTCATAAATGCGAATGTAGTAATTTCTTTTGTTTGAACAATTTTAAGCTTATTTTTGCTACAATTAAGTAGTAGTAAGCATTGCTTACATAATTTTTCAAAACAGATATATGTCTAGAATATTGACAGGAGTACAAAGTACAGGAACTCCACACTTAGGTAATTTATTAGGAGCTATTTTACCTGCTATTGAGATGGCTAATGACTCTAAAAATGAAGCTTTTATTTTTATTGCCGATATGCATTCTTTAACACAAATTAAAGAGGGTAATAAATTAAGAGAAAATACCTATAGTGTTGCTGCTACTTGGCTTGCATGTGGAATTGACATTAATAAAACTGTTTTTTATCGTCAAAGTGATATTCCTCAAGTAGCAGAATTAAGCTGGTATTTAAGCTGTTACTTTCCATATCAACGTTTAACACTTGCACATGGGTTTAAAGATAAGTCTGATCGTTTAGCTGATGTGAACTCTGGGTTATTTACATACCCAATGTTAATGGCAGCTGATATTTTATTATATGACGCCGAAATTGTTCCCGTAGGGAAAGATCAATTACAACATCTTGAAATGACGCGTGATGTTGCTAGTAGAATGAACAATATTATTGGAGATACTTTAATTTTACCTCAAGCAAAAATTAACGAAAACACAAAGTTAGTTCCAGGTACTGATGGAGAAAAAATGAGTAAATCAAGAAATAATTTTATTGATATTTTTTTACCTGAAAAGAAATTAAGAAAACAAATTATGGGTATTCAAACGGATAGCTTAGGTCTTGAAGATCCTAAAAATCCTGATACTGATAATGTATTTGCTCTCTACAAATTATTAGCTTCAGATGAGCAAATTTTAGAAATGAGAGCTAATTATGAAGGCGGAAATTACGGATATGGTCATGCAAAACAAGCTTTATATGAACTTATTCTTGAAAAATTCACTGATGTTCGCGCTAAGTACAATCATTATATGGAAAACCATAATGAGATTGATGAAGCTTTAGCTATCGGAGCAGGAAAAGCACGCGTTGTAGCTAAAGATGTATTAAAAAGAGTGAGAACTAAAATTGGATATTAATTTCAGTTCTTTAAATAATCATGATAAATTGAGAATGATCAATTTAAAACTACTTCCTCCTTAAAGTAATTCAACAAATATATATAACAAAACCCAAAGTAGATTTACTTTGGGTTTTGTTATATATATTTGTTCAAAATTTGAAGACTAATAAAAAAGAAACTACTTTACATTGCAATCTTTATTACAACCTTAAACTCCTATGCTCAAATTACTTTTGAAAAAGGATATTTTATTGATAATTCAGGAAAACGGACAGAATGCTTAATAAAAAATATTGATTGGAAAAATAATCCTACAAATTTTGTTTACAAACTAAATAATACTGCTAAAGAGAATACAAACTTCATCAAATTCGTTAAAGAATTTGGCGTAAATAATAATTCAAAATATATAAGAAGTAATATAGAAATTGATCGATCAAGTAAAAATTTAAATAGCCTCTCTATTAATAGATACCCTGTTTTTAAAACTGAAACTTTATTTCTTAAATTACTTGTTCAAGGAAATGCTAACTTATACATTTTTAAAAACAACAATATTATTAGATTTTTCTACTCTACTGATAAGATTCAAACTACTCAATTAATTTATAAAAAATTTAATAGAGGTCAGTAGTTATCTACATATAATTTGTTCGTGATGTACTTTACCCTTTTCAACCATTTTTCTTATTAAGTTATTGAATATTGTTTCTTTGCTTTGTGAGCGATTAATTCTGAAACAAAATTCATTAAAATATCTGTTTATGTTAAAGTCACTTACCCAAGAGTAAGTTGTTCTTATCCAAGATTTCACTTGATGAATCATTGTATGAAGAGCTTTAAAGTTCATACCTCCATTACTTTCAATTTGGGTAATATCATAGGCTTTAGCAATAGGTCTGTAGCCTCTCCATTTATCAGTTATCACTTTAGCTTCTCGACTGATATGATTCACGAAAATATATTGTAAAGAAGTAGCTGAAAAATCTTCGATTCTCATTGCATACATTCTTTTTACTTTTCCATCTTCAGTTAGCTCAACAGCAGTTATAGCCTTCTTTTTCTTTGCTTTATAACTTCTGCCCACTTTATCTTTTTCACGACCACCTAGAACAAACTCATCAACATGAACAATCCCAGTCATAGGATTATTTCCACTACTTTTCATAGCCTCTCTAATTTTAAGCATAAATAAACGTGCTGTCTTTTCTGTGACACTAAAACGAACTGAAACATAGCTTGCAGAAAGACTTTTTGTACTTGTACTCATTTCAAAAACAATGAAAAAAGCTTTTCTAACTCCAAATTTAACTTTGTGGAAAAGTGTGTTTGACGTTGCAGATTCCTGATGAGAACAAATATTGCAAGTACGTGAGAAATCCTTTCTTATTTGAGCCTTTTTATGACCACATTTAACACATTGAAAACAATTTTTCCATTTAATATCTGCCAAATATTCCTTGCAATCTTCATTAGTTTTGAACCGATCAGCAAACTCTAGAAGGTTTTGGCCTTTAAAAATATTCATAATAACATTATATTCGTTGACTTTAAAGATATGAACTTATATACTGACCTCTATAATTTAAATTAAACAATCATCAAATTGGTGTAAATAAAAGATATAAACAACAGTTATTACAAACTTTACCTTCTAAAAAAACAAACTTAAAAAACATTCAAAAATTAAAGTATAATAAAAACTCATTAATTCGTTTTTTTATAAATTATAATGGTAATAGTTTAAAAAAAACCAATAGATTAATTCAAAATAAAAAACCTATTAATATAACTTTAAAATTTGGATCACATCACAGTAACTTTAAACTTGAAGGAAACACTCCAGGTAAGACTAATATAAGGAATGTTGAATTTAATAACTCAGGAATAAGGTTTGGTATAGAAAGCGAATACACTTTACCATTTAATAATAATAAATGGGGATTAGTTTTTGGAGCTATGTATCAAAAATACAATAGTAACCAATCTACAAAATACAAAAGTTTAATTGGTGGAGAAAAAATCATCAATCATAATCTGAATTACAACTCTATTGAAATACCTATTGGACTAAGACATAACTTTTTTCTAAGTAATAAAACAAAAATATTTGTAACAGGTTCCTTTGTTTATGATCTTTTTCTAAATACATCTATTAAATCAAATGTTATTAATGGATCTAAATTAGAAAATTTAGATGCGAGCTCATCTATTAACTATTTTTTTAGCTTAGGCTACAAATACAAAAGCTATAGTTTAGAGATTAAATATCAGTCCAAACAGGTATTAGCCACCACCTCTTTAACTTCAACATACAACTCCTACAACTTGGTATTTGGATATACCTTATTCTAATAAAAAAACCGAAGTGAAATTTACTTCGGTTTTTTATACTGTCAACTGAAAACTAAAGACTTATTTAAGGCGCAGGATTTGGAATTAAGTTATGTACAGCTTCTATTTTCTTTAAAACTTCATCTGATAACTCAATATTAATAGAGTTAATATTCTCTTTTAACTGACTCATTTTTGTTGCACCAATAATATTACTAGTTACAAATGGTAACTGATTAATATAGGCCAATGATAACTCAGATAGCGTTAAACCATGTTTCTCTGCTATTTTCAAATATTCAGAAACCGCTTTTAAAGAACTTTCTGACATATAGCGAGCTATAAACCTTGGAAACAACGTTCCTCGTGCTCCTTCAGGAGTTTTTCCATCTAAATACTTTCCAGACAAAACACCTTGTGCTAATGGAGAGTATGCTAGCAAGCCAATATTCTCTCTCATAGAAACTTCACTCATACCAACTTCATAACCTCTATGAATTAATGAATATGAATTTTGAATAGTGCTCATTATTGGCAAGTTATGCTGTTTAGCCGTTTGTAAATATTTCATAGTTCCCCAAGGAGTTTCGTTAGATAAACCAACGTGTTTTATCTTTCCTTGTTTTACTAATTGATTCATTGTTTCTAAAATCTCTAAATGGTTTTCAGCTTCTTTAGTTGCTGTTTGATACGGATAATCACGTACCCCAAAACAATTCACTCCTCGAGATGGCCAATGTAATTGATACAAATCAATATAATCAGTTTGTAAGCGACTTAAACTTCCTTCAACCGCATCTATAATATTTTGCTTTGTAAACCCGCCTGTGCGGATGTGTTTTGTATAATCGCCACCACCAGCAATTTTACTTGCTAATACAACTTTATCACGATTTCCGGTTTTTTTAAACCAAGAACCTATAATTTTCTCTGTTGCTCCGTATGTTTCAGGAGTTGCAGGAACTGAATACAATTCAGCCGTATCCCAAAAATTTACCCCTTGTTCTAAAGCATAATCCATTTGTTCGTGTCCATCAGCTTCTGTGTTCTGATTTCCCCATGTCATTGTTCCTAAACAAATTTTAGAAACCTTTATGTCTGTATTTGGTAATTTTGTGTATTTCATTTTATTAATAAATATTTCTCGACTGCGCTCGAAATGGCAGATTACTTTAAAATAGCTTCAATTCCTGGTAATGTTTTTCCTTCTAACATTTCTAACATCGCTCCACCACCTGTAGAAACGTAACTTACTTTATCTCCAAAACCAAATTGCTTTACTGCTGCTACAGAGTCTCCTCCTCCAACTAAAGAGAATGCACCATTTTCGGTTGCTTTAGAGATTGCATTTCCAAGCTCAATAGTACCTGTTGCAAAGTTTTCTAGTTCAAAAACACCTAAAGGTCCGTTCCATAAAATAGTTTTAGATTTTGCAATTACTTCTGCAAATTTCATAGAAGTTTCTGGTCCACAATCAAGCCCCATCCATCCATTAGGAATTTTAGCAGTATCTATCGTTTGTGTATTTGCATCATTCGAAAAAGCATCAGCAATAATAGCGTCAACTGGTAAATGAATTTCTGTGTTTTTCTCTTTTGCTAGTTTTAAAATTGATAATGCTAATTCTAGCTTATCATCTTCTACTAACGAGTTTCCGATGGTCCCGCCTAAAGCCTTAATAAAAGTAAAGGTCATCCCTCCACCAACGATAATATGATCTACTTTTTCTATAATATTTTCTATCACTCCAATTTTAGATGATACTTTTGCGCCTCCTAAAATTGCAGTTACTGGTTTTTCAGAATCATTTAAAACCTTATTAATACTTTCTATTTCAGTAGCTAATAAATTTCCAAAGCATTTATTTTCTGTAAAAAACTGTGCAATAACAGCCGTAGATGCATGCGCTCTGTGTGCAGTACCAAAAGCATCGTTTACATATATATCACCTAATTTAGATAATTGTTCAGCAAAAGCAATATCTCCGGATTTCTCTTCTGAATGAAAACGTAAATTTTCTAGCAATAAAATTTCTCCACTTTTTAAATTAGCCACCGCTTCTGTTGCTTCATTTCCAATACAATCATCAACAAACTTAACTTGCACTCCTATTACATCAGATACTTTTGCAATGATATGGCGCAATGAAAACTGATCTTCTTTCCCTTTAGGTCGTCCTAAATGTGACATTAACACACAACTACCTCCATCTTCTAAAATTTTTATAATAGTTGATTTTGCTGCTTGAATCCTTGTTGTGTCTGTTACTTCAAATTTATCATTTAAAGGCACATTAAAGTCTACACGAATTAATGCTTTTTTGTTTTCGAAATTAAAATCGTTAAGTGTTTTCATTACTTAAATTTAGTTGATTGTTATTTTTAAAAATTGTCTCTTCTTTTTTCTTTGACCATATAAAATTAATTCATTCTCAGAAACTTGTTCAATATATCTACAATTAAATGGTGTTTCTTCCTCTTTATTAGACAAAATCGTTTTATATAGATAGTTTCCGTCCTCATCAAATTTAACAATATATAAGTTTGTATTTTTCTTAGTTGCTTTCCATAAAAAACTCTCTCTAAACTTTATTCTTCCACCTGATAGTTCCCCCATTTTTTTGTGGGCATTTAAGATTAAATACTCACTGTTTTTATATTGAGCTGTACCAAATGACATTAAAGGGTCTGAAAAATAACCTGATGTTTGAGCTTTATTTATATTTCTTGCCCATAATAATTTTCCTTCATCATTTAATTTCAAAGTAATTATATCATCAAAATTATAAGATATTTTAGTGTAACCTCCGTAGTTATTATGTACATAAGTAGTTGTAATAAAAAACTCTTCGGCTGTTATAATAATACCTCCATCATCTGGAAACGAAATATTTTTAAACTTAATATTTCGCAACTCTTTATCTTTTGATTTACCGTATTTATCAGTTAAAAACTGTTCTGTAAATGGAGAAAAATTAGAGCTTTCCACTTTTATACTTTCTGGATCTATAACAAAAGAACAAACTCCTTTATACCTGTTTTCATTCCTGTTTGAATAAAAACCGATACAACTTAATTTATCTTCTGGGGTAAAATCTAATTCTAAGGTTGCTACAAAATGATTTTCAACTAACATTTTTGTTGATGAAACATTGTTCTCAGTAATCTTAAACAGCTCATAGTGATAATTACCTCCTTTTTTCTTTTTCTTCCTTTTCTTCGGGTAAAACTTCCCTAAAACGAATACTTCTCCACTATCAGAAACTATTACATCCTGAAGTTTAAACCTTTTATCTTCATATGGTAATTCAAATTCTTCATCCCAAAGTTTATTAAAATTTTCATCAAAAACTAAAATACTGTGATGTTCAGTTTTTTTATCAGAAGAATCGATATTAAAAACATTATATTTTCCTGATTTAGAAAATGAAATATTTCCTTCAAAATCTCTATCTAATCTTGCTCCCGAAAATAATGATTCAAAAAAAGAAGGATACCTATCTGTTGTAACCTCAAATATTTTTTTTTTAGAAAACTCAAGTACATCTTTAATTGAAGTATATAAATACGCTTCTATTTTCTTTTCTTTTTTGTTTCTATAATATTCAATAAACCCTATAATATTGTCATTTAAAAAACCTCCAGCAACTCTATGTCTTTTTTCAATTTTATGCTCAAATGAGTTTATCTGTTTTAAATCCTTATCAAAAATATCTATTGATAGACTTTTCTCATTATTGAAAGTTCTTAAAATAAATAATTGATTAGAATTATCTTTAAATATCGTTTTTAAAACACTTTCTTTTTTCTCTTTAAAAACTTCACTTTTATGTAATTTAAAATTGATTAAAGCTTCTTGAGATTGAATTTGTTTACTACAAAAGATAATAAAAAGGAATAAAATAGCTTTTTTCATAGAAATAGTATCGTAATAAATTTTGTTGCCGAAAATACTATATTTTAGCAATACAATTAATTTTATTCTATTAAATAATGGATAATACATCTATAAAAGTAACATCTGAAAAACTAGACTTACAAGAATGTTATGATTTTGTAGTGGATGCTGCTTGTGGAGGAATTTCTATTTTTGTTGGTACAGTTAGAGATGCAACTCAAAATAAAAACGTTACACAATTAGATTTCTCTACCTACAAACCAATGGCTATTAAAGAAATGCAAAAAATAGCAAACCTAGCTTTAGATAAATTTAGCATTAAAAAAATTGCGATTCATCATGCTGAAGGGTTATTACAAATAAAAGATATTCCTGTAATTATTACTGTTTCTTCACCTCACAGAAAAGCAGCTTTTGATGCTTGTCAATATGCTATCGACACCTTAAAGGAAACTGTTCCTATTTGGAAAAAAGAATATTTTGAAGATGGTGAGGTTTGGGTAAATGCACATCCATAAAAATACTATAATACTACGCTATTCGTTATCTTTTAACAAAAATGTGAAATTATGATTGAATTTAAAACGACTGAAACCCTTTTAGAGTTAAAACAAATATTGGCCTTACAAGCTAAAAACACTCCTATTAATTTAACTGAAATTGATAAAAAGGAACAGGGTTTTGTTACGGTTCAACACGATTTAGCTATGTTAAGAAATATGCATGAATTACATTCACATAGTATTGCTACACATAACGATAATGTTATTGGATATGCTTTATCTATGTCTAAAAAATTTAGAGGAGAAATTCCTGTGCTAACTCCTATGTTTACTGAAATAGATATATCTATTAAATCTAATAGTAATTATATTATTATGGGACAGGTTTGCATTGATAAAAATTATAGAGGTAAAGGCATTTTTAGAGGTTTGTATACAAAAATGAAAGATACTTTTAAATCTAAACATGATTGTATAATTACTAAAATAGATACCTTAAATACTCGTTCAATAAAAGCTCATAAAGCTATTGGTTTTAAAGAATTAGTTCGTTATAATTTTAACAATCAAACTTGGGTTGTTGTTTATATGGATATATAAAAAAACAAATATCAACACATTTCATAAGTCCTTTTGATAAAGTTTACCTCTTTATCACATGAAAGATAGTTTTCCTAGTATAGTTTTTGCTAAAATGGTTAGTATCATTAAAAAAAATACCAGTATCAATTCATTCTCATCATGCTTTAGTATGACGATTCAATTATTATTAAATATATTATTTTTTTCAATAATTATCATATAGCCCCCGTAAACATATGGATTTATTAGCTCAGTACGTAAAAAAACTAGTAAACATCTCAGATGAAGACTTAAACAAATTCCTTTGCCTTTTTAATTTGACTTCAATAAAGAAAAAAAACTTTTTACTAAAGCAGGGTAATGTATGTGAATTTGAAGGCTTTGTTACCAAAGGTTGTTTCAGGCTATATACAGTTGATGAAAAAGGTAATGAACATACTTCATACTTCGCCATAAGAAATTGGTGGGTAACAGACTTGAACAGTTTTTTGGACAAAACTCCAGCCAAACTTACGATTCAAGCTCTTGAAGACAGCGAAGTTTTAATCATAAATACAGAAAACAAGAATAAAGCTTACCAAGAAATACCTGAAATTGAAAAAATGTTCCGGATCATGACCCAAAAATCTAATGTCGCATTAGAACAACGAATGATAAGAAATATTAGTACTACTGCAGATCAGCGATATCTTGAATTTATAACCAAATATCCTCAAATTTCCGAGCGACTTACGAATATTCAAATAGCATCTTATCTAGGTATATCTCACGAATTTTTAAGTAAAATCCGAAGAAAAATAGTAAAATAATTTACGTAAGTATTAAAAAAGTACATCTATTCAATTTATTGTACTAGTTCAATGTTTATCGATTTTACAGATTTTACCTTTGCTCTCTAATTTATAAAAATTTAAGAATGAAGTATTTTTTAAACACCTTACTTGTAGTAGCAACTATTATATTTTTTGCTAGTTGTAATCAAAATGATGATGATGATGTCTCTAACGAATTAACTTCTGCAGAAATTGCCAGAGGCTTTTATCAGGAAGTTATTGTTGAAAAAAACATGACTAAATTCAACAAATATATTGGTAATACATATATACAACATGCCCCTGCTTACGCTGACGGAGTTACGCCCTTAAAAGAAGAGCTACAAGCTAATGCTGATAGTAAGAATAAAATAGAAATCTTAAGAGTAGTTGGTGAAAACGACTATGCTGCATTACATTCTTTATGGACAGTAGGCTCAGAACAGTATATTTATGTTGACATCTGGCGTATTGAAAATGGTAAGTTAGTAGAGCATTGGGATCAAGACCAGTCTCCACCAAGTGAAGTGAAAAATAATAACACAATGCATGCTGGTCCAGATACTAATATTAATACTAAGAAGAACTTAACCCAGAACAAAGAAAGAGCTATTGCAGTTTTAAAAACCTTCGATAATTTGGATGATTTATCTGCAGTTGAAAACTTTGTTGTCGATGACTACATACAGCATAATCCAACTGCGACTGATAAAAAATCAGGCTTAATCGATTTATTAAAATTTTTAAAAAGTATTAACTATCAATCAAAGACCATAATTGCCAAAGTGATAGCTCAAGGTGATATGGTGGTAATACACTCCAAAGTAGAAGATTTAGATGCAAAAGAAAACGCTATTTCAGGTGTGGTTGATATATTTAGATTTGATGATAACGGAATGATTATAGAGCATTGGGATGTTATTCAAACAATGACAGGACAATCATTAAATAACAATAATCCATTTGAATACCCAAATAAATAACCCTTCCAAACCTACCCTGAGGTATTTCGGGTAGGTTTACACTTATTATCTATCTTCAGAAGCCATACTTTATCAATACTATCATAACTAATAAGGCAAATTTGCAGGTTCAATAAAATCGATTTCTGGATTATATAACTCTTTTAAAAACTCTTTTATTTCATCCATAAACTCAGTTAACTTCTCTTCAGTTACTTCATTATCTGGAGTTCGGTAATTAGAAGAAAAATTCATTTTTAAAAACCCATTTTTCAAGTTTTTAAATGAAATAATTCCAGCTTCTAAATTATTAGAAAAATCAAATTTATTGTTTTGAGTATATAAAAAAGCATATAACATTACTTGAATAGCTTTGTGATGTTTTAAATCTCGAATGCTTGTAAAATCAACCACCTTCAATTTATTAGCATCAACCATTCCTGTTTTATAATCTATAATTCTAGTTACCCCATTTAATTCATCTATTCTATCTACTTGTCCGTGTATTTTTATAGGAAAATCAATTCCATCAACAGTAATTTCAGTAGCTAAATTTTGTTCTGTTCCAATAATTTTTAATTTATTATTCTCATCTTTTAACAATTGTTTTTCGTTCGCTAAAAAATTTTCTACAAAACGGTTTGCCACTTCAAAAACCAATCTGTTTTTTCCTGTAGAAATATCTCCGTTTTTAAAATGTTCTGAAAAATAAAAAATTATTAATTCTTTTGTTTTTTGCTGCATTTTCATAACATCATCTACCAATAAAAACCTACCTATAAATGGTTTATACAATGCTTCTAAAGTATCATGAACAACAGTACCCATTGTATTTGCTGCTACCGTTTCTTCTACATTTTCAAATTCATTTATTTTTAAAACTTTTTGTTTATAAAATGCAATTGGGTTATATAGGTAATTAGTTAATGCCGATGGTGAAATTCCTTTTTTAGCTAATTTTTGTAAGCGTTCTAAAACCTTCTCGTCTTTCTGAATCTCTTTTAACTTAGTTGATGATGTTACTACTTTAGGGCCAATTATCTTTTCTGCAATATCATTTCGCATCATTTCTAACTGCGTAACAAAACGACTTTTTTCTCCGCTTCCAAAAACATCGTGCTCAGTATTATATAATATAAAAATATTCTTAGCTCTTTGTAACAATCTAAAAAAGTGATATGAAAAAAGTGCATCTTTTTCTTTATAAGTCGGTAAACCAAAGGCTATTTTTACATCAAACGGAATAAAAGTATTTTGTTGACTACTTGCGGGTAATACTCCTTCATTTACCGATGTTATAATCACGTTTTCAAAATCTAACATACGTGTTTCTAATACTCCCATTAACTGTAAACCTTGTAACGGTTCTCCTTGAAACGATAAACTTTCAGATTGTATTAACTGTCTAAAAAACTGATATAATGTTTTTAAATCCTGTACATAATTAAACTCAATATGTAAGTTTTGTAATTGTGTAAACGCAGTATAAAAACGAAACAAATACTCCTTTTCTAAATCGTTTGCATTGTCTTTTAAAACATCAATTAACTGTAATATTCTCGATAAAAATTCAGATATCGTAGAAAATGGGTTAAAAACAGCGCTAATAATATCTTTTAATCCTACTTCTAAAGGAGAAATAAACACATTAATGTATTCTTGACTAACAAATGTATTATTCTCTTTAACAATAACTTTTGAAATAGTCTCTGCGACATTATTAGCATCATCTATTTGTAATAATTTATATATCGATGCATCTTTTAAAAACCGAACAACATCTTTATGGTAAAACTGATTTGCTTCTTGTTTTTTTAATTTTTCTTGATTATTGAATAATTGAAAAATCGCCAAGACTAAACTCGTTGTAGGAATATCTTTTAAAGGATATCCCATGGTAATATTTATTGCTTCTACATTCTTTGGTAGTGAATTCAACGTTATAGGTAACAATGTTTCATCTGCCAACACCAATGCTGTATTATTCTGATTCGATAATTTTGATAAAATCTCTCCTGCATGTTTTATTTGCGTAATGTTTTTTGATGCTCCTATTACCTGAATATTCTTAAATTCAGAAAAATAATCTTTTATCGTTTCAATTGAGTTTTTTTCATAATATTTCCATTGCTTTTTATACTTCCTAAGAAAACTACCAGCTTGATGATTTCCTTCATAAAACGTTTTATCGATATCCCAAAAAACTTCAGCATTTCCTGCTGACAAAAATTCTTGAAACAGCAATTCTTCCGCTGTATTTAAAGCATTGAATCCTATAAAGTAATATTTTTTTGCTTTATTTCTACTGATAAAATCTTCAACTTTTTTAGTTGCTTCCCGATATAAAACACCTTGATATCCAATTTTATTTTTAATCAAAAATTGATAAAAAACTGTATAAAACTGCTCTAATTTCTCCATAAAATAAAAATGATCTTTCATTAATTCCGTTTCTTTAAACGTTCCTTTTACCGACCATTTTTGTAAACGATGAATATCTCGTAAGTACACAAAAATATCTCTTGGATTAATTAAATGTTGATCTATTTCATTAAAATCTTGTAAAACAGTAAAAGCCCATGAAGAAAAAACATCAAACGTATCTGGTCTCTCTTCTACTTCTTTATATATAGTATAAAAATGGAATAGTAATTGTACTGCATCTGCTTTATTAATTTCAGAAATTTCTTCAACAAAATCTCCAATATTAAGAACCTGAGGTAAAAAACCTGCTAAAATTTTATTTTTAAATTCTTGTTTCACAAACACTCCTGCTCTTTGAGATGGTAGGATAAATACAACATTTTCAAATGTTTTAGTTGTTTGTAAAATAGTATCTAAAGTCTCAGAGATAAACGAGTTCATAGCTATGTTTTAATTAACCCAAAATACAAATTTTATCTTATTTTTGATATGAATAACAATTTCATTTCTTAATTATGAAAACTAATAATAAACTTAAAGTAGCACTTATTCAATCTGATTTAGTTTGGGAAAACCCTACAGAAAACAGAAAGAATTTTGAAGTTAAAATAAATAAGCTTGGTTCTGACATTGATTTGATAATTTTACCTGAAATGTTTACTACAGGTTTTACCATGCAAGTAAGTAATTTAGCAGAAACAATGGGTGGTAAGACTATAGCTTGGATACAACAGTTAGCCGCAAAAAAAAAGAGTGCAATTACAGGAAGTATCATTATTACAGAAAATGGTAACTACTTTAATCGGTTACTCTTTGTACACCCATGTGGTAAAATTGATTTTTATGATAAAAAGCATTTATTTACGCTCGCTAATGAACATAAAACATTCTCACCTGGTAATAAACGCATTTTAATTAATTATAAAGGCTGGAAAATTTCTCCTTTAATTTGTTATGATTTACGCTTCCCTACGTGGGCTAGAAATACAGACAATTACGATTTACTTTTATATGTAGCTAGCTGGCCTACACCAAGAGTTGAAGCGTGGAATTCATTGTTAAAATCGCGTGCTATAGAAAACATGAGTTACACTATTGGGGTAAATAGGGTAGGAACTGATGCTAACGGATATGAATACAACGGAAATTCTGTTGCATATGATGTATTAGGAAATTGTTTAGAAAAAAATGATAATGGGCAAGAAATTTCTTTAATTATTGAATTAGATAAAGAAAACCAAAATAAGGTGCGTACCAAATTTGGTTTTTTAGAAGATAGAGATCTTTTTACTTTTCAATAAAGATAACGTCATTACGATAAATATATGATGAAATAGTCTATACACAGATTGCTTCATTTTATTCGCAATGACGTTACTTAATTATATTTTATGATGGAATCATCCATTTAAATTCGAATTTAGTATCAGGAACTGTGATACGTTCTGTAATTCGATACATTCTATCTGGTAATTTCATTAAATAATCACGAGCTTTCTCGGCTTCTGGGCTTAAATTTGTAATTTTATCAATTTCCCAAGCAATATTTAGCTTTTTTATGATATCAACGTAATCAAAACCTGTGTATACACCAACTCTTTGAGCTACTGTAGAGAAATCATCAAACAAACTACCTTTCGCTCCAAAAGACTCTCTTAAGTGCATTGCAGGCATTACTATTTTATGTTTCATCATATATTGAAAAGCTAACATCATTTCGCTAGGATCAATCTTAAATATTTGCTTAACAAATTCGGTATATGCTTGGTGATGACGCATTTCATCTCCTGCGATAATTCTAGACATTTTTGCTAATGCTTTGTGTCCTTTTTTCTTTGCAATTTTTGCAACATTTAAATGTGAAACATACGTTGCTAATTCTTGAAAACTCGTATACACAAAGTTTTTATACGGATCACTAGCTGTACCAATATCAAACCCATCAGTAATTAAATGTTGTGTTGTAATTTCTACTTCACGCATGTTTACTCTTCCTGAAAGATATAAATACTTATTTAATACATCTCCATGACGGTTTTCTTCTGCTGTCCAAGCACGTATCCATTTTGCCCAACCATTATCTGGATGTTGTGTAATTCCATCTAAATCTAACAACCACGATTCATACGTTGGTAATGCTTCTTCAGTAATTGTATCCCCAACTAATACCACCCAAAAATCATCATCTAATTCTTTAGACAACTCTCTAATCTCTTCAACTTCTGTAATAAAAGTATCTTTTTGTGAGTTTGGTAAAAAATCGGTTGGCTGCCAAATTTTCTCTGCTGGTATTAAAAACTTATCTACGAAACTATCGATATTCTTTTCGAGAGTTTTCATAACTTCCTTTCGGATATTTTGTATTGACATAATATTTAGTATATTAATTATCTTTTGTTCTAATTATAAAATTGATTCTTTAACTGTCTTTTCTACACTAGCTATCAACTCATTAAACGGTAAACTATCTACTTTTATTGGTGCGTGTGTTTTTATTTTTATTGGACTACCAAGGCCTAATGGAAATTTACCATATTTAAACACTTTCCAAGAATTATTAATTGTTAACGGAACAACATATGCCTCTGGATTGTATTTAGCTATCATTTTTAAGCCATTTACCGAAAATGATTTCGGTTTACCGGTTCTACTTCTTGTTCCTTCTGGAAAAATAGCTGCAGACCATTTATTCTTTTTTATTTTTTTAGAAAAACTTGCCAATTCTGTTAATGCCTGCCTTGCATCTTTTCTATCTATTAAAGCAGCCCCACCATGCCTTAAATTAAAAGAAATACTTGGTATTCCTTTTGCTAGTTCTTTCTTAGATACAAACTTAGGGTGATGCTTTCTAAAATGCCAAATAATTGGTGAGATATCGAAAGTACTCTGATGATTTGACACAAATATTAACGTAGTGTCTTCAGGTAAATCTTGTTCATTTTCTACTTGAACACGAATCCCTAAAATTAATAATGATTTAATTAAAAACCAATTCATAATATTTACAACATTTTGATGCCCATTTTGACCAAATAATTTCAACCCCAACCATTGTAGAGGATGAAATATTATTAGCAGTAAAAAAAATACTAATGCAAATACTGATGATACTATATAACTTAAAAATTTCATTATTATATTTTTAATAGTAAGCAAAAATAAAAAATCCCGCGAAAGCGGGACTATATTTTTAAATTAAAACCAATTACTCCAAGGAATTCTTGATAATATTAGCACTAATGCTAGTCCATAAAAAATTGCAAAGGTTTTAAACTTCGTTTCACTTTTTACTTGTTTTTTATGCTTAGACCATCCAATTGTTATTAAAACGATTGCTATTATCATCATTAAAGGGTGTTCTAAAGCAAGTAATCTAACTCCTGAATCTTTCATATCACCTAATCCACTTTGAAATCCTCCAACGAAATAAACTAAGAAACCTATTAATAATTGAATGTGAGTTGTTATTAACGTAAATAAGCCTAAACGAAATTCTTTATGAGTGAATTCTTTTTTCTGTAGTAAACCAATAATTGCATTTACAACAGTAAAAATTAATACTACTAAAACTATATATGCCCAATAAGAGTGTAATGTTTTCATTATTATTTGTCTGTTAGTTTTGTTTGTTACAAACTTACTAAATTTTATGCATAAAAAAACCACCTCGTTTGAGGTGGTTTTGAAATACTACTCTTATAAATTTATTAGTTAAATTTATATCTAATACCTATTTGCATTTGCCATCTAGAAGAATTTGACCCGCTATCATCAGACCTATTTAAAGACCCTTCTGCTGATGGGTCATAAGAGTATTCTGGTGTAGTACCATCAGACTCAAACCCTTCAAATTTAACCAATTGTACAGCATTAAAACTTCCCGAATAATATCTCTTACCCCAATTTTTGTTTAATAAATTAGTAAAGTTAAAAATATCAGCAGTTAATTCTATAGCATGAGAATTCTTCTTTCCTTTTAATTTAAATTCATGAGCAAATTTTAAATCTACCACATGGCTCCATTTAGACCTATCGCCATTTCTTTCCGTAAACTTACCTCTTCTACTTCTTAAATAATCATTACTTTCAATAAAACTATTTAAAGCTGTCCATTGTTGAGCAGCTGTAAAAGATCCTTCGTCAACTAAATTAATTTGACTAGCATTGGCTGGTACAAAAACTAGAGAATTAGAATCCCCTGAATCACCCGCTAAAGCTCCTCTATCGTTATAAACATAACTAAACACATTACCTTGACCTGCATCATAAAACAATCCTAAAGTTGTTTTATTTGAAGCATTCCATTTTAAATCAATAGAAGCATTAGACAACACTCTATGTCCTTGTGCAAAATCAGACCTAGACAAACCTAAATTATTTGCTCCGTTAATATTTTCAACTCTAGACCATTGAGAACTATTTTGAGAAGATGTTGGATCATTAACTACATCTGAATCACCGTAAGAATAAGATGCTTGTGCTCTTATGTCTAGAAAATTTGAATAATAATTTTTACTTAATGTTGTTGCAAAATTCCAAGAACTACCTTCACCTGTATTTGAAGCTAAATATATTCCTTGATAATTATTATCAACTCTCTTATATTCATAATTTGGTCTACTTCCTGCTTCAGTGGTAGAAAACTGTGGACCTTCTAAATTAAGATTTTCATATTTTATTGCTTTAATATTATCATTCCAAATAAAATCTGCAGAAATATTAAAGTTGGCTGGTAATTTTTGATCAATCGCTAAGTTCACTTTAAAAACTTGAGGTAACATAAAATTAGCTGCAAATAAATCAACTGAACCAGCAATTGCTCCAGAACCTGCTACTGGGTCTTGAAATTGACTATTAACATCTGGGTTAAATACTGGCGTATTACCTGCTCCTCTTATATCAATATTACCAGAAGTTACCCCGTTATTATTATATGCTCCTCCTGGCCAAACTAAAGGAACTCTAGATGTGAATATACCGAATCCACCTCTAATCTTAGTACTTCTATCTCCTTTAACATCCCATGCAAAACCTACTCTAGGTGAAATATGCATTTTAGAGTCTATCCCCTTACCTACTCTAGCTCCTTTTAAATCTTTTCCTGCCGCTTTTAATAAGCCAATAGTTCTTGTATTAAAATCTGGATTATTTCTTCCATTTTCCCAAAAAGGAACATCAAAACGCAAACCTGCAGTTACTTTAAACTTGTCAGAAACCGTTACCTCATCTTGAAAGTAAATACCAAACTGATATGCATTAAATTTAGCAGATCCTTCTGACGTATCACCATTCCCTCCAATTAAAGAGTAACCTAAACGATATCTAATGGCATTTTGTTTTGTTAAGAAATCATTTACATTAGCAAACTCATAGTAACCAAAATTTCTTCCAAAGAAAACATTATTCATTGATGAAAACTCATTGTGAGTACCAATTGTTACTTTATGAGCTCCTGCAAAAATATCAAAATTATCTGTAAGAGTTAACACTTCAGATTCTAATAAGTTAGCTGTAGAAAAGGCCTCAGAACCAAAAGAAACACGTCCTCTACCATCTCTAATTCTTACATTAGGAAAAGGGTTACCGTTAAAACCTCTATCATCTTTAACCTTTGTATATCCAACAACTAAATTATTAGAATATTTACTTCCGAACGTAGAATTTAATTCCAGTGTAGAAGTATTTGTTGTAGATTCAAATACTTGATTTCCGTTAGAAAAATTAATACTTCTTGTAGATGATGAATTCGCTCTATTACTCACACCTTTTACATAAGAGTGCTTTAATGACAACTTATGATTATCATTAATATTCCAATCTAACTTAGCAATTAATTTATCACTTTTTAAAGATGAAATAGCATTTTCATATCCTCCTACATTATAACCATATTCATTTGCTATGAATTGTGATAAGTTACTTAAAGCTGTAGCGTCTGAATCACCAGTGTAATTATCAACAAAAAAAGTTCTTGGAGTTTCGTTATCTTGTTTTTCATAATTAACAAAATAAAATAATTTATCTTCTTTTATTGCTCCACCTATCCTAGCTCCATAAGTTAAAGCTGTAAATTCTGGTAATTTTATTCTTTCATTACTACCAGCAACATCCACAGGTGTTTTTCCTGCTAATTTTTCATTTCTAAAAAAAGAATAAGCTGATGCTTGTGTTTTATTCGTTCCTGATTTTGTAATTGCATTAATTGAACCTCCTGCAAAACCTGATTGTTTTACATCAAAAGGAGCTATATTAATTTGAAATTGATCGATAGCATCTAATGAAATTGGGCTTACACCCGTTTGACCTCCATTAGTTCCTGAGCTAGATAGACCAAAAACATCGTTACTTACAGCACCATCTAAATAAATAGCGTTATACCTATTATTTTGACCTGCTATTGAAATTTGATTATCTCCGCTAATTTGAGCTTGAGGTGTTAACCTTGCAAAATCAGCTATAGATCTAGAAAGTGTTGGCAATGAAGCTATTTGTTTTCTAGATACTTTTGTTTCAGAACCGTCTTTAGTATTAGACGAAGTACTAATTATAACCTCTTCTAAAACATTAGCATTTTCTTGTAACTTAACGCTTACTGTTTCAGTAACACCTAAGTTTAAATACAATCCTTCTTTTACAGAATTTGCATATCCTACAAACGAAATTGTAACTTTATAAGGCCCACCAATTCTCATGTTAGATATCCTATAAAGACCATCAAAGTTTGTTGATGCACCATATTTTGTACCTGAAGGTACGTGAACTACTAATACATTAGCTCCTGGTAAAGGCTCATTAAGATTATCTGTAATCTTACCTCGCATTGACGAAGTTGTAACCCCTTGTCCTAAAACTGTAGCCGTTACAAAGAACAATGCTGCCAGTAAAACATTTTTAAAATTTCTCATTATTAAATCTATTTGTTATTAAATGCAGTAGCAAAGGTCTTACTTTTCTATGCTGCTAATATTAAGTTAATGTTAAGGTTTTTAACACCTATTTAACAAACAAACCCTTCATAACGGGAGTAAAAAAAACAAAAAGACTAGTTATTTAACATTTTCCTTGCGATTTCCTTACCTAACTCAACACCAAACTGGTCAAAGGAAAATATATTCCATATAACTCCTTGTGTAAAAATTTTATGTTCGTAAGTAGATATTAACATTCCAAAAGTTTTTGGAGTCAATTTATTAAATAGAAATGAAGTACTAGGACGGTTTCCTTTAAATATTTTGTACGGTAATAATTGATTTATTTCGTCTAATCTGTTTTCAAGCTTTAACTCTAAATGAATTTCTTCTTTTGTTTTACCACAAGCTAAAGCTTCCATTTGAGCATAATAATTAGCCATTAATTTTTTATGATGTTCTGTTAAACCATGTAATGATTCTTTAAACCCAATAAAATCTGTTGGAATTAATTTTGTTCCTTGATGTATTAACTGCATAAAAGCATGCTGCATATTTGCGCCAGTCGCTCCCCAAATAATCCCTCCTGTTTGGTAATCTACTTCGTTTCCATTTCTATCAACTCCTTTACCATTACTTTCCATAACTGATTGCTGTAAATAGGCAGGTATTTTTGCTAGGTATTCACTATACGGTAAAACGGCTTCTGTTTCACTTTTAAAAAAGTTATTATACCAAATACTTAGTAATCCTTGTATTACTGGTATATTTTTATCAAAAGGGGTCTCTCGAAAATGATTATCCATTTTTTCAGCTCCATTTAATAACTGCTTAAAATTATCATAACCTATAGATAAACAAATAGACAGCCCTACAGATGACCATAAAGAAAATCTACCACCAACCCAATTCCACATTGGAAAGATATTTTTTTTATCTATTCCAAAACTTGTCGCTTCTTCCATATTAGAAGACACAGCGACAAAATGTTTAGCAACATCAAAAATTGTTGCTGAATTTAAGAACCAATCTCTAATAGTATTAGCATTCGTTAATGTTTCGTCTGTAGTGAATGACTTAGAAACAATTACAAATAATGTAGTTTCTGGATTTAGCTTATTTAATATTTCTACTACATGATCTCCATCTATATTAGAGACAAAGTGTGATTTTAACTTATTTCTATAAAACTGTAAAGATTCAACAACCATACTTGGTCCTAGATCAGACCCTCCTACTCCTATATTAACAACATCTGTAATTACCTTACCTGTAAACCCTTTCCATTTCCCTGAAATAACCTTATTACTAAAGCTTTTCATCTTCCTTAAAGCTGTTTGCACTTGAGGCTTCACATCTTTACCTTCAATTAAAACAGGAGTTTCCGAATTACTTCTCAAAGCCGTATGTAAAACAGCTCTGTCTTCTGTTTCATTAATTTTATCTCCTGAAAAATACTTATCAATAGCATCTTTTAACTCCGTTTGATTAGCCAAAGAAATCAATAAATCAATTGTTTCTTGTGTAATAAGGTTTTTTGAAAAATCAACACTTAGTTCATCTATCTTAATAGAGAATTGTTCTTTTCTGTTTTTATCTTTACGGAAAAGATCTTTTAAATTATATTCTTTTGCTTTACTAAAATGATCAGTTAATTCTTCCCAGGCCTTCGTTTGGGTTGGATTAATGTTTTGTAACGGCATAGTTAATGTATTGCTAATATTTATTTTTTATTTAAAGGAGCAGAAACAGTATCCTTTATAGCTAATTTTATACTGTCTAATCGTACTTTTAATGGTTTTATAAATTTAAAATACGCTGGTTTAACCAAAGAATCTAACGGTTCTGCTGATGGCAGTTTTTCTCTAAAAGGATCTACTTGTTTCCCATATTTCCAAAAACGATAACACACATGTGGTCCGCTTGTATTTCCTGTCATACCTACCCAACCTATAATATCTCCTTGTTTTACATAATCTCCTACTCTAACATTTCTTCGTTTCATATGTAAATACTGAGTAGTGTATGTACCATTATGCATTACTTTTACATAATTTCCATTACCTCCTTTTCTTGCAGCTTCGACAACTGTACCACTAGCTGTCGTCATTATTGGAGTTCCATACTTTGCAGCAAAATCTGTTCCTCTATGAGGTCGAACTCTTCCATATAATGCAATTTTCCTTCTTAAATTATAACGTGATGATATACGGTATTGAAATTTAATTGGCGATTTTAAAAATGCCCTTCTCAGCATATCTCCTTTTTCATTATAAAATTCTGGAATATTCTTAATAGAATCACCTACAAATTTATAAGCATATAAGTCTTCTCCTTTATGATTAAAAACCGCCGCTTTCACTTCTCCATAGCCAACAAAAACAGTATCATTAATAAATTTCTCTTCATAAATTAATTTAAATTTATCTCCTTTTTGTAATCGATAAAAATCAAGTGTCCATGCATAAATATCAGCTACAGTATTTGTTAATGAAGCACTAAGATTTAAACTATCCATTGTAACTGATAAGTTTGAAAAAATTTGTCCTGTAATTTCTTTTTCTATTATTTTAATTTTTTTCTTAAACTTATATGATAATATAACAGAATCTTTGAAATTAATTATTGTCGCATTTACCTTGTTATGTTTATAAATAAAAACTTGAGGTTTTTCAAGAGAATCTCTTGATGTTAAAATAGTAAATGCCTTTCCCGATCTAATTCGTCTTACATCAAAAGTATCTTTAATTACTGTTGCTATTTTATTTATTTTTGGATATCCCACATGGTATCTATCTAAAATAACGCCAAAACTTTCACCATTTTTAATAGTATCATTTATTACGTTATAATTATCTAGATTAAATCCAAAAGCATAAATAGGCTTTGGTTTTTCTATCTTTACAGGAGTCTTTATTTCTTCTTTTTTTTCTTTTTTACATGATAAAAAAGCACAAAAAATAAAAAGTAAGAGAATATATTTTTTCAAAAAAAATTATTTAAAATTGAGTTTACTTGCAAAAGTACAAATAAAAACTATTCCTTATTACACTTTAACAATAAGTAAACAACTTATTAAATTATTATATTAAAAAATTACTTCAAATGGATTTGCCAACCCCTTATATGCTTCTAAATCTGCCCGAAGAGAACCGACAGCTAAAGATGCTTTCATTTTTATTGGTATTTTATTATCATCAGCAGTAATCCATACAGTTACACTTTCTTTTGCTTTAAAAACTCTACCGGACTGAACTAATGGTCTAAATTTTTGAGTTTTTATTTTTCCGAATTTTGTTTTTAATATTTCGTTACCTAAAAAACGCAATCTAAAAGGATAACTTTTATTATCAAAAAACATATTTACCTTTATTTCCTCCCCCTTTTTCATTCCCTTTGTATTATAACTTCTTAAAAAATAGAATGTAGAAATCATATCTTGTGGGCCAGTTACTGAAATAGTATTCTCTTTCTTTTTTATAAAATCTTGAACATATGCTGTATTATTCTCTTGATCAAAAGTTATATGTCTATTTTTTTTATAACCTCCTTCATTTATTTTTCTTTTAAATAAATATGGCTTTCCTGTTTCTATATCAAAATAAGATTGATAATCATCTTTTACCTTAAAAAACCATTTAATCATTCCTGTAGTCCAGCCCTTTCCTGTAGCGTGCAATACTTTTTTTCCTTTTAAATTTTCTTCTTTTAACGATAAAGTAGCATTCCCTGCTTTTAAAAACCCGCTATAACTCATTTTAAACTTAAGCCATTCACCTCCTTTAAATACAGTTGTTTTTTTTTGACCAAAAGCAATTATGGTAATAAATAATAGTGTAATAAATAGTATCTTTTTCTTCATGATGTTCAAACTTATGAAAAAAATTAAACAATTATTGTTCCAAACTAAAAAAAGCTGCTTGATATTAAAATCAAACAGCTTTATATTTTTTATTAGCTAAAATTAAAATGTACCCCAATTTTTAAGTTCTTCTTCGTTCCATAAATACGGAAAGAAGATTCTTCTTTGATACTTTGGATGCATATATTTACGCCAATTACTTCCACCAGTAGCTTCTAAATCTTTATCACCACCACCTAAATATTTTCCAGCAGCATCATAATGTGCTAGTACCCATTTTACATTTACTGTATAATCATAATGACGCATTGCAGCTATTAGCTCTTCGTTTTCTTGAAATTCTTTAGGTAATTCTTGAAATTTCTTAGAAAGATTACACTCATTATAATCCTCCATAAAATCAATAAAATCACCCATATACTTTTCTTCAAATAGATTGATTAAAGTAGATTTCTTACCAGTTTTATGATCTTTACCAGCAGCTTGCCAATACAAATGGTTAAATGCATTTTTTAAAGACGAATCTCTATCTATAGTATCTCTATATCTAACATCTATTAAATTAATTAACTCTGTTGATGCAAATTCTATTTTTCGATATTGAGCACTTTGAAAACCACTTGCAGGAGCTAGTGTATTTCTAAATTTTAGATATTGCTCTACATCCATACCTTCCCCCATCACATCAAAGGAACTACATAACATATCAAAATATCGACTAATTCTCATTAAGTGTTTAGAAAATTTCTCTGCAGTTATTGCTTCTTTAGAAAGAGAAATTTGATCTATTTCCCATAAAACCATTTTAAATAATAGTTCATTTACTTGATGATACATGATAAACACCATTTCATCTTTTTCTGTTGTTCTAGGAATTTGCAATCCCAATAACGCATCTGTTTGAATATAATCCCAATAAGTTATTGGCGTACTATGAAGCAACCCCTCTAACATTGTATTCAAAGGGACTCCTAATTTATCGTATTTTTCTTCTAATGCTTTTAAAATATCTTCCTTACTCATTTTTATACTTTTTAAATTTAAAATTCACCTTTATTTTGATGTAAAATAAATTTTATGAGAAAGGGGATTTTATATTCTTAAAATTCTGATTCATTTTTTAAAATAAAAAGAGAACCAAGATTACAGATTTCACATCTTCTCTCTTGGTTCTTTTATCTAATATATTAGGTTATAGTGTTCCTCTATTCGCCTGCTCTCTTTCGATTGACTCGAATAATGCCTTAAAATTCCCAGCTCCAAACCCACGAGCGCCCATTCTTTGAATAATTTCAAAGAATAAAGTGGGTCTATCTTCAACAGGCTTTGTGAAAATTTGCAATAAATACCCTTCTTCATCTGCATCAATCATAATTGATAATTTCTGAAGCTCATTTATATCTTCTTTCATCATATCTCTATGCTCACCTAATCTTTCAGGAATCATATCGTAATACGACTGTGGTGGTGGTGGTAAAAATTCTACTCCACGTGCTTTTAACTCACTTACTGTTTTAATAATATCATCAGTTGCAACAGCAATATGTTGTACTCCAGAACCTTCATAGAAGTCTAAATATTCTTCAATTTGTGATTTTTTTGCAGCTTTTGCAGGTTCGTTAATTGGAAATTTAATACGACCATTTCCGTTAGACATAACCTTACTCATTAATGCAGAATACTCTGTATGAATTTGCTTATCATCAAATGATAAAAAATTTTCGAACCCCATTACGTCTTCATACCATTTTACCCAAACATCCATTTGATTCCAACCAACGTTACCAACCATGTGGTCTATGTACTTTAAACCAACTGAAGTTGGATTATAGTCAGATTCCCATTTTTGAAAACCAGGCATAAATGTTCCTTTATAGTTTTTACGTTCAATAAACATATGTACTGTTTCACCATAAGTGTAAATTCCTGCTTTTACAATTTCACCATGCTCATCTGTTTCAACAGTTGGTTCTAAATATGATTTAGCCCCACGTTTTGTTGTTTCTTCGTAAGCACTTCTTGCATCATCAACCCAAAGAGCAACTACTTTTACACCATCACCATGTTTTACAATATGATCGTTAATTGGCGATTTACTATTTAATGGTGTTGTTAATACTAAACGGATTTTATCTTGTTTTAAAACATAACTTACAGAATCTCTAGATCCTGTTTCTAATCCTTTATAAGCTAATGATTGAAAACCAAAAGCAGTTTTATAAAAATGAGCCGCTTGTTTTGCATTACCCACATAAAACTCTACATAATCTGTTCCTAATAACGGAAGAAAATCTTGTGCTCCTTCAAATATTTTCTCTAAACCGTAATCTACTGACTTTACTTCTTTTGCCATCTTTGTGATGTTTATATTTTTTCCCTGCGTTAACAGGTATATTATTTCTATTTAATTACCCTAACCAAGATTTAAAATAATCTTCGTCTGCAATTTTCATTGCTTCTTCTGTAACCATTAAAGGTTTAAAAGTATCAACCATTACAGCCAATTCTTCTGTTTTTGTTTTACCAATACTTCTTTCAGCTGCTCCTGGGTGGGGACCATGTGGTATTCCGGCTGGATGCAAGGAGATATGGCCTGCTTCAACATCATTTCTACTCATAAAATCCCCATCTACATAATACAAAACCTCATCGGCATCTATATTACTATGGTTATAAGGAGCTGGTATTGAATCTGGGTGATAATCATACAGCCTAGGTACAAATGAGCAAATTACAAAAGCATTTGTTTCAAAAGTTTGATGAATTGGAGGTGGTAAATGAATTCTACCTGTAATAGGTTCGAAATCATGAATTGACAAAGCATACGGATAATTAAACCCATCATACCCAACTACATCAAAAGGATGTGTTGCATATACCATATCAAAAATTTCATCTTTCTTTTTTACTTTTATAATGAATTCTCCTTTTTTATTATTAGTTTCTAATTCATAAGGACGACGGATATCTCGCTCACAATATGGTGAATGTTCTAACAATTGTCCAAACCAATTTCTATATTGTTTTGGTGTATAAATTGGCGAATGAGATTCTACAATAAATAAACGATTATCTTCCGTATCGAAATCTATTTTATAAATAATCCCTCTTGGAATAATTAGATAATCTCCATATTTAAAATCTAAATTCCCATAAATTGTTCTAAGTTTTCCTGTTCCTTTATGAACAAAAATCATTTCATCAGAATCTGTATTCTTATAAAAATATTCTGTTGTAGATTTTCTTGGAGCCGCTAAAGCAATATGGCAATCTGAATTTGTTAATACAATTTTTCGACTTTCTAAATAGTCATCCTCTGGAACTACTTGAAACCCTCTTAATCTATATGATTGAATATTATTTTCTTTTGCTACTTTCGGTGCAACACTGTACTGATTTCTTATTTCTTTAACCTGTGTTGGTCTTTGCTCGTGATAACTGTTTGTCGACATTCCGTCAAATCCAACGGTTCCAAAAAGTTGTTCGTAGTATAAGCTTCCGTCTTTTTTACGAAACTGCGTATGACGTTTTGGTGGAATTTCTCCTAATTTATGATAAAATGGCATATTTAAATGATTTAATTAAACTAAAATCTTTTTAAACTCTTCGATTATTACACAAAACAGCTATTCTGGTTTACGTTTTATCATATATTTTAAATGAGCTAAAAGATCTTGCCAATGCATATTTATCTGTTTTTTTATTGTCTCCTTACAAATATACCAAATTTTAAAAACAATTTAAACACGAAAAGACATCTTAAAGTATTATACCTTAAGATGTCTCTTCAAAAAAAATAAAATAAGCTAATTAGTTGATCGCAAAAATCCCCTTTACTACAGCTGCATTAACTTGTATACTTTTTTTAGCTGTTGCTGTATTCACATCAATTTCATAAATATAAGCGCCATTTTTATCACTTATATTCATATACACTTTTCCGTTATGATTTAAAGCAGGTGTAGCCCACTGACCACCGTGTAATGGAATACCAACAACTTCTGTTACGGTTTTAGTCTCTAAATCTACAATAGCAATTTTACAGATAGGTGTTTCACCCATTGGAGCAAATGCATCCCATTTTTTCGAATCATCGGTGATCATTCTTACAACTGCCTTGTTCTTTCCTACATAATGCAAAAAGTTAATTTTGTTTCCTCCTGAAGCAGTTTCAAAATCGAAATAATAGTCTGTATCAAAATCTGTATCACCACTTTTAATTCTTAGAATTGATGATTTATTTACTGGTGCAGGATCAAAACCACAAGCAGAAGAAGAGGTAGATGCTGTATAAATATTATTATTTTCATCTTTTACTAATCCGTTATAATTTCCATAAAAACCAATATCAGATCCACGGGTATCTTTTATTAGCTTCTCAAAAACTAATTCAGGGTAACTATATACAGCTATTCTTGCTTCATTAGAATTTGGCGTTTTCCACTTATCTCCCTCAGCACTCGTTAAATAGTAAGACAAAAATAATTTACCTCCTTTTACCGCAATACCAGTAGGCCAAGACATTAAATTTTCATCTTGTCTTTCATCTATTTTTGTTGCTACTGTTTTAGTAATTACTAAATCGTCTGTATCTACTAAAAAAATAGTTCTATTTTCAAAACCAGCCCTAGGACTTTCAACAGCAATCATTGTTTTATCATCTCCTTTTCCTAATAAATCGAAAGAAGCTGGAAAGGCGAATTCACCCTTCTTTGTAAGTTTTCCATCTTGAAAATCGTACCCTACACAATTGGTGGTTTTATACCCTGAACTAATAATAGTATTATTTACAAAGTAATAGTTTCTCTTGCCATCTTGCTGAATACCATTATTAATTGGTGATATTACTGACTCCATAAAGTTTTCTACTCCTAAAACTACATTGGTAGTTTCCGTTTTTTCACCTACTTGAACAGCAACTGCTAATTTTGTTTTTTTTACTGTTGTATTTACTGGAGTATCATCACTACAAGAGCTAAAAAAGCTCATCGTAAATAGTAACCCTATTGCTAAAATTGATTGTCTCATAATTCCCTTTTATTTATTTACTGGTTTTATTAATTTATTTATTTTGATAAGTAGTACCTTAATTTTAAACTGAAATTTCTTCCTGGTTTTTGAAGGTTATAATTATCTGTAATATTTGCATTAAAAATGTTATTTGCTGCTATGGAAAGATTATAGGTTCCATTTTTAAAAGAATAAACAGCTTCAATATTTTGTGCTAATTGATTTTTTATTAATTTTTGATCTTCATTTCCTATTTCCGCAAAAAACAAAGAATAGCCGTGGATGTAATTTTGAAATGATGTTACAGAAAGCCTATCATCTTTCCTAAATACATTTGTAGTATTGTAGTTTAGCTTTAAATTACCGAATAAATAAGGGGTGTTAGGTATTCGGGCGTCCAAGAACGGATTAAGTCGTGTTGAATTTCCTGCAAATTTATTTTTATCCCTAATATCTAAGTATGTTGCGCTTACACCAATACTATACGCATCATTAAAAGTATACTGAAGCTCTCCCTCTATACCTTTTGTTAACACTTTTTCTAAATTATCATTTACTTGAAAAATTAATTCTGGACGTAAATAAATAAAGTTTTTAGAGCTTCTTAAAAAGGTATTGGTTTCAAAATGAATTTTATGTTTATCGCCTAAATATTGATTTGTTCTAAAACCAAGGTTAATATTAGTACTCGTTTCTGGTTTTAAATTAATATTGGTTAAAATAGCCATTCCGTTTCCTAAAATTTCCAAGTTTTCTGGAAAGCGAATCGCGTTTTCAAAAGAAGTTTTTATTTGTGTGTTTTTTGTAAACAAATACGTTAGCGCACCTCCGTAACCTGTAAAATTAGAAGCTATATTTTTATATTCTTTTAAGCTTCCTGAAAAATCAGTTACTAGAGAATTGATATTGTAATTATATCTTTTTCCGAATAAAATTCCTTTTAATTTTTCATCAAAAAGATTAAATGAATATGATAATCCCGTTACTTTTTTGTCAACCCTACTTGGCGTTCCAAATTGCGTATTATTTCTAGGATGCAAAGGATCATTACCTTCCATTTTAAAATAGTCTGTAGAAAAATTTACAGCTACAATTTGGTCTTTTGGAAGTTGGTATTGTACATTAAAATTTACTAATATATTTTCTTGATTTAGTGTTAATTCTGTTTTTCTATTTTGCTCCCCCGTAGCCATATGATCATCATATTTAATTTCTCCATTCCAAAAATACCTATGATTACTTTTATCTTCATATCTGCGTTCGTTATCTACAAGAGCTAAAAAAGAACGAACATCAAGGTTTTTAAAAACCCCTTTCTTAGCATATTTTAAAGTACTAATTCTACTTTTATTTTTTTCAAATACTTCTCCAAAGGGGTTTATTATTTTCCCAGGTAGTCTTGTATGCTGTATTTCTTTATAATTATCAGAAAACAAAATACCTACCAGTAATTCATCAGCATACTTTTTATTTGTAATACCAACCTCTAGTTGTCCCATTTTTGAGGTATATGCATTATGAAATCTTTTTACTTTAGTGGTTTCATCGGTTATTTTACCCCCTTCACCTGGTATAATTATATCTATTACATAATCGTTATCGGAATAATTATAAAATGATTTTAATCGCGCTGTAAACCCACTATTCTTATCATAGTATTGAGTATTTAACGAAGCTTTATGTGTATTAAATGACCCTATTGAATATGAAGCATCTAAATAATTATTTGTTTGCTTTTTTGTTTGAATATTAATTGCTCCTCCTAAGGCATCTGAAGACAAATAAATAGGCACTACTCCTTTATAAACCTCTATAGATTCTATAATATTAGACGGAAAATTATTTAAGGTTAATGATCGTCCAAAATAACTCATAGGAATACCATCAATAAATGTTTTTATCTGCTTTCCAGAAAGCCCGTTTAAAGAAAGATTAAAATCAGATCCCAAACCTCCTTCTTCTCTAATAATAATACCAGGTACTTTATTTAAAACCTGACTTATATTTGTTGCCGTATTTTTAAACACTTCCGTTTCTATAACATTTACCGCATATGCTTGATCTCTTATTTTTTCGGCTTTAGATTTTCCTTGAATTATAATTTCATCTAAAGTACTATCGTTCTCTTTTAAATAAAAAGAGAGGTTTATCTTTTTAGAAGCTTTTGTAAATTTTTTATAAAAAGGCTTATACCCTATATATTGTATTTTTAACGTAAAACTATTTAAATTAGGAAATGATAATTCAAAACAACCTTTATTTCCAGCAGCAATAGTTATATTTTGATATAGAATAGTTACATGTGCATTTTCTAACTGTTCATTAAATTCATTATAAACACAACCTGATATTCTATCATTTTGAGCATTTAACGTTGCTATTTGCAAAAAATACATCAAGAAAATTATTATATATTTCATTTTTTAATTTTACTTATTTAGATTCAATAAATATAATTACAAAAATATAATAATATTATCCTTAGTCAGTTGCGTTTCCATTTTTTTTAAAATAATTAAAAAAAATCAACAAAAAAAGCACACAAATGAATTAAAATCAAAATAAATCACCATTAATTAAACATTATACACAGATAAGCTCATATAAAAACATAATCCACAAAAGGCTAACTATCCTATAATTCAAATATTATAAATTTTATTTAAAATTAATCTAAATAAATTTTGAAAATCAACAACAACTAAATACTTTTGCCTTTTAAATATTATTAAATCTAAATAAAATAAATGAAAAAAGTAATAATAGCTATTTTATTGTCCTTGATAGCGGCAAATTCAATAGCTCAAAAAAAATCCATTAATGGTGTTGTAACTGACAACAACAACAATCCATTAATTGGTGTTAATGTACTTATTAAAGGCACAGATAACGGTACACAAACAGATATTAATGGTCAATTCACTATTCAGAATGGCACTAAAAACCAACAAACATTAATTATTTCTTACATTGGATTTAAGACAAAAAACATCAATATAAATCCTAATGAAAAAAACCTTTCCATTACACTTTATGAGGGAAATGAGTTATTAAATGAAATAATAGTTGATACGAACAGAAAGAACAAATTTTCGAGAAAAAAATCTGCTTATGTAGCAAAATTACCTTTAAAGAATATTGAAAATGCTCAGGTATATAGTACAGTTACAAATCAATTATTAATATCACAATCTGTAGTTAGTTTTGAAGAGGCTTTAAAAAATACAACAGGTGTCGAACAGTTATGGTCATCAACAGGAAGAAGTGGTGATGGTGCTGGTTATTATTCAATTCGTGGATTCTCTATTCAACCTCAATTAGTAAATGGAGTTCCTGGAATTACAAACGGTTTTGTTAATCCTGATAATGTAGAAAGAATTGAAGTTATTAAAGGCCCTTCAGCAACTTTATTTGGTAGTACAGTAACTTCTTATGGTGGTTTAATTAATATTGTTACTAAAAAACCTTACAAAGGTACTGGTGGAAACATTACTGTTGCTGGTGGTTCTTTTGGTTTTAAAAAATTAACTGTAGATGTTAACACCAATCTTGAAGATAATGAAGATATATCTTTACGTTTTAATGCAGGATATCAAACACAAGATAGCTTTCAAGATGCTGGTTTTAGAAAATCTTTATTCTTAGCTCCATCTATTTCTTATAAAATAAACAACAGGTTAACATTAAACTTTAATTACGAGTTATCATCTACTGATCAAACAAATCAACCTTTCTTGTTTTTAAATAGAGCTCCATTAACTTTTAATAATTTAGATGAATTAAATTATGACACAAGTAAATCGTTAACAAATAACGATATTTCAATTAAAAATCCTACTCAAAATTATAGAGGTGAAATTGCTTATAAAATTTCTGATAATTGGTCATCTCAAACAATAATTGCTGGAGGTAATACAAAATCAAAAGGTCATTATACTTATTTATACAATCTTCAAGATAATTTATTTGGTTTATTTGCTCAAAAAACAGATGCAGAAACCAATACTTTAGATATACAACAGAACTTCACAGGAGATTTTAAATTAGGTACTATGAGAAACAGAATTGTTGTTGGTGTAGATTATTTAAAATTACAAATCCAAGACAATGGTTCTGGCTTTAGCAGAATTAACGTTACAAATCCACAAGGTCAACTTATACCTGTACCTGCAAATTTTGGTTTTGCAAATTTACCTACCAATCGTGCAAATTTAGAAACAGTTTTAGCAAATTCACCAAGAACAAATTCTGATCTTAATCAAAATATTTTTAGCGGATATGTTTCTGATGTAATAAATATTTTACCTGAATTATCTGTTATGGCTGGTGTTCGTTATGATAGATTTCAATATAAAGGTGATGCAAACGACGTTTCTGATGATGATAAAGCATATACAAAATCAACATTATCGCCTAAATTTGGGGTTGTTTATCAACCAATATTAAATCAATTGTCAGTTTTTGCAAATTATCAAAACGGATTTTCTTATGTAAATCCAGAGAGAGTACCAGTTGACATTGCAAACCCAACAGGGCAAACGAAGATACAATCATACGATTTGGAACAAGCAAACCAAATAGAATTTGGTGTAAAAACAAATTTATTTAATAATAAACTTGAAGCTTCTTTAAGTTACTACGATATTACTGTAAAAGATAAAGTAATGGGGTTTGGTGCTAGTAAAATACAAGACGGAACTGTAAAAAGTAAAGGTTTTGAGTTGGAAATTAATGCAAATCCAATTAATGGATTAAACTTAAGAGGTGGTTTTAGTTACAATGATTCAAAAGTAACAAAAACTGTATCTAGACCTGATTTAATAGGTGTTCGTTTGGCTGAAGCAGGACCAGAAACATCTTATAACTTTTGGGCAGATTATAAATTTCAAGATGGAATTGCTAAAAACTTCGGTTTAGGTTTTGGTGTTAACGGTGCTAGTGATTATAACACTATGGTTGGTTACCCATCAGCTGGTGACTTTATCTTACCAGCATACTCAATTTTTAATGCTTCAGTTTATTATGAAGTTGATAAATTTAGAATTAGTGTAAAAGGAAACAATTTAACAGATAAAGAATATTATAAAGGATGGAGTACTGTAAACATACAAGCTCCGAGAGCATTCTTAGGAACGCTTACTTATAAGTTCTAATCTTATAAATTTTGTTCCTATTGTAATTTGAATTGTTAGTTTGTTGAATACCCGCATAACTCAATGTTGTAAAGCCTTGAGTTATGCTATTTTAAAAAAACTAGATTAATAAATAAAGATGAATACAATTATAATACTCCTAAATTTTATAAGCGTTCTCCTGTTATTAAACACCTCTAGAGAGGCGATATTAAATAACGGTATCGTAGAAAAATTGATGCAAAAAAACATCAAAAAAATTAAAATCGTTGGGATTTTAATAATTGCACTCTCTTTTTTTTCAAGTACGCTATTACACGGTATAACTACAGGTATACTTATAAATCTATTCTTTTTATCAATAACACTAAGCTTAATTATTCTTTTTAACCCTTTAAAAGTAATTAATTATAAAATTGTAATACTCTTTTTTACAATAAGTATTCTATTAGAATTGTTAATACCATAAATATGCCTGCAAATACTAAATATCTAACAAAATCTCCTTGGCAACAATTTGCTAAAATTTCTGCTGGAATTCTTGGTGGCTACATCATAAGTGCTTTATTTCACATGGTATTGGCGCTATGGATTCCTATGCATAAGGAAGTTATAATCTCATCTATTTTTACTCTTTTTATACTTTGGTGTGTACTCTTAATCATACCATATCTGTTTAAAAATGGATGGAAAGTTTGGGCACTATATTTACTTATTTCTTTGCTATTGTACACAGCATATTATTTCGGAAACCAAAACAATCCATTTATATAATGAGTAAGAGAAATTACAATGTATTTTTTAATACACATACTGTTAGTGGAATTGTTATTAGCGTAGCCTTATATATAATCTTCTTCGCCGGTGCTTTCGCATTATTTAAGCAAGAAATTCAATTTTGGGAAGAAGGTAAATCAATTAGTCATACCGAAAGAAAAGATATAAATTACGACAACATTTTATCTTCTTTAGATGAAAAACATGAATTAACTGGTAGAGATTTACGAATAACTTTTGAGGAAAAAAGCGATCATATATTTATAAATATGACCGCTAGTAAAGATACCTTAGCCACAGAAAAGGGAAAAACTGCAAATTACTTCTATGCCGATATAAAGTCTACAAAAACAAAATCTTATATAGAACAATATAGTTTAGGAGAGTTTTTATTTCGCCTGCACTTTTTTCAACAATTCCCTGTCATAGGTGTTTATTTAGCAGGGCTCGTCTCTTTCTTTTTCCTATTTGCAATAGTTACAGGTGTTATTGTTCATTGGAAAAAAATTATTCCAAAATTTTATACTTTTAATCCGAAAACAATTTTACAAAAAGTATGGACAAATGCTCATACTGCACTTGGTATTATAGGGCTACCTTTTCAATTTATTTTTGCAGTCACTGGGGCTTATTTTGCTCTTAGTGTATTAGTATTGCTTCCCGCAAATTTTTTATACAACGGTAATCAAACTAAATTATTAGAAAATTTACGTCCTGCCCGCAAGAGTTATGAATGGGTGGCTACATCAAATGAAAAAATCCCTAGTTTTAATTCTTTTGTAAAAAAAACCCAAAACGAGTGGGACAACTTTCATGTCACCAAAGCAAATATAAAAAATTACGGAGGTGTTAACATGAAATACGTAATTACTGGAGAGTTAGAAGATCATAAACGTTTTGTTGGTTTAGGACGAATAGCTTATGACGTTTATTCTAATAAAGTAGCGGTTATAAAAGATCCATATACTTTAAATTATAATGAAGATACACAACGGCTTTTAACCCGTTTACATTTTGGAGATTATGGTGGTACTTTTATGAAAATTATATACCTAATTTTATCACTAATTACATGTTTTGTAATAATTACAGGTGTTCTCATATGGATTGAATCACGTAATAAAAAAAGCATGACTTTGCGTCAACGTTTATATACTGCTAAAGTTGGACATATTTACCTTTCTATTTGTTTATCTATGCTACCAGTAACCGCTCTCGCATTTTTATTTGTAAAATTTGCCAACGGTTACTTTATAGATAAACAAACCTCCATCTATTATTTTTACTTTATTACATGGTTACTATTTATTTTATACTTCAGGTTTAAAAGAGATAATTATTATACCAATAAAGCATCATTGCTACTTGGTGCTATTTTCGGTTTTCTTATTCCTGTTAGTAATGGTGTAGTTTCTGGTAATTGGATTTGGACTACCTACTTTAATCAACAATATGAAATTCTTTTTATTGATTTACTATGGATTGGTATTGCATCATTTTCATTACTATTTTACATTAAAACAAAACCTACCATTAAAAACCAAAGTGCTTTTAGTAAAGCACCAATAGATTACAAAAACTTAACTGCTTTAAAAGAAAATTTAAACAATAACATTTCACTAATAAAAAACACGATACCAATGAGAACAAAAATTTCACTTTTATGGATATTTATCGCCATCGGATTTATTTTTCATCACATATATGGCCTAGCAACAGTATTTTTTAACGAATCTGTTCTTATAGAAGGCTCAACAGGAGAAACACCTTTCTGGGCACATCAATGGCGTATTTTAATGGAAGGTCTAGCGCTAACTTTTGGTTTATTAACCCTTGAGGTTTCTAAAAAATGGTTCATACTAACATCATTTGTTTGGGCAATAATTTTAGGATTATTTAATGTGTATCATATTATTACTGCTGTAATATATGAAGCATCAAATATTTCTGAAATATTAATATTATTATTACTTGTAATAGCAAATGTCTTCTTGATTAAAAACATTAATATTTGGAGAAAAGAAACTGCTTAATACTCCTTTAATCTCATGAAAAAAGAACTTACAACAGCACATTTAAAGGAAATTGAAGATCAATTAAGTTGCCCTACTGGTACTAAAGGAATAGAAATAGCAACTTCTATGAATTTAACTAATATTACTATGACTAAGGCTTCTATTGATGCTTTAAATATTTCTAATAATGATGTTATTTTAGAAATTGGTCATGGAAATTGTGGGCACTTAGAGTATGTATTAAACAAAGCAAGTAACATTTACTACATTGGCTTAGAAGTTTCTAAAACGATGCAGCAAGAGGCACTATTACAGCTCAACAAACAACAAGATTCAAAGAACATATCTTTTGAATTATACGATGGAGAAAAACTCCCTTTTGAAAACAATTCTATAGATAAAATTTTCACTGTAAATACACTATATTTTTGGAAAAAACCAACAGCATTCTTAGCTGAAATATCAAGAGTATTAAAAAAAGAAGGAATCTGTATTATTACTTTTGCTGAAAAAGAATTTATGCAAACGCTTCCTTTTGTAAACACAAAATTTAACTTGTATACTAATGATGATATAAACTCATTATTGAAAAAAAATACACTTAAAATAGTTAATACAATACATAAATCTGAAAGTATAGAAAGTAAAATAGGGGATTATGTAAATAGAAAATACACTTTAATTATATTAAAACAATAAATATGAACAATAAAATAGGTTTGATTTACGGTTCAGATACCGGCATGACAGAAGAGGTTACTCATACTATTGTTGATGAGTGGAATACAAGTGAAGTTGAAGTTATTGAAGTTACAAATGTAGATTCTTCAGATTTTCAAAGGTTTGATTTTTTAATTTTAGGGTTATCAACTTGGTATGATGGTGATTTACAAAGTGATTGGGAAAGTTATTTTGATGAATTTAAAACTATAGATTTCACAAACAAAACAGTGGCTATTTTTGGTTTAGGCGATCAATATGGTTATGGTGAATATTTTATAGATGGTGTAGGTATGCTTGCTGAAGTAGTATTAGAAAATGGTGGAAAAATTGTAGGAAAATGGCCTACTAGTGGTTATGATTATACAGAATCTAAAGCTGAAATAATAGATCAAAAGCTATTTTATGGTTTAGCCATTGATGAAGACAATGAACCTGAGTTAACTACTGATCGTCTTAAGAACTGGTTAGCCATTTTACAAGAAGAATATAAAAACATTTCATTTGAATTAGTTGAATTAGCTCTCGAGAGCTAATTCAATTTCTAAGCCATCCATTTCTGGTAACTCATGATCAGATTTCACGTAATATTGACAAGAAGTACACATTACAATTCCGTTATAAATACCAATAGTTCCTTCTGGCGCTAATTCGTAGCAACGAACAACCTCCATTAGGTTCATAGTTCTATCGGGAAGCAACAACCTCATGTGTTACGTCTTCTCGGCCTGTTATTTTAATGGTTATAGTCTATCTTCTTAACAATAGTTCTCGGAGCTTCTTTTCTGGTTATACATCATGATGGCCTACTAGTGATTATCATTATACAGCTTCAAAAGCTAAAATAGAGTATAAAAAATTCTTTTATGGCTTAGATTTAGATGGAGATTACCAGCCGTAATTAAACTCAGGGTCAATGAATTGGTTTAAATGAATTAAGAAAGAACTATTATTATCTTTTATTTCTTAAAAAAATAAAATGATACATTAGACCTACTAAAACACTACCTCCAATAATATTACCAAGTAAAACTGGAATTATATTAGAAACCATTCCTGATAAACTTAAAGCATTTGTACTAACTTCAACCGTTGAAAATTCTTGAAGCATTAACCCAAGTGGTATTATAAATAAATTTGCTATACTATGTTCAAAACCTGCTGCAACAAAAAGTGTAATTGGAAAAACAATTACTAAAACTTTATCTGTTAGTGTTTTTCCTCCCATAGCCATCCAAACCCCTAAACAAACCAAAATATTACATAAAAGCCCTTTAAAAAAAGCAGTAAAGAAAGGTAATGCACATTTAGCATCAGCCATTTTTATATACATTTTAGCTATTTCTCCATTATTCATATCTAAATGTCCAGAAAAATAAACCATAACTGCTAAACTAACAGCGCCTAGCATATTACTAATAAAAACAATACCCCAGTTTCTAATCATTTGTTTATAGGAAACTTTTCCTTCTGCCCAAGCAATAGCAATTAGATTATTACCAGTAAAAAGTTCAGCTCCTGCTACAACAACCAGTATAAGTCCAAGTGAAAACACAAAACCACCAAAAATTTGTTTTGTAGCAAAACTATAAGTAGGGTCTGATTTTACGATTGTATAAAACAAAGCTCCTAAACCAATAAACGCGCCTGCCAAAACACCTAATAAGAAACTAGTTAAAAACGATTTTTTAACTTTTTTTACACTTGAATTTAGTGCTTCTTTTACTATTTCTTCAGGAGCATAAGCTACAGACATAATTTATTTTTTTAACTTTCAGGAGCTAATTCAACTTCTAAACCATCCATTTCTGGTTTTATTTGTAACTGACAGCCCAATCGACTATTCTCTTGTACATCAAATGCCTCTGCTAGCATAGCGTCTTCATCATCAGTCATTTCGGGTAACTCATGGTCAGATTTCACGTAACATTGGCAAGAAGCACACATTGCCATTCCTCCACAAATACCAATAGTTCCTTCTGGTGCTAATTCGTACGAACGAACAACTTCCATTAAGTTCATAGCCATATCTGTAGGTGCAATAACTTCATGCGTTACGCCTTCTCTATCTGTTATTTTTATAGTTATATCTTGATTATCCATCATTATAGGTATATCGATTGCATTCCAAAAAACTCAAATAAAGGAGTAGTAGCTACTAGTAAAACTAAAATATAAACAATGGTTTTTACCCAAACTGAAGTAGTCTTCCCTACAGGTATATATTCTGCTTGAACCTTATACTCTTGTAAAAGAATATCTTTTGATTGGTAAATAGAATTATCCTTATGTAAATTTTTTATGCTTCTCTTAGGAATTATTTTCCAAAAAAAAGATAAAGAGTAAAGCATTAAAATAGAAACTATGACGAAAGTTAAAAATTCTGAATCATTTAAGCCTCTTTCTGTTATAGGTAATCCTCCAAGACAATTGAATTGCAATAAACGTATCATAGTTTTATTTTATATCTAAAAAAATAATTACTCAATCTTCTTAACAACAGCTTTCGGAGCTTCTTTTCTAGTTCCGTCAAAACCATCTACACCTCCAACAGTTGTGTATTTCATTACGTATTTTTTATCCGGATAAATTCGTTGAAATGCACTTTGACACATTAATGTAGCTTCGTGAAATCCGCATAAAATTAACTTTAACTTCCCTGGATATGTATTTACATCTCCGATAGCATAAATCCCTGGAATATTCGTTTGATAATCTAAAGCATTATTTACTTTAATAGCATTTTTTTCAATCTCTAATCCCCAATTACCTATAGGACCTAATTTTGGTGATAAACCAAAAAGAGGAATAAGATGATCGCATTTTAAAGTGAATATTTCTTTATCTTTTTGTGCTATTAAAACACCTTCAACTTTAGTGTCTCCAACAATTCCTTTAACCTCAGCTGGTGTAATTAAATTAATTTTCCCTGCGTCTTTTAATTCTTGAACTTTATCCACAGAATCTAATGCACCTCTAAATTCATTTCTACGATGCACTAAAGTTACAGACTTTGCAATATCCGTTAAGAAAATAGACCAATCTAAAGCAGAATCTCCACCTCCAGCAATTACTACGTCTTTATCTCTGTATAACTCTGGTTCTTTTATCATGTACTCAACCCCCTTATCTTCATAATTTGCAATACTAGGAATTGGTGGTTTACGTGGCTCAAAACTACCTAAACCTCCTGCTATTGCAACAATAGGCGCTTGGTGTTTTGTTCCTTTATTGGTAGTTACAATAAAACTACCGTTTTCTTGTTTTTCAATTGTTTCAGCTCGTTCACCTAAGGTAAATCCTGGTTCAAATTGTTTAATTTGTTCCATTAATTTATCAGTTAAATCTCCTGCTAATATTTCAGGATAAGCTGGTATGTCGTAAATAGGTTTTTTAGGATATATTTCTGAACATTGCCCTCCTTGTTGTGGCAAAGCATCAATTAAATGGCAACGTAACTTTAATAATCCAGCTTCAAATACAGTAAACAAACCTGTTGGACCTGCTCCTATAATTAATATATCAGTTTGTATCATTTTTTATGTTTTTAGACCTCACAATTTTTTTAAAATTGTGAGGTCTTTTTTTGAAAAATTATGAATTAATAACTGAGCGACTTATATAAATTCTTTTTATAATCGTTTTAAAAAAGTACTCTAACGCCCAAAAATAATAAGTTCCTATTGTTTAAAAACTGATTTTTATCAGTTACCCAATATTAATTACTTCTTCTATATGCGGAACATATTTTTTTATAGTTGCTTCAACACCGTTTTTTAATGTCATTTGATTTACTGAACAACCACTACAAGCACCTTCTAACTGAACTTTTACCGTATTCTTTTCAATAGATAATAGTTTAATATTGCCTCCGTCACTAATTAAAAAAGGGCGAATTTCTTCTAATGCCTCTTCTACTTTATTCTTTACTTCTGTTGTTGTCATAATCTTTGGTTATTTAGTACTACAACCACTCATTGTAGTAATACGAACTACTTCGGTTGCAGGTAAATTTGCATTTCTTTTTAATAACTGTGAAACCATTTTTTTAGTTACATCTTTAAAAGCTTCTTCTAAAGGTGTATTTTCTTGTAAAGCTACTGGATGTCCTACATCTCCTGCTTCACGAATACTTTGTACTAATGGTATTTCACCTAAAAAACTTGTGTCAATATCTTTTGCTAAATCCTTAGCCCCTCCTTTACCAAAAATATAATATTTATTCTCTGGTAATTCTTCAGGAGTAAAGTACGCCATGTTTTCTACGATACCTAATACAGGTACATTAATACTTTCTTGTTTAAACATTGCTACTCCTTTTTTAGCATCTGCTAGTGCAATATTTTGTGGTGTACTTACAACGACTGCTCCACTAATAGGAACTGCTTGTACTATCGATAAATGTATATCTCCTGTTCCTGGTGGCAAATCAATTAACAAGAAATCTAATTCACCCCAATCTGCATCAAAAATTAACTGGTTTAATGCTTTCGAAGCCATTGGTCCACGCCAAATTACTGCTTGGTTTGGATCTGTAAAAAAACCTAAAGACAATAATTTCACTCCATAACTTTCAACAGGTTTCATTTTAGAACGCCCATCTACTTTTACAGCTAACGGTTTTTCTTTTTCTACGTCAAACATTAAATGTTGAGATGGCCCGTAAACATCGGCATCTAAAACACCTACTTTAAAACCCATTTTAGCTAAAGAAACTGCCATATTAGAGGTAATTGTAGATTTCCCTACCCCTCCTTTTCCTGAAGCTATTGCTATAATATTTTGAATATTAGGGATTTTTTTACCTTTTATTTCATTTGAATTTTCTTTCTCCTTAACCTCTACCTTCACATTCACTTTTACATCAATTTTTTCATCAACGTGTTGGTGAATCGCTTTTGCTATTTCAACTTCTACTTTCTTTTTAGCTTGTAAAGTAGGATTTGAAATAGTTATATCAACGATTACTTCTTCTCCGAAAGCAACAACATTTTTTATGTTTTCGTTTTCAACTAAACTTTTACCTTCTCCAGGTGCAGTAATAGTTTCTAACGCCTTGTATATATCTTGTTTTTTAAAACTCATTAGAGTGTTTAATTAAATTAATTGTAAGATACAAAGATACGTTTTAGGGCGCAGAAAATAAAGTGTTTAGATTGTGAAAATTTATAAAACAATAAGAGTAAGTTATTGTAATTCTTTAGTTGGGTTCCAAAAAATTGTTTCGAAATTTTGAATTTGGTTATTTACAACAACTATGCCTTCACTTTCTAATAGTTGTTGCATTAAATTTGTTCCGTCAAAATGTTGCTTTCCAGTAAGTAAACCTATTCTATTAACAACTCTATGTGCTGGAACTTCTTTTGCACTAGAATTATTCATTGCCCAACCTACCATTCGTGCAGACCGAGCAGCTCCTAAATATGTTGCAATTGCACCGTAACTAGTTACTCTTCCGTACGGGATTAGTCTTGCTATTTCGTAAACTTTTTCGAAAAAATTATCAGATTTTTTTTCCATCGACTAAAAATATAATTTTATAACCAAATAAACTGAGAATACTCCTTAATTATTCCAATCAATAAATTAAATTCCATGTCTATCTTTTGGATTAAAAGAACATAGCTACTCAAAAACACAAAAAAGTATACATAAACCTCAAAATTGTATAATTATACACTATAGAAGATAACTGTGCAACTGTAAAAAATGGAATTAGAAACATGTTTGTAGATGATAAAGAAAGCCCTAATATATTTTATTTATTTCTCTCTATTAGTTAAATATTGGAAATCACTCTACAACTTCAGAAAGTTTTACTGGTAAAAAAAATGAAATAAAGCTCTCAAACAAGCTCTAACAATAAATTGTTAAGTAATTTTTAGTTATTTTATAGATACAATCTATATATAAAGATAAAAGAAATGAACTGAACAAAATCATAAGTAATTAAAAAAAGCTACTCTAGAGTAGCTTTTTTTAATTAAGTAGGTTATCTAGGATCTATAATATCCCTATTAGGAAAACGAGATCTAATTAAATCAATATCCGACCTGGTCATACCAGCCCATTTTTCTTCATCAGTTGTAAAACGAGCAGGCATAAAGCTTAAGTGATTACCATGTGAGTATCCGAAATTATGGCCAAGCTCATGAACAGTGACATATGTTCTAAGTTTTGCTGTAAGTACAGGAGCAGCACTTGAATTTTGCACTGCGTCTGGGACATAATTTGAGTTTATATCAATTTTAACACCAAAATTACCATTTGCATCAGGAAAATCAGCTCCGGCAGGAGATTTTTCATACCTAGCAGGTTCTGCTTTATAATTATAATTAACAGTTGCATTTCTCCTAGATAAAGTTTGTGACATATTTATCGATCCTGTTGCGTTTGTCCAAATTGAACTAGCCTCTCTAATCGCTTTAACCCATTCTTGAGGCATCTTCGGATCAATAAAATATTTAATATCCATTGTGTTAGCCGGCGTTGCAAAACCAACAAAGCGGGGTCCTCGCATATGTAAATCTGAATTACCAAAACAATTTATTTTGGCTCCAGATTGCTCAATTTGTGACTCTACATCTTTAATTTGAATTTCATCTTCACTACAAGATGCTAAGAATAAAGTCATACAAGACAATACTGCGATTGTTTTTTTACTAAATTTTAAACTAATTTTCATTTTTCGGGGGTATTTATAATTATTTACATTAAACTAAGATTATCATATAATGAATAGTTAAAACTATTTATTATTTTTATTTAATCTAAACAAATATAGGGTGATTTAATTTAATAAAATCATAGTCCAATTATTTTATTATAAAGTAGTAGCTTTACAAAAAATAAAACATTAAAAAACAACACTTTAAAACATTTAATCAATATTTTATTTATCAACTGTATCATTCATTTTTAACAAAGAAAGTAAAAATGTTATTCACTATAAATGCAAACTACCAAAGTAACTTAAGAAATTTAACATAAAATCTATTTTTGACCTTCTTACTATTATAGACACTTTACTACAACATAAAAAACACTACCACTTTGATAAAAAGACACTTGTATTACTAAATCGATATAATATGTATTTAACAAAACATATTATTATCAAAAACATCAAAGCTTAAAAGAAGAACTACATGAAGATAAGTTAATAGAAATTTTTACTATAATGTAATATTTAATAAGAACTTCGTAGGCTATTATAACAAAGTCCAATTCTCTTTTAAAGAAATAAACTCGATTTACAACTTATAAATACATCTAACATATTTTTAGAATGCAAAAAAACTGTAAAACGAGACTCTAATTAACATAGCTAATTTGAAATAATTAGCTCCTGTTAACAAAATAAAGTTAGTAATTCAATTTAAAACGGATATAAGTAATTGGTTTTCCTACTTCTAAATACTGTTTTTCGTAAAAAGTCTGGGTTGAAGTTACTTCTTCTGGTGCTCCTTCATTCTTATACACATTATGATTCGCGTGTATAATTTCGTGACCTTCACCATGTATTAAACCTAACGTATAACCGTGCATAAACTCACTATCGGTTTTTAGATTCATTATACCTTCTTCTTTCAAAACATGATGATATCGCTTTAAGAATGCGGTATTTGTCATTCTATGCTTTGTACGTTGATATTTTATTTGTGGGTCTGGAAAGGTAATCCAAATTTCATCTACTTCATTTTCTGCAAAAATATAATCCACCAGTTCTATTTGTGTTCTTATAAAGGCAACATTTTGCATATTGTTTTCAATAGCAGTTTTTGCACCTCGCCAAAAGCGGGCACCTTTAATATCTATACCAATAAAATTTTTGTTTGGATTTTTTTCAGCTAACGCGATTGTATACTCACCTTTACCACAGCCCAGTTCTAAAACAATAGGATTGTCGTTTTTAAAAAAAGTATTCCATTTTCCTTTTAAAGAAAACTCTCCGACTACTTCCTCCCTTGTTGGTTGTAGTACATTAGCAAACGTTTCATTTTCTTTGAAACGTTTTAATTTGTTTTTGCTTCCCAATGTTTCTGTAAATTAAGCTTTATCTTCAGTTCCTTTTTTTAAGAAAGTAGCTGATTGCCACATCCAGTAAGCAAATAATACTATTAAGACTAATACAAATAACCAGTTTACAGCGTTTGAAGTCCACCATCCTAAGTCTCCTTTTGCAACTTCTAATCGCAACCATTTAAATGGTTGTAATATAAATTCAAAAAAATCTCCAATTAATCTAAAAATATTTAATCCTAACATAACTTGATTATCTTTACGTTTGCAAAAGTATAAAAAGAAACCATGTTAGCCAATTTTTTCGGTAAATCTAAACCTGTTAATTTCATAGTGCTCTTTGCACTGTTTTTAATTTACTTTTCTTTAGGGCTATTTTTTAAAGAATTATCTCTTAATACTCTCAAAGAATTACTTTGGTTTATTGTGCTTTTTGCTGTTTTTAATTTTATTATTGCAAAAAACAAATTAACCTTTGATAACTCTTTTGCTTTTTTATTTTTTATAATATTACTTGGGTTTTTTCCAGATACTATAAATATCAACAACAATTTTTATGCATCTTTAACAGTATTGCTTTTTTTACGCAAAGTATACAGCTTACAATCTCAAAAGAAAACCTTTCATAAGTTGTTTGATGGAGGACTATGGCTAGGAGTTTCTTTTTTAATAGAGCCTTATACAGCACTATTTGCTGTATTATTATACATTTCAATATATTTACACCAACACCTTACATACCAAACCATATTAATTCCAATAATTGGATTTGGGAGTGTAGTTTTTTTGTTTTTTACATATTGTTTTTGGTATGAAAACACAGCATTATTTTATACTCTTTTTAACTGGAATTTTTCTTATGATATATACTTATACTTAAATACTAATTATTTATTTCCAATAGTATTTATAGGTGTCTTTGTACTATTCACCATCTTTTTAAAAACCCCGAAAGTATTAGCAATACTTAATACCTTTAGAAAAAATTGGATCTTAATTGTTATACAACTAATAATTTCTTCATCAGTTATACTTTTAATCAATGACAAAACAGGAAGTGAATTATTATTCCTCTTTTTTCCTACCGCAATTGTATTAGCAAATGGTTTAGAATTTTTTCAAAAAAAATGGTTTGCAGATATAATTTTAATAGTATTCTTAATTTGCTCTATAGCAACAAACTTTATGTAATGTTACATTTTCGTACCAAAAGCTAAATCTCCTGCATCTCCTAAACCAGGAACTATATAGCCTTTATCACTAAGCTTATTATCTATATCAGCAATCCACAAATCTGTATTTTCAGGAAAAAATTTTGTTATATACTCAACACCTTCAGTAGAACCGATAACCGATACTATTTTAATTTCTTTAGGAGTTCCATATTTTTTAATAGCATCATAAACAGCTACTAATGAACGACCTGTAGCTAACATTGGATCTACTAGCAATAATGTTTTGCCATCTATTGAAGGGGAAGCGAAATACTCAACAACTATTTCAAACTCTTCATCGTTATTTGGATGATGACGATAGGCAGATATAAATGCATTTTCTGCATCATCAAAATAATTTAACAATCCGTTATGTAAAGGTAACCCAGCTCTAAGAATTGAGCACAAAATAACATCGTTAACAGGAAGTTCTGTATCTTTAATCCCTAAAGGAGTTTCAATCACTTTATTTTCAAAAGATAAATTTTTACTTAATTCATATCCTAAAATCTCACCTATTCTCTCAATATTCCTACGAAAACGCATAGAATCTTTTTGAACATGTACATTTCTTATTTCAGCTAAAAATTTATTTAAAATAGATTTCTCTTTTGCTAAGTGATTAATTTTCATATTTAAATTTTTGGTATTACAAAGAAACAAAAATATTTAGCGTTTAATAAATTTCTTTAAACAGTCTATTAATTCATCTCTATTTTCAATATGACTCATATGCCCATTTGGAAGTTTAATTAAAGGAGTATTTGTTCTTTCAGATTCTTCTAAAATTGATTGATATTTTAACAAAGGATCATTTTTACCTGTAATTATCAACCTTTTATCTATAGATTCTAAAACAGCTTCCTTATTTTCTCTTAACATCATCCCTTTTGTTGCTCCGATATACCCTTGAATAGATGTTTTTAAAGCTTCTTTTTTAATCTCCGCTAATTCAAAGCTAAATTGCTCCCTGGTTTTAATAGTAAACAAATTAGAAATAGATAATTTCACTAAATTATCATAATTCGTTTGTGCCATTTTACATGCTCTTAGTCGTAACTCTTTACGCTCAGTTGTATCTGCTTGAGTAGTTGAATTCAATAAACATAACCCTTTTATATTTATTGAATATTTCTCCGCTAATGCCAAAGATACATATCCTCCCATTGAATGCCCTACAACAAAAAACTTTCTAAGCCGTAATGATTTTAAAACCTCTTTAACAGCTTCAGCCATATCATTCATTGTATGTAAGTAACCAATACAATTGGTCTTTCCATGACCTAATAGATCTACACAAATTACACGATTTTTTTTTGATAACTCTTCTGAAATTTCATTCCACATGCTAGAATTCTCAAGAAAACCATGAAGTAAAACAATAGCGTTGCCCTTTCCAATATCTGAATAAGCTACTTTACTATTTTTATAAATGATGAAGTCTTTCATATTGCAAAAATATGTATCTTTCGCTAGTATTTTTCTAAAAAAAATAAGATTAACCAACCTTTTATTAATATCGAAAACATGAATAAAACAAAAGAAATACTTGTTACCAGTTTCGCATTGTTTTCACTCTTCTTTGGTGCGGGTAATTTACTCTTACCTCCTCTTTTAGGCTATAATGCAGGAGACAATTGGATTTGGGTAACGCTTGGTTTTATGATTACCGCAGTTATAATTCCTATTCTAGGAATTTTAGCACATGCAAAACTACAGGGAACGTTGTATGATCTTGGAAAAAAAGTATCACCAACGTTTAGTTTATTATACTGTATAATTATTTATATAATATCGATCACAATTCCCTCACCAAGAACAGCATCTGCAACACATGAAATTGCGATTCATCCATTTTTTGGTACAAGTCCCTTAATAACAAGTTGTGTATACTTTACATTGGTTTTAATTTTTGTTTTAAACAGATCTAAAGTTTTAAACCTTCTTGGTAAATATCTAACACCTTTAATGGTTATAATTTTAGTATTAGTTATTGGTATAGGTTTATTTTCTAGTGAAATGGTTATGAACCCTAGCATTTTTAAAACACCTATTGTTAGTGGTATACTAGAAGGTTACCAAACTTTTGACGCCATTGGAGCTGTAGTTGTTGGTGGTGTAATTATTATTTCTTTAAATTTAAAAGGCTATACTTCATTCACTGATAAAAAAGAATTAATTAAAAAAGCTGGATTTATTGCTGGTTCTGGTCTTTTCGTAATTTATGCAGGTTTAATTTCTGTAGGTGCTTTTTATGGTTCAGAAATATTAGTTGACGGTACTTTAAGTAGTGACATGCAAAGAGCAAATTTACTACAAGGAATTAGTATAGCAACATTAGGGAATATTGGTAATGTTTTTCTAAGTACACTTATTGCTTTAGCATGTTTTACAACTGCTATTGGAATAATTACAGGAACTGCTGATTATTTTAAAGGATTGTTTAAAAATTCTCAAAAAGCATATATAATTACAGCTCTTATTGGGTGCTTGGTAGGTGTTTTAGTTGGGCAATTAAATTTTCATTCTATCATTATAATTGCATTACCGATATTAATGTTTATTTACCCTATAACAATAGCCTTAATTTTGCTAAACATAGCGCCTAAAAACTTAGCCTCTTCAATTGTTTTTAAAGTTGTTGTTTTGGTTACCTTTATTTTTAGTGTTCCTGATTTCCTAGGCTTTATTATCAACAAAGAACACTTAATTCCTATTAAAAACATTATTCCGTTAGCAAACCAAAATTTAGGTTGGGTACTACCTGCAATCTTAAGTTTCATCATAGCTAATGTTATAAAAACGAAAAAACTTGCATAAAGCAAGCTTTTTCGTTTTTAATGAGAACTTCTAAAAATTACTCCCTTAAATATACTTCTGTGATTAAAACCTATATCCTAAGTTAATACCAACTCTTGGCACAACTGAACGAGATTCAGAAGTAAACATATTTCTTCCTAAACCAGCATAAACATCAACAACAAAACCTCCTGAAGATATATATTTAGAACCTATAGCTATACCTAAAGCACCATCTGTATACTCTTTATATTGCTTAACCATACTTCCTGCAACCTCAACTTCATTTTCTCCTGTATTAATACCTAAGAATACTTCTCCAAAATAATTCCAATTACTACTATCTGTAAAATAATGACGGAAATATGGAGTAATCATTCGTTTTTCATTGTATTTAAAATCTGCTGATCTTTTTTCAAAATTAAATAATGCTGATACACCTACTGATGAACGACTACTTGTATAATATTCATAAGAAAGTTCTAATGTTTTAAATGCTAGTGCATCTAAAATATCAACTTTTACCTCTTGTTGGGCTTGTGTAAATGAGCTGATAAAAAGCACAGCTATCAAAAATATTTTTTTCATATTTAAATTTTAAATCAATTATAATTTGAATTAATTATCAATTATAATACCACAAAAATACATTAATTGTAAAACATTTTATAATTCTAACTATTTTATTAAGAACAATTGCAGTCAGTATCACAGCCTTTACTTTTGCTGCTTTTAATAAAAAATTTCTTTATTAAAAAAAGCACCGCTAAACCGACTGCTATATATGTAATTACTTCTTGCATTAACGTAAAATTTGATATGCTATAAAAGCAGATAAATATGCTAATGCTCCCATACCTACTAATTGTGCAATTGGCCATTTCCAGCTTTTGGTTTCTCTTTTTACGATGGCCAAAGTAGCCATACATTGCATAGCAAAAGCATAAAACAAGAGTAAAGACATTCCAGTAGCAAAATTAAACCGTTTTTCTCCAGTTTCTAAGTTTATCTCTGAAGCCATTTTTTCTTTAATCGTTGAGATATCTTCATCATCATTCTCAACACTATAAATTGTAGCTAAAGTACCTATAAACACTTCTCTTGCTGCAAATGATGCTATCAATCCTATTCCAATTTTCCAATCATACCCTAATGGTTTCACTACTGGTTCTATTGCTTTTCCTGCGATTCCTATATAAGAGTTTTCTAATTTTGCTGATGCTATTTTTTGTGATAACTCTGCTTTTGGTAATTGTTGATTTACAATATTCTCAATTACGTTTTTTTCTGCATTTTCAAATGATGAAGGTCCGTTTGATGCTAAAAACCACAATACAATTGATATTGATAAGATTATTTTTCCTGCCCCAAAAACAAAAGCTTTTGTTTTCTCTAATACATCTAAAAATACATTTTTAGCTGACGGAAGCTTGTAATTAGGCATTTCCATCACAAAAAATGAAGTATTTTTAATTTTTAGTGTTTTATGTAAGATATAGGCTCCTATAATTGCCGCTCCAAAACCAAGAACGTATAATCCTAGTAAAGTAAATCCTTGCAAGCTTAAAAGTCCGAATATTTTTGTGTCTGGAATTATTAAGGCTATTAAAATAGCATATACTGGTAAACGTGCAGAACAGGTTGTAAAGGGCACAACCAAAATTGTTATTAAACGTTCTTTCCAACTAGAAATGGTTCGTGTTGCCATTATTGCAGGAATAGAACATGCAGTTCCTGAAATTAACGGAATTACACTTTTCCCACTCATACCAAAACGTCGCATAATTTTATCCATCAAAAACACAACTCTACTCATATAACCCGTTTCTTCAAGAACGGCAATGAAGAAAAACAAAATTGCTATCTGCGGAATAAAAATAATAACGCCTCCAATTCCGGGAATAATTCCTTCAGTTAATAAATCGGTAAACATTCCTTTTGGCAAATTCGCTTTTGTAAATTCTGCAATGTCGACAAATAAACCATCTATCAAATCCATTGGGGTAGATGCCCAATCAAAAACTGATTGAAAAATCAACAATAATAGTCCAAAGAAAATAACGTAGCCAAATATTTTATGTGTAAAAACTTTATCTAAGTTAGATCGTAAACCTGTTCCTTTAGAAGCATCAATTTTATATGTTTTTTTTAAAATTGAATTGATTTTTTGGTACCGATAAATTGTTTCTTTATGTTGATATTTTTTTTGCTTAGAATCATCTTCTTCAAATACTTGAAATTTATTTTTCTCATATTCAGAAAGCATTGATGTATCTTTCTTGGTAAGCATCATCCATAATTCGTATGACGAAAAATTAGCGTTCTTTTTTGATAATTCATTAAAATACTCAGCATCAATTTTATTCGAAATTTCTTTAAAATTAGAATACTTTTTTAATGCCTTATAATGAGTAATTTCTTCTTTTAAATTTGCAATCCCTTCATTATTTCTAGCAGAAATTAAAACTACTTTTGTTTGTAACTCTGTTTCTAAACTCTCAATATCAATAGAAATTCCTTTACGCCTCAATTGATCTGCCATATTTATGGCTAAAATCATAGGTATTTCTAAATCTTGAATTTGAGAAAATAGTAATAAATTCCGTTTCAAATTCTCTACATCAGCAACTATAACAATTACATCAGGTTGCTCATCCTTTTTAGAATTTAATAACGTTTTTAAAACAATACTTTCATCTATTGAAGTTGGGTTTATACTATACGTACCAGGTAAATCAGTTATAATGGCTGATTTATTATTTGGCAACTTACAAACTCCTTCTTTTTTATCGACGGTTACTCCTGGGTAATTACCAACCTTTTGACTTAAACCTGTTAATTGATTAAATAATGATGTTTTTCCAGTATTTGGGTTACCAATTAAAGCTACTTTAATACGCTTATTCATCAGTTATATTTTGGTAATTACAATTTGACAGGCAGTTTCTTTTCTTATTGCTAAATGACTTCCATTTACACATATATACATAGGATCTTTAAAAGGAGCAAGCTGTAACAACTCGACTTCTGTTCCTGGCAAACACCCCATTTCTAATAATTTTAATGGTATTATATCTAAACTTTCTTCTGATATAATACCTCGCTCTCCGATATGTAAAGTTGCTATTGAGTTCAAATGACATGTATAAATTGGCTTGCAAAGATACTAAAATAGAACCATTCTAAACAATAGAACCCTAATAATCTCTAGTTTCTTATATTTGTTGTTCTCTGTATTTGAAATCTTATATTTGTTGCATGACTTTCGATCAAATCATAGGACAAGACCATATAAAAAAACATTTACTTCAATCGGCGGAAAATAACCGAATACCACATGCACAACTTTTTGTTGGCAAAGAAGGTAGTGGTACATTACCTATGGCTATTGCTTATGCCCAACATTTATTATGTAGTACATCAAACAACAGCGAAGCGTGTAACATAAAGTGTGCTAAATTACAGCACCCAGATTTGCATTTTGCTTTTCCTGTTACGACCAATGATTCCGTAAAAAAACACCCTGTTAGTAATTTGTTTTTAAACGACTGGAGACGCTTTATAGAAGAACAACCTTATGGTAGTTTATTTAACTGGTCTCAACATATTGGTGTAGAAAATAAACAAGGTCAAATTGGAGTAGATGAAGCTCAAGACATTGTTAAAAAACTACAATTAAAATCTTACGAAGGAGGTTTTAAGGTTATGATTATTTGGATGGCTGAAAAAATGAACATTGCTGCTTCTAATAAATTATTAAAATTAATTGAAGAACCGCCAAGTAAAACTATTTTTTTATTAATTACGGAAGATGAAGAACAGATTATAAACACCATAAAATCTCGTTGTCAAGCATTATACCTACCTTCTTTAGGAGATACTGATATTACCAATGCTTTAGTTAAAAACGAAAAAATATCAGAAAATGAGGCTGCTAAAATAGCACACCAATCTGAAGGAAATTACAATAAAGCACTTCATATCTTAAATAACAATTCAAACGATTTAATTTTTGAAGAGTGGTTTATTACATGGATTCGTGCGGCTTTTAAAGCTAAAGGAAATGCAGCTGTTATTCAAGATTTAATTAATTGGTCTGAAGCTATTGCTAAATCTGGTCGTGAAACACAAAAGCAATTTTTACAATATTGTTTACAGTTTTTTAGACAAGCGCTATTATTAAATTATGGTGCTCCTGATTTAGTTTTTTTGGAAACAAAGTCAGCTAGTTTTCAACTATCAAAATTTGCCCCTTTTATACATAGCACAAATATCTTAACTATTGAAAAAGAAGTAAGTGATGCTCAGTATCATATTGAACGAAACGGAAATGCTAAAATAATTTTATTAGATTTATCAATTAAATTAACGCGCCTTTTACACAGTAAAGAAGAAAAAGTTAAATCATAAAACCTAAAATATTGCTAAACATTAACAACATATCGTTACGAATTAGAATTTTCTTATCAATGATACTACTTGTATTATTGGCATCTATTTTAATCGTGAGTGTTACCATTCTTCAATATGGTGAACAAACTGATGAATACAATATACAACGTTTCAACAGAAAAGAAAGCGCCACAAAACATGATATAGAAATAGAATTAAAACGTAAAACTACCTATCCGGTTACTACAGATAATCTATCTAAGATTTTTCAGGACCGTATATATGACATTGCTTATGTTCATAAACTTACCGTATCTATGTATGGTATGGACGGGCAACTTTTAAAATCATCTATTCCATACAATTTTGACAAAAAAGAAGGTATTAATTTAACCGCTGCCACCGTAACAGAACTTGCAAATAATTCAAATCATAAAATTCTAAAAACTAGAACTGACAAAGGAATCACATACCAATCATCATATACCTATATAAACGATACTCGTTTTAAAAGAATTGGAGTTTTAGAATTACAAATAGCACAAGATAACGAAGAACAAAAACAAGAATTACGTGAGTTTATATCAAGCTTACTTCTTGTTTACTTACTTATGTTTATAATTGCTATTTCATTAGCTTACTTTTTATCTAGCTACATTACTCGATCTATTCAAACAATTTCTGAAAAAATTAAAGAGACCCATTTAAACAAACGAAATGAAAAAATAACATTAAATTCTGCTAGTTCAGAAATAAACTCTTTGGTTAGCTCTTATAATAATATGATTGATCAACTAGAAGAAAGTGCTGTAAAGCTAGCTCAGAGTGAACGTGAACAAGCTTGGAGGGAAATGGCAAAACAAGTTGCTCATGAAATTAAAAACCCACTAACACCAATGCGTCTTTCGGTACAAAGTTTTCATAGAAGATTTAATCCTGAAGACCCAAACATTAGAGAAAAGATGTCGGAATACAGCGAAACTCTTATTCAGCAAATCGATGTAATGGATTCTATTGCTTCTGCTTTTTCAAATTTTGCAAAAATGCCAAATCAACGTCGAGAAAAGTTAGATGTTGTTGATATTGTAAAACATTCACTAGATATTTTTACTGAAGAATACATACATTACATTCCTAAAGAAACTGAGTTATTTGCTAATTTAGATAAAACTCAATTAATTAGAATTGTAACTAATCTCGTTAAAAATGCAACTCAAGCAATTAAAGAAAACGAACAAAATCCAAGAATTGAAGTAAAAGTAACTTCTGGAGGGAATAATGTAAAAATTATCGTTTCTGATAATGGAAAGGGTATTCAAAATGAAAATAAAGAATTAATTTTTGAACCTAAATTCACTACTAAAACAAGTGGTATGGGATTAGGTTTACCAATGATAAAAAACATAATTGAGGCTTATGATGGTTCTATCAACTTTACTTCAACTGAAGGGATTGGAACTGTCTTTACTGTAATTTTACCAAAAACTTAATCAGATGAATTTCGAAAACATTTTAGTTGATACTACTAACGGGTTATCAATAATTACAATTAACAGACCAAAAAAACTTAACGCATTAAATAGCGCTACAATTAAAGAATTAGGTACAGCTTTTGAAACACTAGAAGATGATGAAAACGTAAATGCAATCATTATCACTGGAAGCGGAGAAAAAGCCTTTGTTGCTGGGGCAGACATCTCTGAATTTGCAAATTTCACTATAGAAGAAGGCGGGAAATTAGCCAAATTAGGTCAAGAATCTTTATTTGATCTAATAGAAAATTTATCAACTCCAGTTGTTGCCGCAATAAATGGTTTTGCTTTAGGTGGTGGATTAGAACTAGCAATGGCTTGCCATTTTAGAATTGCTTCAGAAAATGCTAAAATGGGACTACCAGAAGTTTCTTTAGGTGTAATTCCTGGTTATGGTGGTACACAACGTTTACCACAACTTGTAGGTAAAGGTAAAGCGATGGAGTTGATTATGACAGCAGGTATGATTTCTGCAGATGATGCCAAACAATGTGGCTTAGTAAATCACGTAGTAACTCAAGAAGAATTGTTACCATTAGCTGAAAAACTAACTAGTAAAATAATGCGTAACTCTTCTGTTGCAATTAGCGCAGCAATAAGAGCAATAAACGATAACTTTAAAGATGGTATAAATGGTTATGAAACTGAAATAGTTGAATTTGGCGATTGTTTTGGTACTGAAGACTTTAAAGAAGGGACAACTGCTTTTTTAGAAAAAAGAAAGCCAAATTTCCCAGGAGCTTAATACTAAGTTCATCTTATAAAGTAAATTCCTATTTAGAAAAAAGCAAACCCAAAACTTATAAGTTTTGGGTTTGCTTTTTCTATTTGCTCAAAATAAAATACCTTGGTTAACAACGCTTCAATACACCAAGAAAAAGCTTAATAAAAACCAACCTTATAAACAAAAACAGCACCATATTTACATATAGTGCTATTTTTAAAAGATTTAGGGGAATTTAATTAATAAGGGGATTATTAACAAGTACAATATATCATTAAAACTCAACAAATACTAAGTTTTATTGAGAATATTTTTAAAAAAAAAGATAAAATTACATAATCATCAGAAAAACAATTAATTAACCCCATTGTACTCATCAAGGAATTTACTTACAAAATCTTCCATAAATTCATGTCGTTGTTTTGCGAGCTCTTTTCCTGTATTAGTATTAAATTTATCTTTTAATAATAACAGTTTTTCATAAAAATGATTTAAAGTAGGAGCTGTAGAATTTTTATATTCCTCCTTGGTCATATTCAATTTTGGAGGAATATCAGGATTGTATAATTCTCTATTTTTAAACCCTCCGTAATTAAAACAACGTGCAATTCCAATTGCTCCAATAGCATCTAATCTATCTGCATCCTGAATTACATCTAACTCAAGTGATTTAAAATTTTGTTTAAAATTCCCACCTTTAAAAGATATATTTTTAATAACATTTTCAACATGAACAATAACAACCTCACTAACACCTTCTTCTTCTAAAAAGAAACGTGCTTTTTTTGGACCAATAGTTTCGTCTCCTTCATAAAACTTACTATCTGCTATGTCATGTAACAACGCTCCTAAAGCTACAACAAAATCATCTACTTTTTCATTCTTAGCAATTAACATCGCATTTTTATATACTCTTTCTATATGAAAGTAATCATGACCTCCTTCTGCTCCTTTTAATGTTTCTTTTACAAACACCTTCGTATTATTTACTATCTGCTCTTTATTCATCATTCTTCAAAAATAAAAATCCTGTGCCAATTAACACAGGATTTAATTACTATAGTTTAGTAATTCTAATAAATCTTTAAATCAAATTGTTAGCAACTAAATACTCAGCAATTTGTATTGTATTTGTTGCTGCTCCTTTACGTAAATTATCAGCAACAATCCACATATTTAAAGTATTTGGTTGAGATTCATCCCTTCTAATTCTACCTACAAAAACTTCATCTTTATTATGTGCTAAAATTGGCATAGGATATACATTCTCTTGTACATTATCTTGTACAATAACGCCATCTGTTTTACCTAATAACTCGCGTACTTTATTTAAATCAAAATCGTTTTCAAATTGAACATTTACAGCTTCTGAATGCCCACCTGCTGTAGGTATTCTAACAGCTGTAGCTGTTACAGAAAAAGAATCATCACCTAAGATTTTCTTTGGCTCTTTTACCAATTTCATTTCTTCTTTTGTATATCCATTTTCTAAAAAGACATCACAATGTGGCAAAGCGTTTCTTCCTATTGGATGAGGATATACCATTTCCCCCTCAACTCCAGCTTCTTCGTTATCTAATTGCTGAACAGCTTTAATACCTGTTCCTGAAACCGACTGATAAGTTGAAATTACGACCCGTTTCATTTTATATTCATCATGTAACGGACCTAATGCCATTACTAATTGAATTGTAGAACAATTTGGGTTCGCTATAATTTTATCTTCTTTAGTTAAAACATTTCCATTAATTTCTGGAACCACTAATTTCTTAGTTGAATCCATTCTCCATGCAGATGAATTATCTATTACCGTAGTACCAACTTCAGCAAATTTTGGCGCCCATTCTAATGAAGTTTCACCACCTGCAGAAAACAAAGCAATATCTGGCTTCATAGAAACTGCTGTTTCTAAACCTACAATAGTATAATTTGCTCCTTTAAATTCAATTTGTTTTCCAACTGAACGCTCTGATGCAACAGGAATCAACTCTGTTATAGAAAAATTACGTTCCGCTAATACTTGTAACATTACATTACCTACCATTCCGGTAGCTCCAACGATTGCTACTCTCATTTTTTATTTATTTTATAATGTGAAAATATTTATTTAACTATCACAAAGATTTAAAAAAAAGAATTGGTTGCATCCCTTTTTTTTAAAAATTTAACTAAAATTTAAAAAATCATCAAATTAAAGCAAAAAGTATTGTTTTAAACATTAAACCTCAAAAAATCAGTACATTTGCATCGATTTTCAGATAAAATCGTAACATTTTGTATAACTTAAAAAAAGTATAGCATGCAACTGTACAACAAGTTAAGCGCAAAAGAACGCGCTGCACTAATTGACGAAGCCGGAAAGGATCGTTTAACAATTTCATTCTATCAATATTTCAAGATAGAAAACCCAACTTTATTTAGAAATAAATTATTCCTAGAATGGGACGCTTTAGAAGTCTTAGGGCGCACCTATGTTTCACATGAAGGAATCAATGCTCAAATATCTGTACCCGCAGAAATTTTTTTAAAACTAAAAGAACAACTAGATGCAATTTCTTTTTTAAAAGACATTCGTTTAAATGTTGCTATTGAGCAAGACAACAAATCATTTTTAAAATTAAAAGTAAAAGTTCGTAACAAAATTGTTGCTGATGGCTTAAATGATGACACATTTGATGTTACCAATAAAGGAATTCATTTAAATGCAAAGGAATTCAACGATATGTTAGCAGATCCAAATACAATCTGTGTAGATATGCGTAATCATTATGAAAGCGAAATTGGTCATTTTGATGGAGCTGTAACACCTGATGTAGACACATTTCGTGATTCTTTAGACATTATTGAGGAAGACTTAAAGGATAATAAAGAAGATAAAAACTTATTAATGTATTGCACTGGCGGAATTCGTTGCGAAAAGGCCTCTGCTTACTATAAACATAAAGGCTTTAAAAATGTCTTTCAGTTAGAAGGAGGGATTATAGAATATACTCGCCAAGTAAAATCTGAAGATGTTGAAAATAAATTTATTGGTAAAAATTTTGTTTTCGATCACCGAAGAGCAGAACGAATTACCGACGATGTAGTCTCTAACTGCCATCAATGTGGCGGGCCTTGTGATGATCACGTAAATTGTGATAATCAAGCTTGTCACCTTTTATTTATTCAATGTAACTCTTGTTCTGAAAAAATGAATACCTGTTGTTCTAATGAATGCAAGGAAATAGCTGCATTGCCTTTTGAAGAGCAAAAAGAGCTACGTAGAGGCAAAGGGAATAGCAACAAGATTTTTAAAAAAGGAAGATCTGAAGCATTAAAGTTTAAAAAATAAGCACATGCAGAAGATTGAACTAATGGCGCCAGCTGGCAATTTTGAATCATTACAGGCGGCTTTAGATAATGGTTGTGATTCTATATATTTTGGCGTCGAACAATTAAACATGCGAGCGAGAGCAACTGTTAACTTTACTTTGGATGATTTAGACGAAATTTATCATAGATGTAAAGAAAAAAACGTTCGTACTTACTTAACCTTAAATACAATTGTATACGATCATGACTTATCAATTGTAAAAACCTTAATAAAAAAAGCAAAGCAAGCTAATATTACTGCAGTAATAGCAATGGATCAAGCTGTTATTTCTATAGCTCGAGCAGAGGGAGTAGAAGTTCATATTTCTACTCAAATTAACATTACGAATATTGAAACAGCAAAGTTTTATGCAATGTTTGCTGATACAATTGTATTAAGTAGAGAATTAAGCTTGCGTCAAGTAAAAAAGATTACTGAGCAAATCGAAAAAGAAGAAATAAAAGGACCTTCTGGACGGTTATTAGAAGTCGAAATTTTTGGTCACGGTGCTTTATGTATGGCTGTTTCAGGTAAATGTTACATGAGTTTACATTCACATAATTCATCTGCAAATCGTGGTGCTTGTAAACAAAATTGTCGTAAAAAATATACGGTAATCGATCAAGAATCTGGTTTTGAAATGGAATTAGACAATGAGTATATAATGTCTCCTAAAGATTTATGTACTATTAATTTTTTAGATCAACTTGCTAATGCAGGTATTAAAGTTTTAAAAATTGAAGGAAGAGGTCGTGCTCCAGAATATGTCGCTAAAGTAATTAAATGTTATAGAGATGCCATTGACAGTTTAGCTAACGGAACCTACGATAAAGAAAAAGTAATTTCTTGGATGCTAGAACTCGAAAAGGTTTATAATCGTGGTTTTTGGAACGGATATTACTTAGGGCAAAAACTAGGTGAATGGAGTAAAGAACCAGGCTCACATGCTACACAGAAAAAAGTGTACTTAGGTAAAGGTATTCATTATTTTTCTAAGGCAGAAATTGGCGAGTTTAAAATTGAAGCGTACGACTTAACTATTGGTGATACTATTTTAATTACAGGCCCAACAACAGGAGCTAAAGAAATGGAGCTAAAAAGTATGTTTGTAAACGACAAAGAAACCCAAATAGCATCGAAAGGAGATGAAGTTACCATGAAATTGGATTTCAAAATTCGTCCTTCAGATAAATTATATAAAATTGTAAAAACAGAATTTTCTAAAAATTAATGATTGTAATTACCCTACAAAGAAACAAATGTATTGGTTGTAATTACTGTGTTGAAGTAGCACCTGCTCAATTTCAAATGTCTAAAAAAGACGGAAAATCAGTTTTACTACATGCTACTGAAAAAAAAGGTTTTTTTACCATAAAAACACACGATGATACTATTTTTGAAACTTCATTCGAAGCAAAAAAGGCTTGTCCTGTTAAAATAATTGAAGTAAAAAAATTATAATTTACTACTTTAAAAAGCACTCTCTTAGAGCGCTTTTTTTTATTTTTAACCAATGGAACTAAAACCGCCTTATCGAAAAATTATTCATGTTGATATGGACGCCTTTTATGCCTCGGTAGAGCAATTAGATAATCCTAAGTTAAGAAACAGACCTCTTGCTGTTGGTGGTAATGAAATACGTGGTGTAGTTTCTGCTGCTAGCTACGAAGCTCGTAAATTTGGTGTCAAATCGGCAATGAGTGGAGCATTGGCAAAACAAAAATGTCCACATTTAATTTTTGTTCCCCCTAGATTTCACCGTTACAAAGAAATATCCTCTAAAATCAGAGCTATATTTTATGATTATACCGATTTAGTTGAACCACTTTCTTTAGATGAAGCATACTTAGATGTTACCGAAAACAAAAAAAGTAATTTATCTGCTAGTATAATTGCACAAGAAATTCGCCAACGTATATGGGATGAATTAGAATTAAGAGCGTCCGCAGGAATATCAATAAATAAATTTGTTGCTAAAATTGCTTCTGACATTAATAAGCCTAATGGTCAGAAAACGATAAACCCTGACGAAGTAATACCTTTTTTAGAACAATTATCTGTAAATAAATTTTATGGTGTCGGAAAAGTTACTGCTGCTAAAATGCACAATTTAGGTATTTTTATAGGATTAGACTTAAAGAAAAAAACACTAAATGAACTCTCTCTTTTATTCGGTAAATCGGGTTTGCATTATTACAATATTGTAAGAGGGGTTCATAACAGCAAAGTAAAACCAAATCGTGTTAGAAAATCAATTGCAGCTGAAACTACTTTTAATGAAAATTTATCATCTGAAATTTTCATGTTAGAACGTCTTGATGGGATTGCCAATGAACTTGAGCAAAGAATGAAAAAATCTAATACAAAAGGAAAAACGATTACTTTAAAAATAAAGTATAGTGATTTTACACAACAAACCAGAAGCAAAACGATCAACCATTATATTCAAGAAAAAGAGGCGTTTTATCCAATTATAAAAGACCTCTTATTTCAGGAGTCATTAAAAAACTCCGTTAGACTTCTAGGTATATCTTTTAGCAATTTAGATACCGAAAAAAAAGAGCCAATTTGGGTACAATTAAAATTTAAATTTTAAATTATTGGTATTTTTAAAGATACTCTTGTTCCTTCTACATTACCGCTTTCACCAACTAAATCGGTATAAACTAATGAATAATTATTTTGATACTGCGTAGAAAAATTCTTTAATCTTTCTTTAGTTAAATCAATACCTATAGACTTTCTATTTAACGACTTATTGCTTTTAATTATAAAAGCTTGTTTACGTCCTATACCGTTATCTTCTATATTAATCTGAATAAATTCATCTGAAACTTTATTAACAGATAATTGAACTCTTTTTTCTCCTTTCTTTGAAGACAATCCATGCCAAATAGAATTCTCTAAAAAAGGTTGTAAAATTAACGGAGGCACTTTTATTGTCTCTGAACTCAAATTTTCATCTAAAATTTCTTTATAACTTATTTCATTTGAAAAACGAATATTTTCAATACTCATGTACAAGTTCATTGTTTTAAGTTCCTCTGCTAGAGTCACCTCCTTTACAGTAGTAGACTCTAATATGTTTCGGATTAGCTTAGAAAATTTATTCAAATAATGGACGGCATTTTTTTGTTCATTATTAATAATATATAATTTAATAGAATTCAACGCATTAAACACAAAATGTGGGTTCATCTGAATTCTTAAAGCTTCCTGTTCTAAAAGCAAGATTTGTTTCTCATTTTTTAATAAACGTTGCCTATAAACTGAATATAATAACACTCCAAATAAAGCAATTGAAATCAACGCAATGATTAAAATATTACGATTTCTTGTTAACTTTAATTTAGCTATTTCATTTTCTCTTGCTAAATTTTTTATTTTATTACTAATAACTTCAGTATCATATATACTAATAAGGCTATTTACATAACGAATATTCTTATTTGTAAATGCTTTTTTTTCTATTTCAATAGATTTTTTATAAAATGTTAAAGCTTTATTATAATCTTTCGTTTTTATATATAATTCAGACATATAACTATACGACTTACCCAAGCTTAATGAAATATTCTTTTCTAGCCCTATTTCGAGTGATTTTTCCAAATAATTTTGAGACTCCTCTAACTTATTCAATTTTAAAAAAACCAGTCCTAAAGTGTTATATGACTCAGATAAATAATAATTACCTTTTATTTTTTCTGCAATGTTAACTGCTTTTATAATGGATTTATAAGCCTCATTATAACTCCCTTTTTTTATTAAAATATCAGAAATATTGTTATGGCAAATTACTTTTCCTAATTCATCTTTATTTACGGTATTATACCTTAACGCTTTATGGTAACTACCTAAGGCTAAATCCAAATACCCAATATTTTTATAAGCAAACCCAATATTTTGATTATTTATAGCCAATCCTTTAACATGATTTAACTCTAATTGTATTGCAATTGCTTCATTAAACTTATTTAAAGCTCTTTCATATTGTTTTAAGCTTAAATAAATATTACCTAAACTATTAATCGAAATGATTTTACTGATTTTAAAAGAATCACTAGGGTTTTCTATTTTAGATATAACACTTAAAGCTGACTGGTGATAGTTTAATGCTGTTCTAATTTTATCTTGTCGCTGATAAACAATCCCTAATTGGTTTAATGTTACAACTTCTGCTTCTTTACTCTTTGTCTTAATTGAAAGCGCTAATGCAGCTCTGTAAAGATCTACAGCGGTGTCATATTCTTTAGATTTCCTTAATAATCTCCCTTGTAAATTTTTAGCAAAAACTTCCCCTAAATAATACTCATTCTTTTTACTATTAACTAATAGTAAATTTATTTGTTTATCTGTAAATTCAATTTTTTTAAAATACTTTTGAAGTTTATAATAATCAAGTTCTTTATTTTCTACTACATTTATAATTAAACTATCAACACTCTTTTGTGAAAAACAGGTGCTTGTAATTATACAAAAAACAATTGCTATTAAGAAAGTTTTCATTTTTTAAAATTTTTCTAAGAAATCTGATTTCCGTTGGCGCGAAACAGGTATTTTATGATTATCTTCTAAAACAACATAACCATCTGATTTTAAAAACTCTTTAATTTTATTTAAGTTAATAATAAATGAATTGTGAATTCTAAAAAAATGATCTTCGGGCAGTAATTGATTTATCTCCTTAAGTTTTTTTGTTACAACAATTTTTTTGTTATTAACAATGTGTATTGAACAATAATTACCATCAGACTCTACAAATAAAATTTCCGATTGTTCTAAAAAAACAAGTTTACCATCTGTATTTATAGTTATTTTCTTCCTATTAAACTTCTCGTTAAAATTTGATAGTATTTTTTCAAACTTCTCATTATTATTATTTTTAATATAATGATTTTTAACTCTATCAAGCGTTTCTTCTAAATCGTCAGAATCAATAGGTTTTAAAAGGTAGTCAATCGCTTCGCTTTTTAACGCCTTTATAGCGTATTCATTATAAGCTGTAGTAATAACCACAGCAAAATCTTTTTTTTCTAACTTTTCAAGCAACTGAAAACCATCCATTGTTGGCATCTCAATATCTAAAAAAAGACAATCAATAGAATTCTCATTAATGTACTTAATAGCCTCTTCAGCTACTGTAAATGTTTTTATGATTTCTAAATCATTATTAAAATTAGATAATTCCCAAGACAGACCCTGTATGGCTTTTGGTTCATCATCTACGATTACAGCTTTTAACATAAAGTTCGATTTATATCAAATATAACTGATATTAATTTAAAATTAAAATCTAAAAAACCCATTTCAAACACTATAGTAACCTTAAATTAACCTAAAAGAAGAAAACAAGAACCATTTATACATAATTCCATACTGTTTACACATAAGTAGCTCAATAAAATATATTTTAGATGCATATTTGCAGTATAATACACAAGGGGAATCATATTGATAAATTGGGGAATTATTCAATAATGATATTAAAAAAAGCATTACTTTTAGTAATGCTTTTTTATTTTATAATAAATTCAGAATACAAACTCTAGTTCTTTACAAAAAAAGACTTAACGTTAGGTGCTTAAACACTACAAATTGCTCCCCCTACAAACACCAATACACAATACTTAAAAACCACTTACTACCCTTTAATGTTTATTAATTTAAAGGCATAAAAAAAAGCTTAAACAATAAATTGTTTAAGCTTTTACTTTAATAAAAAATTTTATTAAGCTTCGAAAGGAGTAATAGAAACATATGATCTATTATTTCTTTTCTTTCTAAACTCAACTACACCATCAACTTTAGCATGTAAAGTATGATCTTTACCCATGTAAACATTTTCACCTGGGTTGTGAGTTGTTCCTCTTTGACGAACAATTATATTACCTGCAATTGCAGCTTGTCCTCCAAAAATCTTTACTCCTAGTCGTTTCGATTCTGATTCTCTACCATTCTTCGAACTACCGACACCTTTTTTATGAGCCATCTCTGTAAGTTTTTAAAGTTAAATTATTTGCTTAACGCTTCAATTAATTCAGCTTTCTTTAAAGAAGTATACCCAGTAACACCAGATTCTTTAGCTAAAGCTTTTAATTCAGCAACAGTCATAGAACTTAAATCCTTAGCTTCTGATTTTACCTCAGTCTTAGGAGCTACTTTTTTAGCTGCTGTTTTTTTAACACCTGATGCAGAAATACCTTCGATTTGAATCTCAGTTAAATACTGTCTGTGTCCATTTTTCTTTTTGTAACCTTTTCTTCTTTTCTTCTTGAAAACGATTACTTTATCACCTTTTAAGTGACGTAATACCTTTGCAGTTACTCCTGCACCTGTTATAGCTGGGGCGCCAATAGATACGTTTCCTTTGTCTTCAATTAGCATTACGTTATCAAAAATTACTTCTGATCCTTCTGCCTCTTGTAAACGGTGTACGTATACCTTTTGGTCTTTTGCTACTTTAAATTGCTGCCCTGCTATCTCTACGATTGCGTACATACTTTTTGTTTTGCGTTATACTTAAACACACCTTCTTCATGAAAATGCGGGTGCAAATATACGTTTGTTTAAACCAACAAACAACCTATAACTCAGAAAATTACTACTATTCAAGAAAAAAAATAAAAAATGTAACAAACTACTTAACTTCACGTCCTATACACCAATTATCAGTTAAAATTAAAAATTTATCAATGAAAAAAAGTATTACAACTCTTGCTACTGCTTTGTTTATTGGCTTTTCAGCGAATGCACAAAAAGTTGAGTTTGAAGAGTACGATTTAAACAACGGAATGCATGTAATTTTACATCAAGACAAATCTGCACCTGTAGTAACAACAGCAGTAATGTACCATGTTGGCG